>NZ_JAGPXW010000025.1:0-112385 GCF_018070365.1 Micromonospora sp. D93 | reverse complement strand
GGGCGGGATCAGCGACAACTGCCAGGGGTGCACCGGCAGGACGCGGTGCCCGCGCGGGGGGCGAGGCGGGTCGAGGGCGGCCACCAGCGGATCGAACGGCCCGGCCTCGGCGATCAGATCGTCAGGTACGGCGAGCCAGTGCAGCCGGAACGCCGTGCGCAGCTCCGGCGCGTACGCCCGCCAGCTGTCCGGGTCACCGCTGCGCCACTTCGGCGTGGGGTGGTGCGGGTGGCCGAAGACAAGTGACTGCTCGGAGTCGACGTAGGCGTCGATGGCAGGCTCACCGGTGGGGGTCGGATTCTCGGCCGGTCGCTCGGCCAGGAGCCGGGCCACTGTGTCCCGGCTGGCCCGGACCTGCTCGACGAACTCGTCGTTCGCCAGGCCGGTACGACTGGCGAGTTCCGCCGCGACCAGAGCGGCCAGCCCGTCCGCGTCCAGGTCCTCCCACCGTCCGCCGCCGATCTTCCGTTGCGCCGGCCCGGTGTAGCGGTGCGCGCCGAGCGGCGAGGTTCGCGCGACCTCGCAGCGCACTGTGACGTCGAGGTGCCGCAGCAGCAGCCGCACGGCGCCGTCGACCACGGCAGGGGTGCCGTCCGGCGGGGCCAGCTCGCGCAGCAGGCAGCCGAAGACGGCGTGGGCGGCGGCCAGGTCGGCGAGCTGACCGGCGTCGGTGACCGGCCGGGAGCGCAGCTGCGCGCTCGTCATCGTGTCTCCCGGAGGTAGTTCGGGCCGGTACGCAGGTAGTACTTGTTGATGTCGGCGCAGCCCAACCGCTGTTTGGGCAGCAGCGTGCCGGCGGTGAGCATCGCCTTGATGGGCAGCCGGGTGGCGTGCAGGACCCGCTCGGTGAAGGTCCGCGACGCCGGTCCGTCTCCCCACCGGTCGCGGGCGGCGGCGAGCCGGGGCACCAGCGCCTCGGCGGGTGACGGCACGGGTAGCCCTCGGGCCGCCAGGGCGACCAGTGGCGCGGCCGCGGCCAGGTGCAGGGTGATGGTGATGAACACGTCAGCCAATTCCTGCGGGTCACGCGCCCACATCCGGTCGTCGTGCAGGGTGAGCCCATCCGGGCCGTCGTGCCGCGCGTCCAGCCGGGCGCCGTCGTTGTCCTTGTAGAGCAGGCCGACCGCGCCGTCCGGGTGCACCAGCAGGTGGATGTTCTGCGGGTGCGCCTCCAGGGCGATCCCGTGGCGTAGCCAGAGGAAGACGTGCCAGTCGAGCAGCAGGTCCAGGTAGGACTCCAGCAGCGGGACGGGTCGATCCGGGCTGATCCGTTCGAGGACCGTGCCCGCCACCGGGTCGGCGGCGGCGAGTGCCGCGACCGGCACCACCTGGACATCGGCCAGGTCACGCGGGAATCGGCGCAGCAGGAAACCGCGCCGCTCGTCGCCGTCGACGTGCGCCCAGGTGCTCTCGTCGGCGTGCCGGATCCGACCGGCGAAGGTGGGTTCGGCGGCGGCGATCCGGTCGAGCAGTGCGGCGACGGCCGCGCCGTCGGCGAGCGAGCCCGGTTGCAGCGTGCGTCGGTTGCGCGCGCCGAGGCTCGCGGTCGGCAGCGGCAGTTTGAGGTGCACGTGCGGGTCGTGGTCGAGTGCCACCGTCCGCATGGACAGGGTGGGTCGCACCGGGGTCACCGGCAGCTCGGTCACCGGAAGCGTGTCGCGGGCCACGGTGATCGGATGTGCTGGCAGCAGCAGCTGATCCGGTCGCGGCGCGTGCGGCCACCACGATGGGAGTTCGCCCGCGAGCCGGACGTCCTCGGCGGGGACGGCGTACCAATGCAGCGCGAAACGGGGGGCGTGCTCCGGGGCGTACCGGAGCAGTTCGTCGTCGCGGAGACCGTGCCGGCACCGGTCGGTGGGGTAGACGGGGTGGCCCTGGTGGGCGGCGAGCACGTCGTCCAGGAGCGCCGACGGCAGGCCGCCCGGGGTGATCGCGCGTTCGGCGGCCACCTCGGTGAGCACCCGCTGCCGGTTGCGGGCGGCGAGCCGTCGGGCCCGCAGGTCGGCGCGGCACTCTACGCCGAACTCCCGCCAGCCGGCCTCGGCCTCGGCGTTGTCGCGCGGGGCGAGCAGCGTCAACAGCCCGTCCACCGTCTCCGTACGCTGCGGGTCGCCGTCGTCGACCACCAGCAGCACCATCGGCGCAGCACTGCGCAGGGACTGCTGGAACCCGTCCACCCGGACCGGGATGCGCAGCAGGCCAGCGCGGTGCGGCACCTGCCACCAGTCGGGCCCGTCCGCTCGGCCGGCGCTGAACAGACCGAGGTGGTCCTCGCGCAGCAGGCCGTCGAGCACCCGGGCGAAGACCTCCCGCTCGCAGTCGTCGCTCACTCGGCGATGGTCCACTGGAGGTCGCCACGGAGGGCTGCCAGCGACTGCCGGACGGTGGGCTCGTCGGGGCCGATCCCGTGCAGCACGGCGAGGTAGTCGCGGTTCGTGCCGGTGTGCTCGGCGGTACGGCCCACCTCGCGCAGCGGATGGCAGCCCAGCCGGACGTCGCCGTGGACGGTGTCCAGCGGGCCCGGTGCGGCGACGAGCCGGCCGGACCGGTCTGCGCAGACGTACTCGACCCGGGCGTAGCTGTCGACGGTGTCGGGCAGGCCGAGGGCGGTCAGCGGTTCGCCGAGGTGCAGCCGGATGACGTGCTCGAACAACGGCACACCGAGCAGTTCGGCGAGGATCAGGTCCATCCGGTCGCCGATGAGGCGGTAGTTCACCTCGATGAGCCGGACCCGGCCGTCGGAGATGACGTACTCGGTGTGGCAGGCGCCGAAGCCGACACCGAGCGCGTCGAGCCGCGTCCGCAGTTGGGTGCGCGTCCGCTCCGCCGGGGGCGACCAGGCGAGGGTCTCCTCGGTGAAGGTCGGTGGCGGGCCGAGGCCGGTGTGCCACCCGCCGAGGGAGGCCAGCTCGGTGCCGTCGCCGAGGGTTTCGAAGGTCCGCAGCTCACCGTCGAGGTACTCCTCGACCACAAGTGCCACGTCGGGCCGTCGGCCACGGATCTCGGCCACCCGGGCGACCAGCTCGGCGTGGTCGGCCACCAGGTACGCGTCCTCACTGGCGACCCCCTCGCGGGGTTTGACCACCGCGGGGAACACCTCGGTCGGCACCTTCGGGGCTGCGCCGGGGTCGACGGTGACGGCGCGTACCAGATCGAGGCCCGCAGCGGCGATCGCCCGGCGGGCGGCGGCCTTGTCCTTGCAGAGACGGGCGGCGTCCGGGTCCTTGCCGGGCAGGCCGAGCTTTCGGGCGGCGATCGCGGTGGCCTCCTGGAGATGGTCGCTGTTGGACAGTAACGCCACCGGTCGGGTCGGTGCCGCCGCCGCGACCACAGCGGCCGCGTCGCGAACCGCACAGCGCGTCACCTGCACGTCCGCCGGCCATTCGGCGGGCCGGTCGGTCAGCACGGTGGCCGCCAGCCCGAGCGACGCCGCCGCCGGGAGAAACCCGTCCAGGACGGCGTCGGTGGGGTTGAGCGCGGTCAGGTAGAGCCGCATGCCGCCTCCGTCAACTACCACGATGAGACGATTAGGGTAGCCTACCCTTATTGAGAGGTATGGTGCCCGGTCGGCGGGCGCTGGACCAGTGCGCCAAGCGACCGTCAGCCGTTGGCGTTCCAGAAGCCGACGAGCGTCGCGGTCCACCACCCGATCTGCGAGATCGTGGCGGCGGCGACGCCGGGCAGCAGGGCGGACCAGGGCGGACGACCCCGCACGGCCACGAGTCGATCCCGCACCCGGCCGAGGAACAGCCCGTTGATGCCGACCACCAGCACGGCGAGCAACTTGACCCAGACCAGCCCGGACGACGTGTCCGGGCCGAGGACCGCCCCACTGGCGAGCAGACCCACCAGGCCCAGCCAGATGAGCAGGTGCGCGCCGCGCGCGGCGGTCAGCACCGTGCCGAGGGGTTCCCGGCGCAGCAGCCAGCGGAGGCTGAACCAGTCCACCGTCAGCACCGCGCCGAAGCCCACCACGAGGCAGGTCAGGTGGCAGAAGAGCGCGACCATCCGCGCACCCGGCGAGAGGGTGACGTGCGGTGCCACGAGGATCGCGAGCAGCCACCCGAGACCGACCGACACTACCGAGGCGACGACCGCGGCGCGGCCGGCGGCGCGACGGTGACCACCACGCCAACCTACCGCCGGCGTCGAGGCGTCCGCGTCGGACGGCGATGCGCTCCGGGGCCGGTGCGTCGCGCGCCGGGCCGGGCGGATGGCGTCCGCCGTGACGGCACGGTGGGCGGGGCGGGACGCCCGGGACGCGGGACGAACGTCGGCGTGCAGGTCAGACGTCCCCATCGGCCGGCCCTCTGGACGGCATGCTCAGCCACCCGGTGCAGCTGTGGGCGCGCCGGGCCGGTCGTCCAGCGTGCGCAGCTCGGCGGCCCGCGCCTGCTGCATCCGGCCGGCGAGCGCCTTCAGCTCCGGGCTTCCCCCGGCGTTCTGCTCACCCCGGCACAGCACCACTGTCTGCGTGAGGTGCGCCCGGATCAGGGCAGCCGCCCGGGACGACACCTCGGCGTCGGACGCGGCTCGCAACTCGGCGAGGCTGGCATCGGTGACCATGCCCGGCATCTGATGCCCCTCGTGGATGTTCAGCTCCGGCACGTTGCCGGCGGCCAACAGCCCTCGCAGGTCCCGCAACTCCGCCTGATGAGCCGTCCGAAGTTCGCCGAGAAGAGCCCGCAGCGACGGATCCGCGTCCGCCGGTCGGGTGTCGAGCTGGTCGATCAGCGCGAGGGCGCCCTCGTTCATCGGGATCAGCAGTTGGATGAAGGCGTCGTCGGTGCCGTTGAGCACCACCGGCGCGGTCGGCACCGCGGCGGCCGACGAGGCGGTTGCCGACGAGGGCACCGGCGCCTGCTCGGTGCGGCCCCAACCCTGGGTGAGACCGACGGTCAACGCCGTGGCGACCAGGGTCACGATGACACCGGCCAACCGTCCGACCCGGACGTGGGACCCCTGGCGCTCCGCCATGATCTGCTCCTCCATCCGTTCGCCAGTGCTCAACGGGCGGCTTGGAACGCGCGGCCGACGACTGTCGCCTCGGTCCCGTCGCTGAACAACCCGGACCGGTCCTTGTCGGTGGCGGGTAGACCGAACCAGGCGTAGCGCTGCAGGTAGGAGAGTTGGCCGAGCATGGCGGTGGCCGCCGTCAGGAAGGCCGCCTGCTGCTCCTGACTAGGGAACTGCGGACCGCCCCCGGCGAAGCGGATCAGCGCGAACTCGGTCAGCCAGATCGGCTTCCGGTACCGCTGGTAGACGGCCTGGAGGTACTGCCGGAGTTGGGCCACAGCGGTGGCGGTCGTGAAGTCGGCGCCGAACCAGTGCAGCGTGATGAAGTCCACCCGGTGACCGCGGGCCTCGGCGCCGGTCATGAACCTGTCCAGCCAACCCTGCGGGTCCGGACCACCCCAGGCGACCGCCGGGCTGCCCAGCCTGCTGCCCGTCGCCATCAGCTGCGGCCACAGGTTCAACGCCTGCTCGACCGTCATGTTCGCCTGCTCGGGCATGTCCGGCTCGTTGAAGGTGAGCAGGTACGGTCCGGCGGCCTTGGCTCGAGCCAGCTCCGCGGCGGTGACGTTCTCCGCGCTGCGGATCATCGGCACGAACGTCGCACCGCGCGGAGTGCTGATCCCCGGATGCTGGGTGCCCCAGGTGTAGTACCAGCCGGCCTTGGAGTTCGCCAACGCCTGACTCGCGCCGGCGAAGTTCCACACCCCGACGCCCTTGCGCGCGGAGCTGACCACCGGCGCGACCGGAGCTTTCGACGAGGGCCGTGTGCTCGGCGAGGGCGCGACGCTCGGGGTGGCGACGGCGGTGGGCGCCGTGGACGGCGGCGCCGCCCACGAGGGTGCGGACGGCTCGTCCGGCAGGATCACCACAGCCATGGTGATGGCCAGGACGGCGGCGGCCACACCGGCGGCGAGGGACGGTACGAGGCCACGGGGCCGGTTCGCCGCGAGGTCGACGACGCTCTGGCCGCCGCCCGCGTCGGTGGACACTCCACCGGGTGGGGTCGGCCCGGCGGGGTGTCCGACCGTCGGACTCGGGGGCGCGACGGCCTGCGCGGCGGCCGCGGGGGCGGCCGCGTTCGGCAGGTGGGCGCCGAGACCCGCCGGCAGTGGCAGCAACGGCAGGCCGGCGAGCAGCCTGTCGATCGGCAGAAGCGTGGTGCCCAGGCGTCCGCAGAACGCGCAGTCGCGGACGTGTCGAGCCAGTCGCTTGCGCCACAGCGAGCTGGGGATGCCGTCCCACTCGGTGGTAACGGCGCCCAGATCCGGGCAGCCAGGGCGGGCGCGGAGCGCGCGTACGACGCCACGGGCGCTCTGGATCTGCTCCTTCATCCGGTGGATCCGCACCGCGACGTGCCCGGGTGACAACCCGAGCGCGTCGGCGACCTCGTTCCGGGTGATCTCGCCGGTCTCCTCCAGCCACCACAGCGAGAGCAGCTCCTGGTCGTCCGGGTCGAGCCAGCGGGTCGCCTCGGCGACCTCGCGTCGTTGGTCGGTGAGGCCGAGCCGGAGAATCGTCATCCCCGCGAAGTCGGAGGCGGGGTCGGGCACGTTGTGGATCACGTCGAGCCCGGCATCGCGGTTCAGCGCGACGCGCCGACGCGTCTCCCAGTCACGCACCTGGCGGATGGTGATCGCCACCAGCCAGGACCGGTAGGCCGCCGGGTCGTTGAGCGCGGGCAGGTACCGGATCACCCGTACCAACGTCTCCTGGACCACGTCGTCGACGTCGGCGTGCCCGCGCAGCGCACGGCCGACGATGTTGTAGACCAGCGGGAGCGAGGCCGCGACGACGTCGTCGAGAGCGCGCTGGTCGCCCTGCCTGGCCGCGACGACCAACCCGACATCGGGCAGTGCTCGACCGGCTGACGACATCTGTCTCACTCCTCGTGTGCTGATCCGCGCGGCACCCACGCTGGGTGTGCTGACCGCCCTCAAGATCGGAGACTCGCGGCAGCGGGTGGGATTACAGAATTCCCGGGCCGCTGGTTCGCCACAAGCGGAGCGGGTCCGTCGGCGGCGCATACAGGTCGACCGCGCCGGGTATGGTGCGGGGTGTCGGTGTCGCCGGGCGTTCGCCCGTGCACAGGACACCAGCATTCGAGCGCCAGCGTGTGCGCCGAAGCGTCACCAGGTCGCGCGGCCGACGTTGCCGAGACCTCAGACGCACCCCTCTCGTAGAGACAGGATCCCTGCATGACTTCGAACGACAACGATCGACCTGCCCTGTTCCTCGCCACGTCGAACGGCGACGGGCCGGACGGACCCTCGGCGACCTTCGACAGCAGCGAGGAGGCCATGCTGCGACTGCGCCACCCGTTCGCGGTGAAGGCGGCCCCGCCGGCCCCGGCCGCCGTCGACGCTGTGGAGCAGCGCGGCTGACCCGAGCGCGCCACCCCTACCCTGAACGCCTGGGTTCATACTTTCGGCTAGAAAATAGTCAGTCTTTCGGGTAGTGTCCGGGTCATCAAGTGGACGACATGACGCGGTGGCGAGGCCCGTGCTCGTGGCCCTGCGACAGCGCACCTTCGCCCGTACGTGCGCCCCGGCGGTAGCCGGTCCGGAAGACCCTTCCGGTCGACTCGATCGACGGGCCTGCGGGAAGGACCACCCACATGGCCACCATCGTCGACAACGCGACAAGCACCCGCACCGATCTGCGAAGCAGCGACCGGAGCCCGGATGAGCTCCTCGCCGCGATGAAGGCGACCCAGGCCGACGACCCCCGCCGCCCCGCACTGCGGGACCGCGCCATCGAGGCGTGGCTGCCGCTCGCCCGACACCTGGCGCGCCGCTACGGCGGACGCGGCGCACCGGACGACGACCTGGCCCAGACCGCCTTCGTCGGGCTCATCAAGGCCGTGGACAACTTCGACCACAGCCGAGGTGTCGACTTCAGCGGGTACGCCATTCCCACGATCATCGGCGAGATCAAGCGGTACTTCCGGGACCGCACCTGGGCGGTGCGCGTACCCGGCCGCCTCCAGGAGCTGCGCCTGTCGATCAGCGCGGCGAACAGCGCCCTGACCCAGACCCTCGGCCGCTCGCCGACCGTCGCCGACATCGCGTCCCACCTCGACGTGACCGAGGAGACCGTCCTGGAGGGGCTGGAGGGCGCACGCGCCTACCGGGCCACGTCGCTGTCCACCCCGACCGGCGCCGACGGCAGCCGGGAGCTCGGGGACACCCTCGGCGACGACGACCGCGCGTTCGATCTCGTCGAGATCCGCGTCGCCCTCGGCCCGGCCCTCGCCACGCTGCCGGAACGCGAACGCGAGATCCTGAGCCTGCGATTCCACGGCAACCTGACCCAGGCCCAGATCGCCGAGCGGATCGGCGTCTCGCAGATGCACGTGTCCCGGCTGATCACCCGCTCGCTGGCCGCGCTGCGCCTCCAGCTCAACCCGGACATCGCAGCCTGAGCCGGTCAGAGTTGGACGACGTGACCCACCCGTGGCGGCGTACGACCGGCGAGAACGTCGAGCCACGCGTGCTGGAGCGCCGCCGGCCCGGTGCCCACCCGAACGTCGAGCCACCCGCTCACGACGGCGGTGAACCGTTGCCATGCCTCGGTGAACCGCTGGTCGAGCCCGTCACGGCCCCAGTCGTTGCTGCGCTTGCGCATCTGCACCGGCGCGAAGAACACCTCCTCGGCGGCGTCAGCGTTCGGCGTCTGGTTGGTGAGCCCGACCGCGATGTCCCGGAGGAGCCGGTCGCCGAGGCGCCGACGCAGGGCGGCCCGGGTCGAGGGCGCGCCGGACAGGTCGAGGTAGACGGTCGGGACCACGTCGAGGGTGTCGATGTCGTCGTACGACACGACCTCGTCGTAGCAGCCGAGCGACCGGGTGAACGCCAGGTTGCCCTGTGAGGTGAGACCGACCAGGCGCGGCCCGCGCCGGTGCAGCTCGAACGCGGCGGCGTACGCGGTCTTGCTCGACGCCGATGACACCAGCAGCGCCTCGGCACCGTAGAAGTCGTTGTCGACGACCTGGTCGGCAAGCATGAACGAGGTGAAGAACAGCGGCCGGAACAGGATCAACAGATCCTCCTGGTCGCGCTGGTACGCCGGGTCGCCGGTGGTCGACCGGTACGCGTTGTACGGCGACGGCAGCTCGACCCGGTGCGGGCTCGCCTCACGGAATCCGGACGCGTCCACCCGGTCCGGCCGTACGACGAGGTGACCGGCGGGCGGGAGGTAACCGTAGATCCGTTGCCCCACCTCGACCCCCGCCACCGCCGAGGCGACCACCTCGGCGAAGCCCCAGAGCGGCGGCAGGCCCCACTGCGGCCCGAGCCCCTGGGCCGCCGGCGGGAAGAACTGCCAGTAGCGCATCGAGTCGCCGAGCACCGCGTAGGTCACGTTGTTGGCGGTGAGGCCGACGCGGTCCACGCGCAGCAGCGCCTCGCCGTCGGCCACGGCGGGGACGGCGCCATCGACGAGCGTGGTCTGCCCGAGGTCGTCACGCGCCACGGCGAAGGTCCATGAGTCAGCCATGAGGTGACGCTAGACAGCCTCACAATCGGAGACAAGTGCACTGCGAGTGCAAAATCCCACTGCGGCGCGGTCGGGGTTGCTGCGGCGCGGTTACGGGCCGGTGCTGGCGGCGAGGTCGCGGAGGTGCGCGAGCGGCAGGTGCGGTGGCTGCCACTCCACGAAGAGGGCCGTCGCGTCGTCTTCGAGCTGGTCGTCCTGGTAGCCGACGACCGCGCGGACCAGGCGACGCATCGTCTCCGGGCTGGGCAACCGGTCGTTGAGGGCGCGGTTGACGAAGTCGACGAGCCGGTCCAGCCCGAACTGCTCCCCCTCGGCGCTACGGGCGTCGGTGATGCCGTCGGTGTAGGCGAGGATGCGGTCCCCCGGGTGCAGATTCTCCTCGTGCACCCGCGGTCGGCGGGGGGACAGGTGGCCCAGGCCGAGCGGCAACACTGTCGGCCCCGGAAGCTCCCGAACGGCCTTGCCGTCACGCAGCAACATCGCACCGGGATGCCCCGCGTTGATCATGCTGAGGCGACCGGTCCGACGGTCCAACTCGATGAGCAACCCGGTCGCGAAGAAGTTCGGGTGCTCGGACCGCACCCACCTGTCGATGCTGATCGCCGTATCGACCAGGTCGAGGCCACACCGACGGGCGTTGCGGTACGCGCTGACCACCAACGAGGCCAGGGTGCTCGCCTTGATGCCGTGCCCACAGGTGTCGAAGAGCCCCACGCTGAGCACGTCACCGTTCAACGCATAGTCGAAGATGTCGCCGCCGACGTCGTAGCACGGTTCGAGGATGGCGGTGACCACCAGGTCGTCGGTGGCGAAGGTCAGCGGCGGGAGCAGGCCCCACACGATCTCGGCCGCGACCTGCATCGGCATCCGCCGCCGCATCCGCTCGACCACGTCGCCGTAGAGCCGGCGGTTGACCAGGATCTGGGCGATGTTGACCGCCACCTCCCAGGCCGGACCGTCCATCGTCTGGTCGGCGGCGGCCGGCGAGACGATCTCCAGTACGCCCATCCGCTCGCAGCCGAGCAGCAGTGGCACCCACACCCGGTCCGGGTTGTCGGGCGCACGCTGGATGTCGAGGGTGGTGAAGGCCCGGCCGGCGAGCGTCGTCTCGATCGGCAGCTGGTCCCGGTCGAGACCCGCACCGAGCAGCGGCACGAGGAGGGTCTGCGTGTAGTCGGCCAGATAGATCACGATCTCGCTGGCGTCGATCCCGGGCGCCGCGCGGGCGACCAGCTGCGACACCTCGTCCGGGCCACCCCGGGGCGCGTTGAGCTGCAACCAACGCACCACCTCGCCGACGTCGGCCACGCCCCACCTCCCCCTGTCCAGCGGTGAGGCTACCCCGCCCCAGCGCATTCTCCGCCCGCCCCGACCATCGCGCTGAGGAGCGCGGACAGCGGCACGGTGACGAATCCCACCCGGGCGTCACTCGCCCCGTACGGCACCCACAGCTCACCGTCGTACACCAGAGCACCGCAGGAGTAGACGACGTTCGGTACGTATCCGTCCCGGTCCTTGTCGTCGGGGGCGAGAAGCGCACCGGGCAGGTGCGCGACGACCCGCTCCGGCGTGTGCAGGTCGAGCAGGAGCGCACCGATCGCGTACCGACGCATCGGCCCGACACCATGGGTGAGCACGAGCCAGCCGACGTCGGTCTCGATCGGTGATCCACAGTTGCCGACCTGGATCAACTCCCAACTCTCGTCCGGTGCGTGCAACGGAGTCGGGGCCTGCCAGCGGCTCTCGCCGTCCAGAGCGGTCAGGCCGATGGTCTCGCCGTCGGCACGGCACAGTGCCAGGTGCCGGCCGCCGACGGTACGCGGAAACAACGCGAGCCCCTTGTTCCGGGCACCCGGACCGCGCATCGGGGTCATCTCGAACTGTCGCAGGTCGTCGCTGGCCAACGCGCGGGTGGCGATGTTCCGGCCGTCGTAGGCGGTGTAGGTGGCCCGGTACACAGGTCCGGATTCATCGACGAAGCGGACGAACCGCGCGTCCTCCATGCCGTTGCTCTCCGCCGGGGTGGCCGGCCAGAGCACCCGTTGGTGCAGGACCGTGTCGGCGGGGAAGGCCGTGGCGTAGCTACCGGCGTTGGTACGACGCAGTTGTTCGACGGTCCCCAACCCGGTGCTACGGGAGAGCAGATCGGGTGGCAGGTTGCCGAGCACCCGCTCGAAGGCGGCCTCGTCGTACCACTCGGGCAACGCGTCCAGCACCGTGGCCGCGACCTCGTTGTCGCAGTCCTCCTCGGCCAGGCCGGCAACGAGCAGGTCCCGGCGGTGCCGTACGCCCGTCCGCTGCCCGACGGCCAACGGTCCGGTCCGTTCGACGATCGTGAGCTGTCTCCCCGGTCCGACGATCGCGGTGGCGAAACCGATCGAGGACACGTGGCCCTCCCCGACCTGGCGCAGGCTGATGGCGACGCGCAACTGCCCGGGGTCGAGACCGGTCTGGTCCGGGTGGGCCACCATCGACGGATTGCACAGGGCGGCGGCCTCGACGGCGTACTCGTGGCTGAAGTAGGCGCCGACCAGCAGCCGGCTGTTCGGCGAGAGGTCCCGGGCCCGCGCGGCGCGGTGCCGGACCAGGTCGTAGTGGTGGTGGAAGGTGTCGGCCAGGTCGCGGTGCCGGGCGCCGAACCGGTCGAGGGTGTCCCGCAGCAGCCGGGTGGTCTCCTCGTCGTCCAGGTGCGCGACCCGGTCGATGAGCGCCTGCGCGCGGGTCCGTACCACAGCGGCATCCTCACCCGGCACGAAGAGCTTGATGATGACGCGGCGTGGATCCGGGGTGAGGATGACGTCGTGCCGGACGGCCAGAGACCCTGTCACGACCACCGCCGGGCGTGCTGCATGGTGGAGATGAGCGCGAGGGTGGACTCGGCCCCCTGGTTGAGGTTGGGCCCGTGCGCGGTCAGCCCGTCGTAGCCACCGCCGGTCGCCGGGTCCCACATCGGCGTGCCGAGGTCGTTGTCGCCGAGGAACCACCCGACGGCCTGCCGCACCCCGTTGTCCCACTCCGGATCCCCGGTGACCGTGGCGGCGGTGGCGCAGGCATCGGCGAGGGCGGCGACCTCGATCGGCTGCTGGTCGTGGTGCAGTCGTACGCCGCCGTGCCGCCATCCCCCGACCGGGACGACCGACAGTCGTCCGCCGCGGAACTGGACACCGCGCAGCCAGGTCAACATGCGCAGACCGTCGTCGAGAGGCGGGCCGCCCTCGCGAAGCTGGCTGGCGGCGATGACCACCTCGGCGAGGGCGGCGCTCGCGTAGGTCAGCTGCGGTGACGGCCACGGCCACCGCGGGTCCGGACCTGCCCGGCCGATCGTGCTGGCCGCGTCCGCCAGCAGGGACGCCGCGGCGACGTGGCCCGGGTGACGACGGAGCACCTCGGCCGCGCCGAGACCGGCGAAGGCCATCGTGTGTGGGGCCTTGGTCCGCCGGGTCGCGCCCCGGCTGAAGGCGACGAGCGCCTCCTCGCGTACCCATGCGGCGGGGCTGCGGGCGACGGCCGTGCCCAGGCCCCACAGAGCGCGACCCCACCAGTCGCCGAGCCCTGGTTCGTCGACCCAGCGCCGGTCGTACCCGAGTCGGTTGTGGAACGCGCCGCCGGCGTCCTGCGCGTGGGTCAGGAACGCCAGGTATCGCTCCGCCAGCCGGAGCAGTTCCTCGCTCGGCTCCGGCTCGCGGCTGACGACCACCAGGCCACGGGCCACGTCGTCGGTGCAGTAGCCGTGCTCACGCCGGACGATGGCGTGCCGTGCGTGCTCGAACAGACCGGTGTCGTCGCTCAGCCGGGCCAGGTGCGCGAAGCTGGGCGCGGGTGCCGTCACCCAGCGCCCACCCGTCGACGTCCGGGGGCGTCCGGTGGTCGCCGTCACGCCGGCACCGCGGCGACGGCGGGCGAGCGGGCATCGACCAGCTCTTCGGCGAGGGCGCCGTAGCGGGCCGCGACCGCAGGCCAACTCAGGTGCGCGGCCAGCGGACGAACCCGCCCGGCCAACCGGGCGGTCAGACCCGGTTCGGTCAGGACCCGCCGGATCGCCTTGGCCAGTGCCGCCGGGTTCTGGTGGGGTACGACCAGACCGGGCCCACCGGTCAGCAGCTCGACGGCGTGCGGGAACGCCGTCGCCACGACGGGCACCCCGGCGGCCACCGCTTCGATGAGCACGCCGGAGGTGACCTGTTCGCGGGAGTCGTAGGGCAGGACGACCACGTCGGCGGAGCGGATCAACCGGCCCAGCGCCTCCTGGTCGTGATAGATGTCCTGGTAGTCGACGGCGTGCGCGACGCCCAGCTGGGCGCCGAGCTGGTGCAGCCCCGCCCGGTACGCCTCACCGTGGTGCTCGATCACCTTCGGGTGGGTCCGTCCCGCCACCGTGTAGGTCGGAGTCGGTTCCAGATCCTGCAACCGAGCGAGGGCCCGCAACGACCACTCGATGCCCTTGCCCGGCCCGAGCAGCCCCCAGGTCAGCAGGTGCGGGCGGGTACGCCGGTCGACTGGTACACCGGCGAGCTCGGCCGCTCCGTGGGGAATCACCGTCACCTTGCCCGCTGGCACGGTGTACCCGACGAGCAGCCGGTCGCGGGCCGTGTCGGTCATCGTGACGACCGCCCCGGCGGTCGCCACGATCTGCTCCAACAGGGATCTCTGCCGGGCCGAGGGCTGGCTGAGCACTGTGTGCAGGACCACGATGCTCGGCACGCTGAGCCGCCGCAGCAACGGCAGCACCTCCTCGCCGTCGGTGCCGGGGTAGATGCCGTACTCGTGCTGGACGATCGCCACGTCGTACGCGTTCAGGGCGGCCGCCGCCTCCCGCCAGCCGGCCGGGTCACGCGCCGACCAGGTGTGCACCACCCCGGGCACGGGCCGCTGGTCGTCGCCGTGATCGGTGACCCGGACGATGCCACCGCGGGTGCCGTCGGCGGTCAGCTGGGCGGCGAGTGCGGCGTTGAACGTGGCCAGTCCGCACCGGGTCGGTGGGTGGGTGCTGAGGAATCCGTAGCTGGGCATGAACGTCGGGCCTTCCGGTTGTCGGCCACCGCAGAGGTACGGGGTGAGCCTCACGCGGGGACAGCGCACGCCGGTCAGCGTGTGTGACCGGCGGAACGAAGAGCGGTGCGGTTCGGTCAGTTGCCGACGAGCTGGTCGTAGACGGCGAGATAGTCGGTGACCATCCGGTCCGCGCTGAAGCGCTTCAGAGCCCGCTCCCGACACTCCACCCGATCGAGGCCGCCGACCCGGGTGATCGCATCGACGGCCTGGTCGACGGTGGAGACGAGGAAACCCGTCACCCCTTCGTCGACGACCTCGGGCATGGACCCCCGCCGGTAGGCGACGACCGGGGTGCCACAGACCATCGATTCCACTACCGACAGCCCGAACGGCTCGTCGAAGTCGATCGGATGCAGCAGTGCGGTGCTGTCACCCAGCACCTCGGCACGCCGCCGCGGACCCACCGAACCGAGGAAGACGACCTGGTCGCCATCGATGTGCGGGGCGACCTGTTCGGCGAAGTACCGCTCGTCCTGCACGATCCCGCAGATGGTCAGGGGCCGGCCGGCGCGGCGGGCGATCTCGATCGCGGTGTGGGTGCCCTTGTCCGGGTGGATCCGGCCGAAGGCGGCCAGCCCAGTGCCGGCCTGGCTGGTGAACGGCAGTCCGCCGACGTCGACGCCGTGGTACACCGTGGCCACGTAGTCGAGCTCCGGCGCCCGGTCGGCGTCGGAGATCGACACGTACGACGAGCGGGCTCGGCCGTAGGCGGGCAGGATCCCCGCGCCGGAGAAGCCGTGCACTGTGGTCAGCAGCGGCGCACGGCAGTGTTCCGCGAACGCCAGGGGCAGCCAGTCCAGGTGACTGTGCACCAGGTCGAACTGCGCCGAGCGGGCCATCGCGTGGGAGACGTGCATCGCCTCCCACACCCGGCCGTCCAGGTCCGGGTCGTCCGCGTACCCCCGTGGGCAGACTCCGTCGAGCTGGGCGGACGTGACGGAGTCAAGTGTCGCGAAGAGCGTCACGTCGATCCCACGACTGACCAGCCCCTCGGCGAGCAGGCCGGTCACCTGCTCCCACGGGCCGTAGTGGTGTGGGGGCGTACGCCAGGCGACCGGTCCGAGCAGCGCAATCCTCAAGGGGATGACGCGTCGACGAGATCAGCTGGGTTGAGGTTCAGGGTGGCGAGCAGCCCCGAGTGCTTGGCCGGGTCCACCCACTCGGGCAGTTCGCGCTCGACCCAGGCGGCCCGGGCCACCTGACCCCGGTCACGAAGTGCGGTGACGATCCGGTCCCTGGCGATCCTCATCTGGTACTCCCCTGGCTAAGGTGTTCAAAACGATCATTCGCACGGACAGTGGTCTGCACGTGCAGTCGGATCCGGACCACCAACCGTTCCGACCGCGATGGCGGGCGAAACTGACGGCCGGGACGTGGTCGGCGATCGGCCAACACCACCAGCGAGTCGCGGCGACGGGGATGACGTTCGGTAACGCCCCTGATGGGCTGGTGGCGACGGCGTCTGGCGGCCACCGGGGTCCCGGGCGACATGTTCACCGTACGCCCTCGCGGCGGTCCGCCGCACCAGCGCCCTGGACGGACCGGAGGTCAGGGCTCCAACACCACCTTGCCGGCCCGGCTGCGCTTCTCGGCGAACACAAGTGCGGCGGAGACCTCGCTGAGGGGGTAGCGGGCGGCGATCTGCGGCACGATCACTCCCTGCCGCAGCAGGTCGAGCACGATGCCGAGGTCGGTGCGCAGGCGACGGCGGAACGCGGCACGACGGGTGAGCTGACCGGCCCAGAAGTTGTAGAAACCGGCCCGGTGGCCGTTCGGCAGCGTGTTCCAGGTGTAGAGGCGGGCCAGCAGCTTCACGAAGACCCACACCACCGACTGCCCGGTGCCCACGGCGGCGGCGTTGCCGTAGACGACCAGTTTGCCGCCGGGGGCGAGCAGGGCGTACGAGGTGCGTACGCCTGGGCCGGCGACCGGGTCGAAGACGGCGTCGACGCCGCCCGGCGACAGCTCGCGGACCCGAGCGGCCATGTCCGGGTCGCGGTAGTCGAGCGGTTCGACGCCGAGTTCGCGCAGCCCGGCGTGGTGCCGCGCGGCGGCGGTGCCGATGACCCGCAGGCCGAGGTGTCGGCCCAGTTGCACGAGCACGCTCCCGACGCCGCCGTTCGCGCCGTGCACGAGGATCGTCTGCCCGGCCTTCAGGTCGGCGTCCCGCAGCATCTGCCAGGCGGTCACCCCGTTGACGACGACGGTCTCGGCCGCGGCGGGGTCCAGCCCCACGGGTACGGGGGTAAGGGCGTCGATGTCGACAAGCGCGTGTGTGGCCCAGGCACCGGTCTTGGTGACCGCCGCCACCCGGGTGCCGACCAACGCGTCGTCGCCGCCGGGACCGACCGCCCGGACCGTGCCGACGAGGTCGTAGCCGGGCACGAACGGGAACTTCGGCTGGCCGGGGTAGAGCGCGTGCCGCATCTGCTGCTCGGCGAACGAGATGCCGGTGGCCTCGACCTGGACGAGCGCCTGCCCCCGGGCGGGGACGGGCATCGCGCGCCGGTGCAGCAGGAGGCCGTCGGGCTCCACCACACCGGGCAGCACCACTTCGGTGATCGTCGTGTCGGTGGTCATCAGGGTTCTCCTTTGTTTGTAAGTGTGCACTCACACACTTGTCAGGTTCAAAGAGTGGGCCGCCGAAGCGGCCCAGCATCGGGGGTCGGTCAGGGGTGGCTCGGTCCGGGGTGGCGGATGCCGGCGGTCAGGGCGCGAGCCCAGGGCTCCGGGACCTGCTCCAGGCCGGCGGTCACGATCAGGTGGCACAGCTGGCCGTACGCGAAGAACTGCTGCACCTGCGCGTCGGTGGCCCCGGCGCGACTCTGCACGAAGGTCGCGACCCGCCGGTAACCGGCCCGCACCGCCTCGGCGACCTCCGGGATGTCCGTGACGGCCTGCGCCTGCACCTGGAAGAGCAGAAGATCACGATCGGCGATCAGCTCCGCGTACGCACCACCCATGGCGTCGAGGATCTCCTCCGGGCTGTCACCCGTGGCACGCTCGGCACCCGCCTCGATCGCGTCGGCGATCCGGTCGAAACACGCTCCGGCCGCCGCCACGAACAACCCGAGCTTTCCGGAGAAGAGCCGGAAGACGTACGCCTCGGAGATGCCGGCGGCCGCGGCCACGGCGGTGACCGGGGTGGCGTGGAAGCCGGCGCGCGCGAACACCGACACTGCGGTGTTCAAAACGGTGACCCGGCGGGCCTCGGCGGTGGATCGCATATTTGTAAGTGTGCACTCACAAACAAGCGCCGTCAAGCCCGTCGCCCTGCCATCCCGGCCGCCAGTGAGACCATGCGCAAGCGCTACGAGCACATCCCACCCGGGCGGCCCCGCAGCGGCCCTGACCGGCTCACTCCAACGGATAGAGGCGGGCCGGGTCACCGGGACGGACGCTGTCCGGCACGTGGTCAGCAGTGCTGGCGGCGATCGAGCCGAGCAGCGCCAACGAGCGGGCGGACTCCGTACCGGGCTCGGCGTGGTAGATCACCAGCAGCTGCCCGTCGGCGCCCGCCACCGCGAGCTTGTCGCAGTACAGGTCAAGGTCACCCACCTCAGGATGGTGCAGCCGACTGACGATGCCCTCCCGTCGACGCACCTCGTGGCGCGCCCACAACTGCCGAAAGCAGTCGCTCTTGAGTGACAGCTCCCCCACCAGCGCCGTCAACCGCGGGTCGTCGGTGGCCCCACCCGAGTCGGCACGCATCTGCCCCACCACGCTCTGCATCGCCTGCCGCCAGTCGCGGAACAGCTCCCGCTCGGCCTGGTCCAGGAACACCGCGCGGAGTCGGTTGGCGCCGGGGGCGAGATTCGGCGACAGTGCCCTCGCCATCGGGTTCGAGGCCAGGATGTCGAGGTAGCGATTCTGCACGAAGGCCGGCATGGAGAGCTGCCGC
Source organism: Micromonospora sp. D93 (assembly GCF_018070365.1). Lineage (NCBI taxonomy): Bacteria > Bacillati > Actinomycetota > Actinomycetes > Micromonosporales > Micromonosporaceae > Micromonospora > Micromonospora sp. D93. Next base: position 93,922 of record NZ_JAGPXW010000025.1, on the reverse strand, counting down.
AGCAGGTGCAGGATGCTGGCCGGCACTCGCTCGACGGCCGGTCGGGCCGCCCGCCGCGACCGCGTACGGCTCAACCCGATCATGTACGCGGTCGCCTCCGGATCCAGTCGCAGCACTCCGGCGAGGGCGTCGAGGACCTGCACCGAAGGGTGCCGCTCGCGACCCTGCTCCAACCGGAGGTAGTAGTCGGCGCTGATACCGGCCAGCATCGCCACCTCCTCGCGCCGCAGCCCCGGCACTCGGCGCAGGCCCACGCCCGGGCCCAGCCCGACGTCCTCGGGCCGGGTCTGCTCCCGGCGGGCACGTAGGAAGTCGCCGAGCGGGTTCGTTGCGTCCATGCCACCGACGGTAGATCGCCGGACGGCCCGGTGACTGGCTGTGTCACTACCAGGAACAGCTCGCCCTGCCGCCGGCGCGGATGCCGACGGACAGTCGACGTGTACCCACTGCGATCACGGATAGAGGAAAGATGAGCGAGAACCTTCCCGGCGGCGCCCTCACCCCCGCTGACGGCCTCACCCTGAGCCGAATGGGCTACGGGGCGATGCAGTTGGCTGGCCCAGGTGTCTTCGGCCCGCCCCGCGACCGCAAGGAGGCACTGGCCGTGCTCCGCGAGGCCGTCGACCTGGGCGTCCGGCACATCGACACCAGCGACTTCTACGGGCCCGTGGTGGTCAACGATCTGATCCGTGAGGCGCTGTTCCCGTACCCCGAGGATCTGCACCTGGTCACCAAGGTCGGCGCGCGACGCGGCGCCGACGGCTCCTGGATCATGTCGTTGGAGCCGAAGGACCTCAAGGCCCAGGTCCGGGAAAACCTCGATCACCTCGGCTTGGACGTCCTCGACGTGGTCAACCTGCGGGTGGGCTCGGCGCACGGCCCCGAAGACGCACCCATCACTGAGCAGTTCGGCGCCTTAGCGGAGCTGCGCGAGCAGGGCCTCATCCGGCACCTCGGGCTCAGCACCGTCACCTCCGCCCAGCTCACCGAGGCCCAGGCCATCGCGCCGGTGGTCACCGTGCAGAACCTCTACAACCTCGCCAACCGGCAGGACGACGCCCTGGTCGACAGGTGCGCGGAGGAGAACATCGCGTTCGCGGCGTACTTCCCGCTCGGCGGGTTCACGCCGTTGCAGTCCGACACGCTCGACGGCGTGGCCGCCCGGCTGGGTGCCTCACCGCAGCAGGTCGCCCTCGCCTGGCTGCTCCAGCGGTCCCCCACCACCGTGCTGATCCCCGGCACCTCCAGCGTGGCGCACCTGCGGGAGAACATGGCGGCGGCCGACCTGAAGCTGCCGGCCGACGCGATCGCGGAGTTGGACGCGCTCAGCTCCTAGTGCTGGTGCGGTCGGTTGCGAATGAGGGTGAGCGCGAGCACGGCGGTGACCAGGAAGACGATGCCGTTGATCCGCAACCCGGCCTGGACACCGGAGGTCAGTGCCTCGGCGATCGCCGCCCGGACCGGGTCGGGCAGCGGCTGGTCGCCGTTGGCGCCGGAGGCCACCGCCGCCTGCACGGCGGTACTGGTGGGTTCGCCGACCTGGTGCGCGGCGAGCCGGTCCGGCAGGTCGGCCACCATCGTGGTGGTGAGGAGCGTGCCGAGCACTGACGAGCCGAGCACCGAGCCGACCTGCCGGGCGGCGTTGACCGCCCCCGAGGCCATGCCGGCCTGGGCGGGCGCGACGCTGGCCAGCGCCGCCGCCGTCGCCGGGGCGACCACCAGCCCGCTGGCCGCCCCGAACAACGCGAACAACGCCCAGCGGTGACCGAACGACGTGGTCGGCCCCTGGTTCGCCAGAGCGAAGCTCGCCACCGCACCGAGGACCAGGCCGAGGGTCAACGGCGCTTTGAATCCGGTACGACGGATCGCGCGCCCGGCACCGAAGGCGACCAGCACGTAGGCGCCGAACAGCACCAGCATCCGCCAGCCGGTGTCCAGCGGGCTGAGCGCCTGGGCACGTTCGTGGAAGAGGACCATCAGGATCGCCACGCCGGTGAAACCGAACAGCGACACCGCGCCGACGACCATGACAGCGCTGAACGACGCGGACCGGAACAGCCGTACGTCGAGCATTGGCGCGCTGGTCCGCAGCTCGACCAGCACGAACGCGACAAGCGCGACGACCGCGACGACCCAGGCCGCCGACACCACCGGGTTGGTGTAGCCGACCTTGCCACCCTGGATCAGCGCGTAGACGGCGGCCGCGATGGCGACGGTGCCCAGCAGCAGGCCGGGCACGTCGAGACGGGCGGCGCTCGGCCGGGACTCGGCCACCCCGACGACGGCGACGACGAGGGTGATCAGGCCCAGCGCGATGGTCGACAGGTAGACGCTGTGCCACTGGTAGTGCCGTAGCAGGGTGCCAGCGATCAGCGGGCCGATCGCGAGCCCGATGCCGGACGCCGCCGACCACGCGGTGATGACCTCGGTCCGTCGGTGCGGGTCGGTGAAGGTCGCGCCGAGGATCGCCAGGCTGTTCGGCAGGATCAGTGCCCCACCGAGGCCGGCGACCAACTGCCCGGCGATCACCCACGCGACGCTCGGAGCGCCGGCCACGACGGCTGCGCCCAGGATCATCGCGACGACCCCGGCACCGAACATGCGCTTACGCCCGTAGCGGCTGCCCAGGGTTGCCGCGGACAGCACGACGCTCGCCACCATCAGGGTGTAGGCGCTGGGGATCCAGACCAGAGTGGTGGGGTCGACCCGCAGGTCCCGCTGGATCGTGGTCAACGCGGAGACCGTCGCGGTGATCTGCAGGAACGTGATCATCGCGCCCAGGCACATGGCGATCAGGGTCACCGGGCGGGAGCCGCGGAAGGCTGAGCGGGCGGTGGCGGCCGCTCCGGACGGGGTCGGGGCCGTGGTGCTGGTGGTCACTGAAGATCCTTCAGGCTGAATGGTCTGACTTCCGTAGGCGGAAGTCAGCACGACCCAGTGAAGCACCTGGCTAGCCCTCACGCAAGTCAGGTACGCTGGAGGGCATGGAGGACCTACGAGACGATCGCGACTCCTGGACGAGCGAGAACTGCTCGGTGGCCCGGGCGATGGACATCGTGGGCAGCAGGTCGACGGTCCTGATCATGCGCGAGGCCCTGCTCGGCACGCGCCGCTTCGACGACTTCGTCCGCCGGGTCGGCGTCGGCGAGCCCGCCATGGCCGCCCGACTCAAGGAGATGGTCAGCGCCGGGCTGCTCGAACGATTCCCCTACCGGGAGCCGGGGCAGCGCACCCGCCACGAGTACCAACTCACCCACAAGGGCCGCGAACTCCTGCCCGTCATCACCGCACTGCGCAACTGGGGCGACACCTGGGCCGCCACCGACACCGGCCCGCCCATCGTCGCCACCCACCACGACTGCGGCGAGCCGGTCCGCGCGGTGCTCCGCTGCGCCGCCGGCCACGAGATAGCGGACGGCGACATCGACATCATCGCCGGCCCGGGCCTCGTCCGGCGCGACTGACCCTCCGGGCCACGACCGGGCCGGCCTGCGGCGGGCGCTGCCCGCCAACTCCACGTCGGGTGCCGCCAAGTCGATCGATCATGGTGACTGAAAGTGTCGTACACCTGTTCTAGCCTCGGGTCATGGTCGAGGAGTTGGCGCAGGCGGATGACGCGGTCGCCGCCTGCGTCGACGCCCCCGCCTGGCCGCTCCCGGAACATGACCTGATCGCCGCGCTCGACGCCGCGCACCGCCTTCAGCAACGCCTCGCCGCCGTCACCCTCACCCTCATCCACGAGATCGACGGCCGCGGCACCGCCCGCACCCAAGGAGCCTCCTCCACCGCGGTCTGGCTCCGCGAACGCCTCCGGCTGACCGTTCCCGCCGCCCGCCGCCTGATCGACCTCGCCACCGCCCTCGACACCGGCAACCCCGGCATCCGACAAGCGCTGGCTGATGGTGCCATCAGCCAAGACCAGGCCCGGGTCATCGCCGACACTGTCGACACCGTGAGCACGTCGGCCGACGCCGAGACCGCCGACAAAGCGGTAGGTGTGCTCGTCGGCTGGGCCGCACAGTTCGACCCCACCCACCTGCGCAAGCTCGGCACCCGCATCCTCGACCACGTCGCCCCCGACATCGCCGACGCCGCCGCCCAAGCCGCCCTCGACGCCGAAGCACGCCGCGCCACCCGCGACCGACACCTCACGTTGTCCGAGCAGACCGACGGTCGCCTGCGGCTCACCGGCACCCTCGACGCCGAAACCGCCAGCCTGCTCCGCGCCGCCATCGACCCGCTGAGCGCATCCTCCGGGCCCGACGACCAGCGTTCCGCCGGGCAACGTCGCCACGACGCCCTCGCCGACCTCTGCCGGCTCACCCTGCGCACCACCGAACTACCCGAGCACGGCGGCGACCCCGCCCAGATCGTCGTCACCACCAGCTACGACGGGCTGACGCGACAACTGAGCAGCGGCGCTCTCGACACCGGCCTCGGCCTCACACCCGAGGCCGTGCGTCGGCTGGCCTGCGACGCGACCCTGCTGCCCGCCGTCCTCGGCGGCACCGGCCAGGTCCTCGACGTCGGCCGACAACGCCGCCTCATCACTGGCCCACTGCGCCGCGCCCTCGTGCTGCGCGACCGAGGCTGTGCGTTCCCCGGCTGCGACCGACCACCGCGCTGGTGCCACGCCCACCACATCCACCACTGGGCCGACGGCGGCACCACCAACCTGGCAAACGCCGTCCTGCTCTGCGGCCACCACCACCGACACCTGCACCACAGCGACTGGACCGTCCACCTCGGCGGCGACGGCCACCCCGAATTCGTGCCACCCGCCTGGCTCGACCCCGAACAACTCCCCCGCCGCAACCACTACCACCGACGAACGTAGGAACAGCCAGCCGAGAACGATCACCCCTCAAGCCGGCCAACCACATCCGCACTCGGGTCACAGTGAGGGGACTTGATCTCGGCGGCCGGGCCGGCCGTGACACGCCCCTCGGCCGGGCCGCCCTGCGCCAATGCCGCGACCTCGTCCCGGCCTGAACCGGCCTGAACCGGCCTGACGGATGGTGCGGGTGGGGGACCGCCCGGTAGGTCTCCGGAGGTCTGCGGCATTACCGGCTCGGTCGCCGCGCCGGGTGCCGCGCAACAGCGGGTGCCGCGCAACAGCGGCCCGCCCGGTGTCAGCGGACGATCCGCACCACCTGTTCGGCCTGGGCGAATTCGCAGTTCGCCCCCGGACAGGCGGAGATCGACGCCAGCAGCAGCGCCTCGCCGGTGCGGAACGGAACGCCAGCGACATCGGCCGGGAAGAACGGAGACAACGGCTGCGCCTGACCGGTACAAATCCAGGCAGGGTACTGCGGTTCGGACGCGTAGGCGATGCGGTTGCCGACCGCCTGGGTGATTCTGGCACGCACCTCGCCGGAGGCGCCCTCGTCACAGGTCACCACGTAGTCCAGGCGCACACCGGCGCCCTTGGCCACCAGGGTCACCGAGCTGATCTGGAGGGTGGGGGTGGCGGCGGCCGCCGGAGCGGCGCCAACGAGCACGAGCATCGGCAGCACGAGGGCCAGGGTCATCGCGGTCAAGCGGCGGGTGGCGGGCCGCCGCCGGAACCTGGCCGGCGGCCCGCCACCCGCGGATCAGAGAACGATCTGGTGTACCCGGTCGTCCACGCCGCGTACCGCCAGCCAGGCGCTGCCGTTGGCACCGGCGGCGGCGCCGGGCGCACCCCGGAACGCGTCGGTGGCGAACTCACCGCGTCGGAACCAGCCGCCCCAGGCCCCGTCGGCCAGGTTGCGCTGCCAGAGCTGGTTGTCGGCGGCCAGCGCGAACAGGTAGACCCGGCCGGAGGTGGCGAGCAGTGTCGGGCTGCCGCTGGTGGTGCCGCCCAGGTTGGTCCAGGCCGACCAGGTGGTGCCGGTCCGGCTGCTCCACCACACCTCGTCGGTGCGGCTGCGTACCGCCACGTGCAGCACACCGGCGTCGTCGACGACAGCGCTCGGCCGACCGTAGAACGGCCGGTTCTCGGGAGCACCGACGCCCGTCCAGCCGGCGCTCGGCGTACGCGACCAGAGCTTGCCGTCGGCGCCGCGGGCGACCATCGTCCACTGCGTCGGGCTGCTCCAGGCCACAGTTGGCGCGTCGGTCAGCATGCCGCCGAGGCTGCGCCACGGTTCCCAACTGCCGGCCACGTAACTGCGCTGCCAGGCGGCGTTGTCGGTGCCGCGGACGAAGACGTCGAGCCGCCCGTCGGCGGAGCCGTACGCCGCTGGCTGGCCGAGGATCCGGCCGCCGACCGGGCCGCCGAGCGAGGTCCACCGGCTCCCCCAGGTCGTACCGGTGCGGGTGTTGACGGCCAGCGCACCGGAAGCGTCGCGGACGAAGGCGGTGGCGTGCGTGTCGTCCACCCGGACCAGCGCCGGGCTGGCGCTCGCGGTGCCACCGAGGTCGGCGCCGGCGACCTGGTCGGTGCCGGTCAGGCCGAGCATGGCCACCCCGTGCGCCGGCACCTCGACGGTGTACGAGCCGGTGAACGGCTGCGCGCCGGGGGTGCCCGGCTGGGCGTCCACTGTGGAGCGGGACCACAGGTCACGGACCTTTACCGACCCGCCGAGGGCGACGTCGGCGAAGTTCACGGTGATCTGCTGGGCGGTGTCGTGCCGATTGAGCAGCGCGACCGCCCGCTTGCCGGATCCGGCGAGCACCTTGCTCCAGACCTGCGCGTCGGTGCCGGTGTCGGCGACCTTGACGCCCTGCCGGACCAGTGGGTCCTGGTCCACCGCGATGACTTCCGGGTTGGTCAGCGCCGAGATCATCTCCTTCGGCAGGCCGCGCGGGTCGGAGCCGATCACCAGCGGCGCGGCCATGATGGCCCACATGCCGAGCTGCGTCTTCGACTCGTCCAGGCTCAACTCGTACCCGCCGTCGGGCAGCGGGCGCATCGGCAGCAGGTAGTCCGGGTCGTTGTAGTGCCCCGGTCCGGTGGCCGCCGGGTGGTACGCGTTGACGTCCATGTTGCGCAACACCCACGGGTACGCCCACTGCGGGGTCGGGTCGGTGAGCCCCACGTCGGTGTAGGTCCGCCAGGAGTCGGCGATGGTGGGCGCGTACGTGTAGCTCCAGGTGGAGAGCTGCTCCGGGGTGTACGGGCCGCCGCCCCAGTCCGAGCTGACCGGGTTGCAGATGTTGAGCAGCATCGGCCGGGGCGACTGGCGTACCGCGTCGGCCAACTCCCGGAAGGTGGTCTCCGGGTCGAGGCCGGCGGCCCGGCCGCAGAGCCAGTCGGCCTTCAGCGCGTCGAAGCCCCAGCCGGCGAACTGGGCGATGTCCGTCCGGTAATGGCCGTTGCTGCCGAGCCCACACTGCCCCGGCAGGTACGGGCCGGCGTCGGTGTACATGCCGGCCTTCATCCCCTTGCTGTGGATGTACGCGGCCAGCGCGGCCATCCCACCGGGGAAGCGGGCCGGGTCGGCGACGAGGTTGCCGGCCTCGTTGCGCGGGGTGGGCGCCGCCCAGTTGCCGTCGATCCAGACGTAGGTGTAGCCGGCGTCGCGCAGGCCACTGTTGACCATGTGGTCGGTGACCGACCGTACTTCGGCCTCGGTGGGATCGCCACCGAGACCGAAGTAGGTGTTCCAGCCCTGGTAGGGCGTCGGGGCGAGCCCGCTGTTGAAGAAGGTCGGCGCGCCCTGGTCCTCCGCGCCGGTGGCCGCCGGGGCGTGGCCGGGGTGACCGGGATGGCCGGGCCCGTGGCCGGCTTGCGGTGGGTCGGCGTGGGGTGGGCCGGCCATCGCCGGCATCGGGCTGGCCAGGCCCAGGCCGAGCACGGCCAGGGCAGCGGTCAGCTGTCGGTTCAGGCGCATGGAGGTACTCCTGTCCCTCGGGGGTGGGGGTGGTGGTGCTCCGATCTCAGTCGCGGGTCAGCACGATGAGGTCGGCGTCGTGGGTCGCGCTCCACCGCACGGGCAGGCCGACGGTGGCGAGGTGGCTGCCGGAGTAGTGCCGATCGCCGTGCGAGTAGCGGGCCGTCGGGTCGAGGCCGCGCAGGGGCAACCGGACCGGGCGGGACGGAAGCAGCCCGGCCCCGTCGAGCCGGCCGGTGTGCCAGGCCAGCACGACCACCCGGTTCTCGTCCGGCGCGGTGTACTGCACCGCACAGCGGGCCTGGTCGGGGCCGCCGATCAGGTGCACCTCGCCGTGCGTGACGACGTCCCGGATCTCCTTGTAGCGGGCGATCCAGCCGGCCGCCTCGACCCGCTGGGCCGGGGTCCACGCCCGGATGTCCGCGCCGATGCCGAGCACACCTGCCATCGCCAGGACGAACCGGAACGCCAGCGACCGGGGGCGACTGTCGAACAGGCCGGGCGCGTCGGTGACCCAGGAGCTGAGCAGGTGCGGGGCGTTGGCGTGCAGGAAGCCGTACTGGATGGCCAGCCGGTCCAGCGGGCCGGTGTTGTCGCTGGGCCAGAAGACGTCCGCCCGGGCGGCCATCGCCAGGTCGGTCCTGGCGCCCCCGCCGGCGCAAGCCTCGATCAGCACCCCTGGGTGGTCCCGGCGCAACCGCTCGTAGATCCGGTGCAGGTTGGCGACGTGCGCACCGTCCAGGTCGAGCGGGCCCATCCCGCCGGACCGGCCCGGCTCGGTACGCGGCCGGTTGAAGTCCCACTTCAGGTAGTCGATGTCGTACCGGCGCAGCAGGCCGTCGACTGTGGAGTGGACGAACTCGGCGACCTCCGGCCGACCCAGGTCGAGCAGGTACTGGTTGCGGACCGGTGTGAGGGGCCGCCCGTCGACGGAGTAGACCCAGTCCGGGTGCTCGGCGTACAGGGAGGACTTCGGGTTGACGCACTCCGGTTCGACCCAGAGCCCGAAGTTCAGCCCGAGCGCGCGGACGTCGGCGATGAACGCGTCGAACCCGGCCGGGAACTTCGCCGGGTCGGGCGTCCAGTCGCCCAGCCCGGCGGTGTCGTCGTTGCGGCCGACGAACCAGCCGTCGTCCACGACGAACGTCTCCACGCCCAGCTCGGCGGCGATCCGGGCGAGCACGAGCTGGCTCTGTGCCTCGACGGCGAAGTACGTCGCCTCCCAGGAGTTGTAGAGCACCGGGCGTCCGGTGAGCCGCTCCCCGGCCAACAATCGCTGGTGGGTGTGCCAGACCCGGGCCAGCCCGTCCAGGCCGTCCGGGCTGTACGCCCCGGTGACCACCGGCAGGGTCAGCCGCTCGCCCGCGGCCACCTCCAGCGGGCCGTCGACCAGCTGACGGCCGACCCGTACCCGGGTCAGGCCGCCGGTGTCCCGCTCGGCGCTGATCTCCCACGAGCCGGTCCAGGCCAGAGCCATACCCCACGCCGGGCCGGCCGGCTCTGCGGTGTCGCGCACGGCCAGCCAGGGCACGTGCAGATGCCCGGGTACGCCCTGGGAGCTGCCGATGCTGAACGTGCCGTGGCCCAGCTCGACGTGGGCGAGCTGGAACTCCTGCGACCACTGCCCCCACTGGTGGCTGAGCAGCGCGCCGTGCGGCGTCGGTACGCAGAACCCGCCCGATCCGGCCCGGACCACCCGCAGCGCGTCGGTGCCGTCGTTGGTCAGCTCGACCCACCGCTGCACCACGTCGGAGCCGACGGGCACCCGGTAGTGCACTGTGGCACGCAGCCCGGTGACCGGGTCGGCGAACTCGACGGCCAGCTCCCGCTGGTCGGCGTCGATCCGCGCGTCGGTGTGCACGAAGCCCACCCGGCGCTGCCCGTTCGAGGTCTCGATCACCAGGTCGGCGCCTGTGAACGGGCGGTCGGCGTCGGTGGCGTACTCGATGGGGGCCGCGTCCCCGGCGGTGAGGAACGGGACCGGGCCGTCGTAGGCGACCGGAGAGGGCCCGTCGGAGACGCCGTGCGGCCCCCACGCGACAAGTTCCAGCCAGCGACCGTGCGCGGGCACCCGCACTGCGTACTCGGTGTGCGTGCCCCGCAGCGTCCAGCGCTGCCCGGCCTCGGCGGTCACTTGACCGCTCCGAGCGCCAGGCCGGAGACGAAGTGTCGCTGGAAGCGGAGGAACACCGCGACGGTGGGGACGGCCGCGATGACCGTACCGGCGGCGATGACGTTCCAGGACGAGACGAACTGTCCCTGGAGGGCGAGCAACGCCGGGGTGACCGGCATGTTGTCATCGGTACGCAGCACGGTGATCGCCCAGAGCAGGTCGTTGAAGATCCAGGTGAAGGAGAGCGCCCCGAGAGCGGCCAGCGCGGGTCGGGTCAGCGGCAGCATCACCTTCGTGAAGATCTGCGCCGTGCCGGCACCGTCGATGGTGGCCGCCTCCTGGATCTCACCCGGCAGGTCCCGCATGAAGCCGTGCAGGACGAAGGTGTAGAAGCCGAGCCCGAAGCCGACCTGCACCGCGATCAACGCCCAGAGCGTGTCGTACAGGCCGGTGAGCTCACTGAACTTGGCCACCGGGATGAGCAGGATCTGCGGTGGGAGCAGGTTGCCGGCAAGCATCAGCAGCAGGATCGTCCGCCGGCCGGGGATCCGGAAACGGCTCAGCGCGAACGCGGCCATCGCGGCCAGCCCCAGGCTCAACGCCACCGACGGGACGGTGACCAGCATGCTGTTGATCAAAGCGCGCAGCTCGCCGCCGTCGGTCCACGCCTGCCGGTAGGTGTCCAGTGTGAAGGAGTGGGGCAGGCTGCCCACGCCGTGTGCGGCGATGTCGTCGAACGACCGGGTGGACATCACCACCACCCAGAGCACCGGGCCCAGCCAGAGCAGCGAGAGCAGGATCATGCCGGTGTGGAAGGCCCCGGTACGGAGCTTGTTCATGACGCTTCCTCCCGGAACGCGCGGACCAGGTAGCCGAGGATGACGGCCAGCGCGAGCACGAAGATCACGACAGCGATCGCCGAGGCGTAGCCCAGCCGCAGGCTCTGGAACGCTGTCGAGTACATGTAGGTGCTGAGCAGCTCCGACGAGTGGTACGGCCCGCCCTTGGTCAGCGACCAGACGATGTCGAACGAGCGCAGCGAGTCGATCACGATGACCGACAGCACTACCGCGTTGACTCCCTTCATCTGCGGGATGGTGACGTGCCGCAGCCGCTGCCAGGAGTTGGCGCCGTCCATCCGGGCCGCCTCGTGCAGCGCCGGGTCGATCGCCTTCAACCCGGCCAGGAACAGCACCATCACGTACCCGATCTGCCGCCACAGCGCGGGCAGGATCACCGCGTACAGGGCGGTCTGCGGGTCGGCGAGCCAGGGCCGGATCAGGTGCTCCAGGCCGACCGCCCGCAGCAGCGTGTCGGCGATGCCGTCGGGCTGGTAGAAGACCCGCCAGACCAGCGCGGTCACCACGAGTGAGAACACCACAGGGGTGAACAGCGCGGCCCGGTAGAAGCCGACACCGCGCCGCTCCTTCTGCAGGACGAGCGCCATCCCGAAGCCGCCCAGCACGGAGAGGCCACCGAAGAGCACCAGCCAGATCACCGTGTTGACAAGCGCACCCCGGAAGGTGGCGTCGCCGGCCAGCTCGACGTAGTTGTCGGTGCCGACGAAGGTCGGCGGTGTCATCCCGTCCCAGCGGGTGAGGGAGAACCAGAAGCCCTGGATCGCCGGCCAGAACACCCAGACGCTCTCGACCGCGAACGGCACGAGGACGAACGCCACCAGCAGCGGCGACAGTCGAGCCGACCGTCGCCGCCGCCGGGTGGGGGTGACCGAAGTCGTGGAGATCGTTGCTGTCACGTCAGCCCTTGAAGACCTTCTCGGCGCCGGCCTGCCACTCCCGCAGGATCGCGTCGATCTGGTCCGGCTTGTCGATGAACTTGGTGAGCGCGGTGTCCGCGGTCGGCTGGAGTGCGTCGCTGGAGTCGCGGTTGAAGAACTGGGTCAACTCCTTGGCCTCGTTCAGCATCGCCTTGCCCTTGACCACCAGCGGCGAGTCCGACGCCTTGGCCTTGGGGTTGGCCGGCAGCACGATGCCGGAGCTGGCCTTGACGTACGCCTCCTGGGCCTCGACCCCGGAGAGGTAGCTGAGCAGGGCCTTGGTGCCGGCCGGGTTGGCGGTCTTCGCGCTGGCGAAGAAGCCGTCGGTCGGCGCCTCCTCGGCCAGCGGCACCGCCGGGTCGATGATCGGGAACCGGAAGAAGTCCAGGTCACCGAGCGCGTCCTTGGGTGCCGCGTCGGCGAAGAACGTGCCGATCAGGAACATGCCGGTCTTGCCGGCCAGCAGCGCTGTGGTCGCCTCCTGGAACGGGTACGCCTTGCCCTTGGGATCGAAGTAGGGCAGTGCCTCGCGCCAGCGGGTGAAGACCGCCTTGACCTTCGGGTCGTCGAAGCGCTGCTTGCCGGCGAGCAGCTCGCGGTGGAACGGCGCGCCGTTGATCCGGATGTTGAGGTAGTCGAACCAGGCCGAGGCCACCCACGGGGTGTCGCCGAGGCCGATGCCGATCGGCGGGACGCCCTTGCTCTTCAGGGTCTCGCAGAGGGCCAGGAACTCGGTCCAGGTCTTCGGCTCCTGTACGCCCCACTTCGCGAAGTTGGACTTGCGGTAGAAGAAGCCCCACCAGTAGTTGTTCATCGGCACGAAGATCTGCTTGCCGCTGGCGTCGGTGGAGAGGGTGCGCAGCGACTCGGGGTAGTCGTCCAGCGACTTCCAGACCTCGGAGACGTCCAGCAGCAGGTTCTTGCTGGCGTAGTCGTTGGCGACCGAGCCCGCGTACCAGGTGTAGAGGTCCGGCGGGTTGGCCGAGGTCAGGTAGGTCGGCAGCTGGGTCCGGAAGGTCTCCGAGGCGATCGTGTTGAGGCTCGCCGTGCCCTTGCCCTGCGCGTTGAAGGTCTCGATCAGCTTCTCCATCGCGGCCTTGGCCTGCGGCGAGGAGAGGTTGGACTGGATGGTGACCGCGCCCGAGCCATTGCTCGTCGTCGGCCCGCTGGCGGAGCTGGCGCACGCGCTGAGGAACGAGCTGGCGCCGAGCGCGCCCAGGCCGGCGAGCCCGAGGTGGCCAAGGAATCGCCGGCGACCGGGGTCGAAGTCGCTCACGGAGGTATCCCTTCCTTTACGACACTCAGCGTCACCACGCGATGTGTCGTCCATGTGAATGCTGTGACGAGAAGGTTGCATCGGCCGTCGCCGACTGTCAAGATATCTTCGTAATTAATGATTAGAAGAGACCAAGGCGAGGGTCAGGTGGATCAGCCTATGCGCCGGCTTGAGGGCAAGAACGCGCTGGTCACCGGCGCGATGGGCGGGATCGGCGCGGCCACCGCCCGGCGGCTCGCCGCCGAGGGGGCAGCTGTCGCGCTGCTCGACGTGGCCGACACGGCCCCGCTTGCCGAGGAACTGACAGCGCGAGGCGACCGTGCACTGTCCGTAGTGGGCGATGTCAGCGACGAGGCCGACTGGACGGCCGCCGTGCGCGCCGTACGGGACCGCCTCGGCCCGGTCGACATCCTGGTCAGCACCGCGTACGCCGTGCGGGTCGCCCCGGCCCACGAGACCAGCCGACAGTCCTGGGACCACCAGCTCGGCGTCAGCCTCACCGGCTCGTTCCTCGGCGTCCGCGCCTGCCTGGACGACCTGCGGGCACGCTCGGGCGCGGTGGTGCTGATCTCCTCGGTGCACGCGCTGGTCGGGTTGCCCGGCCGGCCCGCGTACGCCGCTGCCAAGGGTGGCCTGCTCGCGCTCGGCCGCCAACTCGCCGTGGAGTACGGCCCGCAGGTCCGGGTCAACACCGTGCTGCCCGGGCCGATCCTCACCGCCGCCTGGGCCGACGTGTCCGAAGAGGACCGGCAGCAGAGCATCGCGGAGACCGTCGCCAAGCGCTTCGGCACACCGGACGAGGTGGCCGCCACTGTCGCCTTCCTCGCCTCGCCGGACGCCGCCTACATCACCGGCGCGAGCCTCGTGGTGGACGGTGGCTGGACAGCGGTGAAAGCCTCGGCCTGAGAGATCGATACCGACCAGCGAAAAGGCCAGGAGCATTGGCACAGTACGCACGCCGCGGCGTCCACGGGCAGACCGTCGAAGCGATCGCCCGTCGCATCCTCACCGGCGAGATCGCCGCCGGCGCGACCCTGAACATCGTCGCGTTGCAGGAGGAGTTCGACGTCAGTCTCACGGCGCTCCGCGAGGCGCTGAAGGTTCTCTCGGCCAAGGGCATCGTCGACGCCCGGCAGAAGCGCGGCACCTTCGTCCGACCTCGCGCGGACTGGAACCTGCTCGACGGTGACGTGATCCGCTGGCAGTTCGCCGAGGGCACCGACCAGCGGTTGCTCGACCAACTGCACGAGGTGCGCGCCATCATCGAGCCCGCCGCCGCACGGCTGGCCGCCACCCGCGCCACCGAGGACGACCTGATCGCCCTCGACCGGGCACTTGCCGAGATGGCCCACGCCAACGGTGATCCCGCCGCCGCCATCGCCGCCGACCTCGCCTTCCACCGCGCGCTACTCACCGCCACCCACAACGAGCTGCTGGAGCGGATGGAGGTGGTGATGGAGACCGGGCTCGCCGAACGGGACCGTCTGGTGCACGGCGGCACCCCGCACGACGACCCGGTGCCCAGCCACCGCGCGGTGGTCGACGCGCTGCGCGACCGGGACGAGACGGCGGCCGAGACCGCGATGCGTCAGTTGCTGGACAAGGCCGTCCGCGACGTCGAGAAGGTACGGGGACGAAGGGGCAGTCAGTGAAGATCGAGCGGATCGAGACCTTCCTGGTCGCGCCACGGTGGTTGTTCTGCCGGGTGGAGACCGACGACGGGCTGGTCGGGTGGGGTGAACCGGTGGTCGAGGGCCGCGCCGAGGTGGTGCGCAGCGCCGTCGAGGTGCTCTCCGAATACCTGATCGGTGCGGACCCCCTGCGCATCGAGCAGCACTGGCAGGTGCTCACCAAGGGCGGCTTCTACCGGGGCGGCCCGATCCTCTCCAGCGCGGTCGCCGGCCTCGACCAGGCGCTCTGGGACATCGCCGGGCAGGCGTACGGCGCACCGGTGCACGCGCTGCTCGGCGGGCCGGTGCGCGACCGGGTACGGATCTACTCGTGGATCGGCGGGGACGAGCCCGGCGAGGTGGCCGACGCCGCCGCCGCCCAGGTCGCCGCCGGCCTCACCGGGGTCAAGATGAACGCCTGCGGGCGGCTCTCGCCGATCCCCACCTCGGCCGAGGTGGACGAGGTCGTCGGCCGGGTGGCCGCCGCCCGCGAGGTGCTCGGCCCCGACCGGGACATCGCTGTGGACTTCCACGGTCGCGCCGGAATGGCAGCGGTCCGCCGGATCCTGCCCGAGCTGGCCGCCCTGCGCCCGTTCTTCGTGGAGGAGCCGGTCCTGCCCGATCAGGCTCACCACCTGCGCGACATCGTGGCCAGCACGCCGATCCCGGTGGCCACCGGCGAGCGGCTCTACGGTCGCTCCGAGTTTCTCGGCCCGTTGCAGGCCGGGGTCGCCGTGGTCCAACCGGACCTGTCGCACGCCGGTGGGATCTCCGAGGTCCGCCGGATCGCCGCGCTGGCCGAGACGTACGGCGCGCTACTCGCCCCGCACTGCCCGCTCGGCCCGATCTCCCTGGCGGCCAGCCTCCAGGTGGCCTTCGCGACACCGAACTTCCTGATCCAGGAGCAGAGCATCGGCATCCACTACAACGCCGGCTCGGAGTTGCTGGACTACCTGGTCGACCCGGAGCCGTTCCGGTTCGTGGACGGGCACATCGCCCGCCTCGACCGGCCCGGGTTGGGCATCACCGTCGACGAGTCGGCCGTCCGCAAGGCCGCCCAGACCCCACACGCCTGGCGCAACCCGGTCTGGCAGCACGCCGACGGGTCGTTCGCCGAGTGGTGACCGGCGCGCGGCCGGTGGCGCTGCGGGTGGCGTACGACGCGGCGCACGGCGGCCGGTGGACGAGTCTGCGCGGCGGCGGCCGGGAGTGGCTCTGGCGCGGCCCGGAACCCGGCCGGCACGAGGTACGCCCCGACGACGCGTTCGTCGACGCCGGCGGTCTGGAGGAGTGCCTGCCCACAGTGCGCGGCGAGCCCGACCACGGCGAGGTGTGGTCGCGGCCGTGGCGCAGCGCCGGCCCCGGCACCGTTGTCATCGAGCGGCCGACGTTCACAGTCGACCGCCGGATCACCGACTCCGGCGGAGTGGTGGTGGCCGACTACCGGCTGGCCGCCGACCCCGGGCACCGGTTCGTGTGGGCCGCGCACGCCCTGCTGGACCTCTCCCCCGCCGCCCGCCTCGACGCGCCCGCCGGCACCCCGACCCGGCTGCACCCGGAGGCCGCCGCGCTCCTGCCGCCGGGCAGCTGGCCTCCCGACGCGCCGTGGTTGACCGGGCCATGGCCGGCCCCCGCCGGGCTGACCCTTGACACGTTCGGCAGGAACGACGGGACCGCGCTCGGCGCGGTGCTGCTCGACTGCGCCCGGGTCCAGGTGATCGACGGCGCCGACCGGCTGACCATGGAGCTGGAGTGCGCGGGCCAGCCCCGCAGCACCGCGCTCTGGCGCAACCTGGGCGGCTGGCCGGTCGACGGCCCCTACCGCAGCGTCGGCGTCGAACCGATGCTCGGCGCGGCCTTCGACCTGGCCGACGCCGGCCCCGACGACGCGGCGGTCGTCCCGCCCACCGGCGAGGTCACCTGGCGACTCACCATCTCCGCCCACCGCATCCCCTGAGGACACCGTGATGAACCTGCTCGACGAGCTGCGTACCCATCGACTGCTGGCCATCGTGCGCGGCCCGGACCCGGCCGCCGCGCTGGCCGCCGTGCTCACAGTGGCCGAGAGCGGCGTCGCCCTGGTCGAGGTCTCGTTGACAAGCGCCGACGCGCTCGGCATCCTGCGCCGCGCCCGGGCCGCTCTCGGGCCCGACTTCGCCCTGGGCGCGGGCACCGTGCTCAGCGCCGAGGACGCCCGCGCGGCGGCCGACGCGGGCGCCGGTTTCCTGGTCACCCCGGCGATCGCACCGAGCCTCGCCGAGGGTGGCCGGCTCGGTCTGCCGGTGCTCGCCGGTGCCCTCACCCCCACCGAGGTGGTTCAGGCCACCGACGGTGGGGCCGCCGCGATCAAGCTCTTCCCGGCCTCCCTCGGCGGACCCGACTACCTCGGCGCCCTGCGCGACCCGTTCCCCGGTACCGCGTTCGTGCCGGTCGGTGGGGTCGACGCGGACAGCGCGCGGCGCTACCTCGACCGGGGCGCGACAGCAATCGGCGTCGGTTCCCCGCTGCTCGGCGACGCCGTCCGAGGCGGCGAGCCGGCGGCGTTGCGCGAGCGCGTCGCCGCCTTCCTCGCGGCGGTCCGGCCGTGACCGACCTGCTCACGCTCGGCGAGACGATGGCGGCGTTCCGCACCACCGGCCCACTGCGGCTGGGCGGCACCGCCGGGATCTCGGTCGCCGGCTCCGAGTCGAACGTGGCGATCGGCCTGGCCCGGCTCGGCCACCAGGCCGCCTGGGTCGGTGTCACAGGCGCCGACGAGCCCGGCGAGCTGGTCCGCCGTACGCTGCGCGCCGAGGGCGTCGACCTGACCTGGTCCCGGGTCGACGCGACAGCCCCGACCGGGCTGATCCTCTTCGAGAACCGGGTCGCCGACATCAACCGGGTCACCTATTACCGCTCCGGGTCGGCCGGCTCCCGGCTGGGCCCGGCCGACGTGACCAGGGCCTTCGACGCGCCCGGGTCACCACCGCGGCTGCTGCACATCACCGGCATCACCTGCGCGCTCGGCGTCGAGCCGTACCAGGCGGTGGTGGAGGCCGTGCGGCGCGCCCGCGCGGCCGGCGCCACGATCTGCCTGGACGTCAACCACCGCAGCCGGCTCTGGTCGGTCGCGGAGGCCGCCGCCGCGCTGCGCCCACTACTGCCCTCGATCGACCTGGTGATCGCCTCCGACGACGAGTTGGCCGTGCTGACCGACGCGACCGACCCGGCCCCGGCGCTACTCTCGGCCGGGGTCACCGAGGTCGTGGTCAAACACGGCGCCGGTGGGGCGACAAGCCACAGCGCGAACGGCACGATCCACCGTCCGGCCCGGACGGTGCCGGTGGTGGACACCGTGGGCGCGGGCGACGCCTTCGTCGCCGGGCTGCTCTCCGGCTGGCTCGACGGCGTCGACGCCCCGACCCGACTGGACCGGGCCGTCACCACCGGCGCGTTCGCTGTCGCCACCCGGGGCGACTGGGAGGGCCTGCCCGATCGGGCCGAGCTGGCGCTGCTCGACCACGGCCCCGGCGGTACGGTCCGCTGACGATCCTTTGGAGGAGCACCATGGAGCTGACCGAGCCGACCGTCTGGAGCACCGACCGACTGGAGTTGGGTGAGGGCCTGCGCTGGGTCGACGACCGGCTGGTCCTCGTCGACCTGCTGGCCGGGCGACTGTTGGAAACCGACGGCGACGCCCCGACCCCACTGCGGGAGCTGCGCCGCCTCGACGTGCCACTCGGTGCTGTCGCCCCGGTGGTCGACCGACCCGGCGAATGGCTGGCCGCCGCCGGGACCGGCGTCACGGTGCTGCCCGCCACCGGCGACCCCCGACCGGTCGCCGAGCTGGTCGCCGACGCGCCCGAGCCGACCCGGATGAACGACGCGGTCGCCGACCCGCACGGCCGCTTCTGGGCCGGCAGCATGACGTACGCGATGGTGCCCGGCGGGGGCACGCTGTTCCGCCTCACCCCGGGCGCCGAGCCGGTCCCCGCGGTGACCGGGCTGACCATCCCGAACGGGCCGGCGTTCGACGCGGACGGCACCACCATGTACCTGGCCGACACCCCGCGGGGCGAGATCGACAGGTTCACCGTCGACCCCGCCACCGGAGACCTGCACGGGCGGGAGCCGTTCCTGAGGCTCACCCCCGCCGACGGCGGCCCGGACGGCATGACGCTCGACGCGGCCGGTCACCTCTGGATCGCGCTGTGGGGCGGCTCCGCGGTACGCCGCTACCGGCCCGACGGCACCCTCGACCGGGAGATCCGGCTGCCGGCCAAGCAACCGGCAGGCATCTGCCTGGGCGGCCCGGACCTGCGGCGACTATTCATCGGCACCGCCCGGGTGGGGCTGGACACGGCGGGCCCGCAGGACGGCGCGCTCCTCGCGGTCGACGTCGCGGTGCCCGGCCTGCCCGCCGCGCGCGCCGGCGCGCCAGCGAGCTGACCGGAGGCATATCGGACGCCAGGGCGGGAACAACCGCACCGAAGCGTCGTAACAGCCGACCGGTAGGGAGCGAGCCGATGAGCACCGTGGGACGGACGTCATGAACGGGCCGGTCGGCGACGAGCCGATGGGCGAGCTGGAGCTGGTGCACACCTTCACCGGCCCGATGCCGACCGGGGTGAGCGTCTCGCACCGGGGGCGGATCTTCGTCAACTTCCCGAAGTGGGGCGACGAGGTGCCGGCCACAGTCGTCGAGCTGCGCGACGGCCAGGAGATGCCCTACCCCGACCAGGCGTGGAACGACCCGTCCGGCGACGACGACGCTGGCGCGTTCGTCTCGGTGCAGAGCATCGTGGTGGATCCGGCCGACCGGCTCTGGGTGCTCGACACCGGCAGCCCGATGTTCCAGCCCACGAAGCCGGGCGGCCCGAAGCTGGTCCGGATCGACCTGGACACCGACACGGTCGCCCAGGTGATCACCTTCCCGGCGGACGTGGCGCTACCGACGACGTACCTCAACGACGTCCGCTTCGACCTGCGGCGAGGCGAGTCGGGCGTTGCCTACATCACCGACTCGGCGGCTTCCGGGCCGAACGGGATCATCGTGGTCGACCTGGCCAGCGGGGCCTCCTGGCGGCGGCTGCACGACCACCCGTCCACCAAGGCGGAGCCGCTGACGACGTTCCGCCCGGTGGTCGAGGGCCGACCGTTCCTCGAACGGCCAGCCGACGGGCCACCGAAGCCACTGACCATGGGCTCCGACGGCATCGCCATCTCCGCCGACGGCGACCGGCTCTACTACTGCCCGTTGGCGTCCCGGCGCCTGCACAGCGTCTCCACCGAGGCGCTGGCCGACCCCGGCGTCACGCAGGAGGCGGTCGCCGCGACAGTGGTCGACGAGGGCGAGAAGGGCACCGCCTCGGACGGCTTGGAGAGCGACGACGCGGGGCGGCTCTACCTCACCTCGTACGAGCACAACGCGGTGCTGCGTCGACTGCCGGACGGCGAGTACGAAACCCTGGTGCACGACCCGCGACTGCTCTGGCCGGACACCATGTCGGTGGCCACCGACGGATACCTCTACGTCACCGCCAACCAACTGCACCGGCAGCCGCAGTACCAGCGCGGCAAGGACCTGCGACGCAAGCCGTACGCGCTGTTCCGCACCCGCATCGACGCCGGCCCGGTGCTGCTCCGCCCCTGAGCGGGTGACGCTGTCGCCGTGCTCAGGTCGGCAGGGTGCGGTCCAGGAGGTCGAACAGGGCGGCCCAGTGACGCTCGGTGGCCTGCTCGTCGTACGCCGGCGTGTCGGCCATGGTGTAGCCGTGGTGGGCGCCGGTGTACACCTCGGAGCGGTAGCGCACCCCGGCGGCGTCGAGCGCCTTCTCCAGCGTGGCGATCTGCTCCGGCGTCATCGACTGGTCGGCGTCGGCGTGCCCGAAGTACACCTCGCCGGTGATCGCGTCGACGCCCAGGTGCGGGCTGTCCGGCGCCTCGGTGACGATCCGCCCGCCGTGGAAGCTGGCGACGGCCGCGATGCGGTCCGGGTGCGCCTCGATGGCCCTCAGCGCGTTGGTGCCGCCCATGCAGTATCCGGTGATGGCGACCGGGCCCGGCCGGACGTCGTCGCGGGCGGCCAGGAAGTCGAGGAACGCGGCCGTGTCCCGGCTGATCACCTCGGGGGTCAACGCGCCAACCAGCGGCATGATCTTCTCGAAGAGCGCGCCGCGCTGGTCGGCCTCGCCGAGGCGGGACAGGTCGAACAGCGGTGCCCGACCGGCCCGGTAGAACAGGTGGGGCGTCAGCACCAGGTAGCCCCGGGCGGCGATCCGCTCGGCCATCTCGACCAGGCGCGGGCGCGGCCCGAAGGCGTCCATGAAGAGCAGCACCGCCGGGAAGGGACCGTCGCCGTCCGGCCTGGTCAGCGATGCGTCCGCGACTCCGTCGCCGGTCGGGATGTCCACCGTCGTCGTCTGCACTGTGCCTCCTCGTACGCCGATCTTGGTCCGTTCGGAACGTTACTCGCCGTGTCGGCGCACCCGGCGGGCAGCCGCGTGAACGCGGCGTCAAGAAAGGCCGTTGCCGGTGGCGTCGGTCAGGCGCGCACGAAGCGCACCGCGTCCGCGACCACGAAGCCGTTGGTGTCTTCGGTACGGATCAGCACGCTGCCGTCGGTGCCCGCCGTGAACGGGTAGGTGCCCAGCGCCATCCACTGGCCGCCGGCCTGCCGCTGGTCCACCGTCCGGGTGATCAACCCCCCGGAGTACGCGATGTCCACAGGCACGTTTGTCGCCCGGTTCGGGTCCGCGGTCCAGCGCAACTGCACGGTCCACGACCCGGAGGTGGGCAATGAAGGGCGGAACCGCAGTCGGTTGACGCCCTTGGCGGTGTTGCCGTCGTGCTCGTAGTCGGGGCCGTAGTAGCCGCCGATGCTGGTGCTGCGCAGCCACGTCCCGGCCCGGGTGATCCCGCTGGTCGACGCGTTGTCCAGGATCACCTCGCTGGTGGAACCCCACTCCAGCACGGCGCCGTCCTGGCGTAGCCGGGCCTGGAGGGCGGGCACGGTGACGGCCTGCACGGCGAGGTTCCCGGTGAGCGCCAGGGACGCCGCGGTGGCCGCCGCCTGGCCGAGGATCATGAACACGGGTTCCATCCGGATCGAGCCATACGCGATGTGGCTCGCCGAGAGGCAGACCGGCACCACCAGGTTGGCGCACTGGGCCTGGTGGGGAACGATCGCGCGGTAGCTCACCGGGTACGGCGCCGGCACGCCGATCTGCACGTCCCCCTCGTTGCGCACCTTGCCGTCGACGACCACCCGCTGACAGTTGTGCGAGTCCATCGTGTAGCTGGCCAGGCCCACCGAGTCGGTGGCGCGTACCCGGCCCCGACAGTCGGCCTCGGTCATCACGTAGGCGGAGACCATCCGGCGTGCCTCGCGGATGTAGAGCATCGGCGGCCAGCCGCCGGTGGTGGTGAACTCGTCGACGGGCAGCCCCCACCGGGCCGTCGAGTCGCGGACCGATGCCGGCAGTCGGGGGTCGTTGGCCAGGAACCACATCAGCCCCTGCTGATAGGTGCGGTGCTCGGCGATGATGCTCTCCCGCGCGGCCCAACTCGCCGTCGGGTACGCGTAGTTGAAGCCGATGTTGTCGGTGGAGACGGCACCGTTGTTGTTGGAGTCGGTCTTGCCGCCGCCGATCGAGTGGGTGGTGAAGTACGGCCCGGTGTAGCCGGCCTTGATGTGCCGCAGCAGCAGCTCGTAGCGGATCGGGTCGTAGCCGGACGGTTTGCCGAACGGGATCCGGTTGGCGGCCTGGGTCAGGCACATCCGGAAGCAGTACGCCTGGATCTTGTCGTCGCCGCTGCCCTGCGGGGCGAGTGGGGCGGCGGAGATGCCCGGCAGCAGGCCGCTGGCGGGCGAGCCGGCCGTGACGTACGGGTCGATCGGGTACGCGAACTGGTGGGTGTTGCGTGACTGCACCCCGTTGATCGTCTCGCCGTAGGTGTCGTTGGACTCCCGCCCGACGGTGAACCCCACTCCGGCCGTGGCCAGCAGATCGCCCTCGTAGGTGGCGTCGACGAACACCCCGCCCCGGTAGATCGACCCGTCCTCGGTGCGCAGCTCGGTGATCCGGTCGCCGGTGCGACCGATGCCGGCCAGCCGGGCGTCGATGACCACCGGGACGCCCGCCTCGGCCAGCATCTCGGCGAAGACTGTGGCGGCGACGTGCGGTTCGAAGGTCATTCGCAGCGGCGACGTCGGCGTGAGGGTTCCGCCGTGGTACTTCACGTACACCCGGCGGTAGAACTCGGCGGCCAGCCCACCGATGGACGCCTGGACGCCGGTGTCGGTGGCGCCCAGCCCGGCGGTGCTCAGCCCACCGACGTGGCTCGTCGGCTCCACCACCACTGCGGTGCGGCCGAGCCGGCGCATGGTGATCGCGGCGGCCAACCCTCCGGAGGTGGCGCCGTAGACGACCAGGTCGGCGGTGGTGACGGCGGCTCGGGCGGGGCCGGCCCGGAACGGGTCGGTGAGACCGGCCAGGACGAGGCCGGCGCCGCCGGCGGTCAGCAGCCGACGACGGGACAGGTGCAGAGACACGGCGGGCTCCCGAGGGGTAACCGGTGAGGGGGACGGTTACAGAAGCACGCCGCTGCCGCTGCGAACGAGATTCTTCAATCTCTGCCGGCGGGTGTCAACGGTTCACGGCCGGTAGCGGTAGCCCATTCCCGGCTCGGTGACGAGGTGGCGGGGGCGGGCCGGGTCGTCCTCCAGCTTGCGCCGCAGCTGGGCCAGGTACTGCCGCAGGTAGTTTGTCTCGTTCTGGTATTCCGGCCCCCACACGTCCTGCAGGAGCTGACGTTGACTGACCAGCTTGCCGGGGTGACGCAGCAGCTTCTCCAGCACGCTCCACTGGATGGGGGTCAGCTTGACCTCGGTGCCGTCGTCCTTGCGCACGCTGTGGTCGGCCAGGTCGACTGTGTGCTGACCGATCCGCAGTGCCGGCACCGCCTCGCTGGGCCCGCCGAGGCGGCGGGTCACCGCGCGGATGCGGGCCAGCAACTCCTCCACCCCGAACGGCTTGGTGACGTAGTCGTCAGCACCCGCGTCGAGTGCCGCGACCTTGTCCTCGCTGCCGGCCCGACCGGAGAGCACGATGATCGGCACTGTGGTCCAGCCACGCAGGCCCCGGATCACCTCGACGCCGTCGATGTCGGGCAGGCCGAGGTCCAGCACCACCAGGTCGGGCGGGTGGCTGGCGGCGGCCCTCAAGGCGGCGGCGCCGGTATCGGCGACGTCCACGTCGTACCGGCGGGCCCGCAGGTTGATGCGCAGGGCACGCAGGATCTGCGGTTCGTCGTCGACGACCAGGATGCGCGTCATTCCCGCGGCCCCTCCGAGGTGTTCTGCGCGGCCGGCAGCCGCAGCACCATGGTGAGCCCACCGCCGGGGGTGGTCTCCGGGGTGATGCTGCCACCCATCGCCTCGGCCAACCCCCGGGACAGGGCAAGACCGAGACCGACGCCTGTCTGGTTGTCCCGGTCACCGAGGCGTTGGAACGGCAGGAAGACGTGCTCCCACTGGTCCTCCGGGATGCCCGGCCCTCTGTCGATCACCCGCAGCTCGACCTGACCGGCGTGGGCGCTGGCGGTGATCGTGGGCGGCTGTTCGGGTGGGCTGTACCGCAGCGCGTTCGCGACGATGTTGACAAGCACCCGTTCCAGCAGGCCCGGGTCGGCGGTGGCGGCCGGCAGGTCGGCCGGGATGTCCGTGCCGACCGTCGCGGCAGCCGGGCCAAGTTCGTCCAACGCCAGGGGTACGGCGTCCTCCAGGCCGATCGCGGTCGCCGAGATGCCCAGCACGCCCGCCTGGAGTCGGCTCATGTCCAGGAGGTTGCCGACCAGCCGGGCGAGGCGGTCCAGCGACTCCTCGGCGGTCTCCAACAGCTCCTCGCGGTCGGACTCGTCGAACTCGATGTCGTGGCTGCGCAGGCTGGTCACTGCCGCCTTCGCGGACGCCAGTGGCGTACGCAGGTCGTGGCTGACCGCGGCGAGTAGCGCGGTGCGCATCCGGTCGGCGGCGGCGAGGGGCCGGGCGGTGGCGGCCTCCTCGGCGAGCCGTTCCTGGCGCAGCGCGACGGCGGCCTGGGCGGCGAACGCCTCGACGATCCGCCGGTCGGCGGCCTCCAACCGCCGGCCGCAGAGCACGACGGTGATCCGCTCGTCGACAGGTACCGCCGTCTCACCGCCTTCGGGGGTGCAGGCCGGGCCCTCGCCGACGCTGGCCACGATGCTCCAGGCGTGCTCCTCGCGGGCCCGGTCGGGGCGACCGGTGGCCTCCTCGGCCAACTCCAGCACGCTCACCGCGCGCAGCCCGAACGTCTCCCGGAGCTGGTCCAGCAGGGCGGGTAGGGGACGTTCGCCGCGCAACACACCGCCGGCGACGGCGGCGAGGGTCTGCGCGTCGGCGGCGGCCCGCGCGGCCTCCCGGGTACGCCGGGCTGCCACGTCGACGACCCAGCTCACCGCGAGGGCCACCCCGACGAAGACGGCCAGGGCGAGCAGGTTGTCCGCCTCGGAGATGGTCAGCGTGCGGAAGGGCGGGGTGAAGAACCAGTTGAGCAGCAGCGAGCCGCCGAGCGCGGCGACCAGGGCCGGCCACACCCCGCCGACCAGCGCGACCCCGACCACCCCGGCGAGAAACAACAGAATGTCGTTCGTCAACGTCAGGTCGGGCAGGGTCTTCAGCAGCACTGTGAGCAGCGGCATGCCCAGCACCGCCAGGCCGAAGCCGAGCAGCCGGCGGCGTCGGGACAGCGCCGCCGGCACCGCCGCCGCCCGGCGACCCTTACCGGCCTGCCGGTGGGTGACCAGGTGCACGTCGATCGAGCCGGAGAGCGCTGTGGTGGTCACCCCGACACCCCTGGCGAAGATCTGCGCGAGGCGACCCCGCCGGCTGGCCCCGAGCACCAACTGGGTGGCGTTCACTCCCTGGGCGAAGTCCAGCAGCGCGGCCGGCACGTCGGTGCCGAGCACCTGGTGGTACGTGCCGCCCAGGCTCTCCACCAGCACGCGTTGGCGGGCCAGCTGGGCCGGGTCGGCGCCGGCCAGCCCGTCGCTGCGGCCCACGTGCACGGCGAGCAGGTCGGCGCCCTTGCTGCGGGCGGCGACCCGGGCGGCGCGACGGATCAGCGTCTCGCCCTCCGGGCCGCCGGTCAACGCGACCACCACCCGTTCCCGGGCCTCCCAGGTGGCGGCGATCCCCTGCTGGCTGCGGTAGCGGTCGAGCTGCTCGTCGACCTTGTCGGCCAGCCAGAGCAGCGCCAGCTCGCGCAGCGCGGTGAGGTTGCCGACCCGGAAGTAGTTGCCCAACGCGGCGTCGATCTTGTCGGGTCGGTAGATGTTGCCGTGCGCCATCCGCCGGCGCAGCGCCTCCGGAGTCATGTCGACCAGCTCGACCTGCTCGGCGGCGCGGACGATCTCGTCCGGCACGGTCTCCCGCTGGGTGGTGCCGGTGATCTGCGCGACGACGTCGTTCACCGACTCCAGGTGCTGCACGTTGACAGTGGACAGCACGTCGATCCCCGCGTCGAGCAAGTCCTGGACGTCCTGCCAGCGCTTGTCGTGCCGGGAACCGGGCACGTTGCTGTGCGCCAGCTCGTCGACCACAGCGATCTGCGGCCGGCGGGCCAGCACCGCGTCCAGGTCCATCTCGGTGAACGCCGCGCCGCGGTAGTCAATGGTCCGGCGGGGCACCTGCTCCAGGTCGCCGAGCATCGCTGCGGTGTGTTGGCGGCCGTGGGTCTCCACGAAACCGATCACCACGTCGGTGCCACGCGCGGCCCGCCGCTGGGCCTCCTCCAACATGGCGTACGTCTTGCCGACGCCAGGGGCGGCCCCGAGATAGATGCGCAGTTCTCCGCGTGGCACGGGGACCATCCTCCCTGGTCAGATCGGCGGGCGGGGTCGTGCCGGTCGGCACGGCCCCGCCCGCGAGGGTGCTCAGCGTGCGGCGAACTGCTTGTCGAGGGCGAGGTTGAGCTCCAGCACGTTGACTCCGGGCTCACCCATGAAGCCCAGCCCACGCCCGTCGGTGTGCTCCTTGACCAGCTCGCGGACCGCCGCCGGGTCCGCGCCGCGCTCCCGCGCGACCCGGTTCACCTGCAACTCGGCGTACGCCGGGCTGATCTGCGGGTCGAGGCCGCTGGCGCTGGCGGTGACCGCGTCGGCCGGCACCGCCGGGTCGGCGGGCGCGTCGCCCCGGATCGGGGTGACCACCCCACCGGCGGCGACGTAGTCCTCGCCGGGCTGGGCCGGTTCCACCGTCACCCCCTCGTAGGTGGGGACGAACGGAGTGGCCGGGGCGGCCTGGTTGACGCTGACCACCCGGGTGACCGGACCGGTCAGACCGTCGGCGCGGAAGACCGCGAGCACGGCGCCCACCCCGTCGTCGGTGCAGTACGGGCGCCGGCCGTCGACGCCGTTGAGCTCACCGACGTCCTTGCTGCGCCCGCACACCTGGGTGAGCAGGCTCTCGCTGGATTCCTCCGGGTCGGTGGCGATGGTGTCGACGACGCTCTCCGGGCCGAGGTTGCTGGCCGAGGTGGAGGTCGGGTCGTAGCCGTCGCCGGCGGCGGAGGGTCGGGACTGGAAGTACCGGGCCACCGGGTTGCCGTCCGCGTCGGTGAAGGACTGACCGATCAGCGCGCTGCCGACAGTCGTCCCACCCGAGGTGATCAGCGAGCCGTCGGTCCTGTGGTTGAGGCCGGGTAGCTGACCGACAGCTACCAGGGCCAGCGGGTAGACCAGGCCGAGCAGCACCGTGAAGACGAGTACGGCGCGCAGCGCGGCGAGGTGTTGGGCGAGCCAGGTGGGTAGGCGCATCACGAAATCCCCGGGATGAACTGGATGAGCAGGTCGATGAGCTTGATTCCGATGAACGGCACGATGATGCCGCCCAGCCCGTACACCAGCAGGTTGCGGCTGAGCAGCTTCGACGCGGCGGCCGGCCGGTACCGCACACCCCGCAGGGCGAGTGGGATCAGCGCGATGATCACCAGGGCGTTGAAGATGACAGCGGACAGGATCGCCGACTCCGGGCTGGACAGCCGCATGATGTTCAGCGCGTCCAGACTCGGGTAGAGGCCGGCGAACATGGCCGGGATGATCGCGAAGTACTTCGCGATGTCGTTGGCGATGCTGAAGGTGGTCAGCGCGCCACGGGTGATCAGCAACTGCTTGCCGATCTCCACGATCTCGATCAGCTTGGTCGGGTCGGAGTCGAGGTCGACCATGTTGCCGGCCTCCTTCGCGGCCGACGTGCCGGTGTTCATGGCCACCCCGACGTCGGCCTGCGCGAGCGCCGGCGCGTCGTTGGTGCCGTCACCGGTCATCGCGACCAGCCGGCCACCCTCCTGCTCCCGCTTGATCAGCGCGAGCTTGTCCTCCGGCGTCGCCTCGGCCAGGAAGTCGTCCACCCCGGCCTCGTCGGCGATCGCCTTCGCGGTACGCGGGTTGTCACCGGTGATCATCACGGTCCGGATGCCCATCCGGCGCATCTCGTCGAACCGCTCCCGCATGCCGGACTTGACCACGTCCTTGAGGTGGATGACGCCGAGCGCGTGGGCGGGCTCACCGTCGACGTGCTCGGCGACGACGAGCGGGGTGCCGCCGGTGCCGCTGATCGCGTCCACGATCTCGCCGACCTGCTCGGTCGGGTGGCCGCCGTTCTCGCGTACCCACTTCATCACCGCGGCGGCGGCGCCCTTGCGGACCCGGCGGGCCGTGCCCACCGCGCCGGCGTCCACGCTGGCGTCCGGGGTGAGGTCGACGCCGCTCATCCGGGTCTGCGCGGTGAACGGTACGAAGGTGGCGTGCGGCATCACGCCGGGCTCGCGCTCGCGCAGCCCGAACTCGTTCTTCGCGAGGACGACCACCGAACGCCCCTCCGGGGTTTCGTCGGCCAGGCTGGACAGCTGCGCGGCATCGGCGAGCGCCGCGGGGTCGACCCCCTCGACAGGTACGAACTCGGCGGCCTGCCGGTTGCCCAGCGTGATGGTGCCGGTCTTGTCCAGCAGCAGGGTGTTGACGTCGCCGGCCGCCTCGACGGCCCGGCCACTCATGGCCAGGACGTTGCGCTGCACCAGTCGGTCCATGCCGGCGATGCCGATGGCGGAGAGCAGCGCGCCGATGGTGGTGGGGATCAGGCAGACCAGCAGCGAGATCAGCACCACGCCTGTGACACCGGAGTCGGTGATCGCCCCGCTGTCCGGCGCTGCCGCCTGGTACGCCTTGGAGAAGATGGCCAGCGGCTGGAGGGTGACAACGGCCAGCAGGAAGATGACGGTGAGCGCGGCGAGCAGGATGTTCAGCGCGATCTCGTTCGGCGTCTTCTGCCGGTTGGCGCCCTCGACCAGGGCGATCATCCGGTCGATGAAGCTCTCCCCCGGCTTCTGGGTGATCTTCACGATGATCTGGTCGGAGAGCACCTTTGTGCCGCCGGTGACAGCGCTGCGGTCGCCGCCGGACTCCCGGATGACCGGGGCGGACTCGCCGGTGATGGCCGACTCGTCGACGCTGGCGATGCCCTCGACGATGTCGCCGTCACCGGGGATGATGCCGCCCGCCTCGACGAGCACGACGTCGCCCTGACGCAGGTCCGGCGCCGGCACCGCCTCATCGCGGTAGGTGTTGGCCCGCGCGCCCGGCTTCCAGTCGATCAGCCGGGTGGCGATGGTGTCCTTCTTCGCCTGCCGCAGGGTCGCGGCCTGGGCCTTGCCCCGACCCTCGGCCACCGCCTCGGCCAGGTTGGCGAAGACCACTGTCAGCCAGAGCCAGATGGTGATCGCCCAGGCGAACACCGACGGGTCGATCACCGCCAGGACTGTGGTGAAGGCCGCGCCGACCTCCACGATCAGCATCACCGGGTTGCGCCACAGCGTGCGGGGGTCGAGCTTGCGGACCGCGTCCGGCAGGGACCGGATCAACTGCTTGGGGTCGAGCAGGCCCCCGCCGATCCGGTTGCCCTGGGTGGCGGGTGTACCGGGGAGTTGCTCTGTCGGGGCGGACGTGACGGACATGTCCTCGTTCCTCATGATGGTCAGAGCCCCTCTGCCAGCGGACCGAGCGCGAGCGCGGGCAGGAAGGTCAGCGCGACGAGGACCACAGTGACGCCGACGACCATGCCGATGAACAGCGGTCGGTGGGTCGGCAGGGTGCCCTCGGACGCAGGGGTGGGTGCCTGGCGGGCCAGCGAGCCGGCCAACGCGAGCACGAAGATGATCGGCAGGAACCGGCCGAGCAGCATGCACAACCCGAGCGCGGTGTTCCACCAGGCGGTGTTGACGGTGATGCCGGCGAAGGCCGAGCCGTTGTTGTTGCTGGCCGAGGTGAACGCGTACAGCACCTCGGAGAGACCGTGCGGGCCGACGTTGAGCGCCGTGGAGTTGTTGCCGGTGGCGAACGCCGCCGCCGTACCGACGAGCACCAGGATCGGAGTGATCAGGAAGTAGAGCGAGGCGAACTTGATCTCGCGCGACCCGATCTTCTTGCCCAGGTACTCGGGAGTACGACCGACCATCAGCCCGGCCACGAAGACCGTGATCACCGCGAGGATGAGCAGGCCGTACAGACCCGAACCGGTGCCGCCCGGTGCGACCTCGCCGAGCATCATGTTGACCATCGTCATCATGCCGCCGAGCGAGGTGAACGAGTCGTGGAACGAGTTCACCGCACCGGTCGAGGTGAGCGTGGTGGCGGCGGCGAAGGTGGCCGAGTTCGACACGTCGAACCGCACCTCCTTGCCCTCCATCGCCACACCGACCGCCTGCGGGACCGTGCCGTGGCCGGCCAACTCGAAGGCGTTGGTGATGGCGACGCTGGCGAACGCGAGGATGCCCATCACGGCGGCGATGGCGTAGCCCTGCCGGTTCTGCCCGACCATCCGGCCGAAGACCCGGGGCAGGCTGAACGGGATCAGCAAGATCAGAAAAATCTCCAGCCAGTTCGTCCAGCTGGTGGGGTTCTCGAACGGGTGAGCGCTGTTGACGTTGTAGAAGCCACCGCCGTTGGTGCCCAGCTCCTTGATCACTTCCTGGCTGGCGACCGGACCACCGGTGATGGTCTGGGTGCCACCGGTCAGCGTGGTCACGTCGGTGCCGCCGGACAGGTTCTGCACCACCCCGCCGATCATCAGCACGATGGCGCCGAGCACCGCGATCGGCAGCAGGATGCGCAGCACGATCCGGGTCAGGTCGACCCAGAAGTTGCCGAGCTGCCCGGTGCGGCTGCGGGCGAAACCACGTACCAGCGCCACCGCCACCGCGATGCCGACCGCCGCCGAGACGAAGTTCTGCACGGCCAGACCGGCCATCTGTACCAGGTGCCCCATCGTCGACTCACCCGAGTACCACTGCCAGTTGGTGTTGGTCACGAACGACGCTGCCGTGTTCCAGGCACCGTGGGTCATCACCGGGTCCAGGCCGAGGGACAACCACAGGTGGTTCTGCACCCGCTGGAACAGGTACAGGAACAGGATCGAGACCGCGGAGAACGCCAGCACGCTGCGGGCGTACACGCCCCAGGTCTGCTCGGCGGCCGGGTTGACCCCGACCAGTCGGAAGATGCCCCGCTCGACCCGCGACTGCTTCGTGCCGGAGACCGCCCGGAACATGTAGTCGCCGAACGGCTTGTAGACGGCGACGAGGGCCGCCACCAGCGTCAACACGAAGATGACGCCCGCTGTTGTCATGGTCATCAGAAGCGCTCCGGAAACAGCAGCGCGAACACCAGGAACGCGCCCAGGACGACCGCGAGCACCAGACCGACGGCGTTTACCGCGTTCACAGCTTCTCCACCGCCCGGACCACCAGGGCGAGCACTGCGAACAGCACCACCGTCAGGACCACGAACACCACGTCAGACACGCTGACTCCTCAGCCGGAAAGGTTCGTCGCGACCGCCTTCCGGTCGCGCCGGGCAATCAAAGCCCCACCAACCGCCGGACGGCAGCTGTCATAACGCGACCATGACGGAGGCGATCAGTTTCTTGACGTGGTTTTCACACCTGCCCACTGAACAGGTGAAATGCGGCACAGGCCCTCGGTGGGCCGCGAGGTCGAGACCGGGTTGTCCGCCCTTTGCTCTGCACCCGCGGAGGCGACACTCACGGTCTGTAGCTGGTGCCTCCGCGGGTGCAGAGCAAAGGGGGGATGCAGGGAGAGAGACCGTGCGCGACCCGGACGGGGTCGCTCATGGCGCGGCGGGGCGGAGGTGCGAGGCCGTTCAGGCCGGGCGGCGGGCCACCAGCACGTCGCGCATGATCGACTGGTCCACCCGGTGCCGCAGCGCGCGGTAGGGCTCGGCGTCGACCACGGTCAGGCCGGCGTCGGCCAACGCCGCCGCCGCGTCGTCCCGGCTGGCGACGTGGGTGTTCCAGGAGACACCGAGCGCGCCGCCGGGGCGCAACAACCGGGCCCAGACCGGAGCGGCGTCCGCGAGCAACGCCAGCGGGTCGCGGGTCAACCCCTGCCCGGCGGTACGACTGCCGTGCTGCACGCCGTACGGCGCGTCGGCGACGACCAGGTCCACGGTCTCGGGGCGGAAGAACTCCGCCGAGCGGGCCGTGTCGGCGTTGACCACGTCCAACAACTGCGTCTGGCCGGCCTTGTGCTCCTCGCGGGTCGGCGCCAACTCGATCCGCACCCGCCGGCCGACCACCTTGCGCTCCCGCCGCACCGGCCCCGACTCCAGCACCCGGTGCTTGACCCGCTTCTGCTTCAGCCAGGTGGTGATGAACGCCCGGTACGCCTCGACGTCCTTCTGGTCGCGCTCGATCCCGGCGGCGTCGAAGCCGTACATCAGCGCCTGGTTGAGGGTGGTGCCCCGACCACAGAGCGGGTCGAGCACCCGGAACCGGCGGCTGGTCATCTCGGTGGCCCAGTCCGAGGCGAGCAGTGTGACGTTGAGCAGCAGCTTGGTGAACTGCTCGTTGGTCTTGCCCGGGTACTTCTGGATGGTGAGCAGATCGTCGTCGTAGCGGTCCAGGCGGCTCCACTCGATCGGCCGCAGCAGCTCGCCCACGATCTCGAACAGCGCGTACCCGGCGGAGAGGTTGCCCAGGACGGCCAGGTCCCGCTCGGTCAGCCCATCGCCGCTGAAGGTGACGTAGGACGCGCCTCCGACCACCTCGGTGTCCAGCTCGCCGATCCGACCGTCCAGCGCCGAGCGGCCGAAGATCTCCAGCTCGGCCCGGGTGAGGTCGACGGCGGCGCGGGCGTACACCCGGTTGGTGGCGGGCAGGATCAGCAGGCCGTAACGCGTCATGATCCGGCGAGTATTCCACAACCAGTCACTGTCGCCGGGAACCGGAGCGGCTGCCGGAGCGACTACCGATACATGGGGTGTGAGCAGTGGCGGGAGGTCCTGTCCGCGCAGCTGGACGGGGAGGAGACCGCCGCCGAACTGACGGCGGTGCAGGGGCACCTCGACGGGTGTGCCGAGTGCCGGGCCTGGTTCACGGCGGTGGCGGCGGTGACTCGGCGGGTTCGTACCCGATTGGTCGTTGAGGTCCCCGACCGGACGGCGGCGATCCTGGCCGCCACCACGGCGGCGGCGGCCCACCGGTCGCGGTGGCGGCGCCTGGCTGGACGAGGCCGGTTGGCGACCGGGCTGCGCTCGGTGTTCGGGCATGGTGGGTCGGTAGCCGGACTACGCGCGGCGTTCGGACGTGGCCCGCTCGTCGCCGGCCTGCGGTCGGCGCTCGGGCTGCTCGGCGCGGTGCAGTTGGTGCTCGGCCTGGCCCAGGTGGGCCGAGGCGCGACAGCCGACCACCTGCACTCCACCGGCCAGCACCTGTGGCACGAGTCCGCGGCGTGGAACGTGGCAGTGGGCGCTGGCTTCCTGTTCGTGGCGCTGCGCCGCAGCCCACCCGCCGGGCTGCTGCCGATGCTCAGCGCGTTCGTCGGCACGTTGCTGCTGCTGTCGGTCAACGACCTGGCCACCGGATCGGTGGGCGCGGAGCGGCTGATCAGCCACGGCTTCCTGGTGGTCGGCTACCTGATCACCGTGCTGCTGTCCCGACCCGGTCTGCGCCCCGGCGGGCCGGCACCGCAGCGGCAGCCGACACCGTCCCGCTGGCGCTTCGGGGCCGACGAGGTGGACCGGCCGCTGCGGGTGGTACGCCCCGAGTCCTACCCGGCCCAGGCCGCCGACCGTTACGCCGCCCCGGCGGCGCGTGCCGGCCAGGCCGCTCCGGCGGCGCGTACCGGCCAGGCCGACGAACGGCGCGCTGCCTGAGCGTCGGCGGCCCGGCGGAACGGTCGGGCCACGGCACTCAGCGCTCTGGTCGCGTCGGCTCGCGGTCGGCAATGACCTGCGGGATGACCTGCTCGACGATGGTCAGCAGGGTGGTGGTGAGCAGCAGGTGCACCTGGGCGCGGGTCAGCGCGCCACGCTGGAGCCACTCGCGGGCGGTCGACGTCGCCAGCCCCCCGTACGCCCGGACCATCCCGCGCAACTCCTCGCGGTGCTCCGCCTCGCCGGCCAACCCGACGGCGACCAGCATGCGGTCCGCGGCGACCTCCTCGGCCTCGGCGAGCACCCGCTCCACGTCGGCGTCGCCGCCCATCCCCCGGGCGGTGACCGCCGCCAGCCAGGAGGTGCTGTGCCGGGAAACCACGTCGAGGAACCAGGTGACGCTGGCGTCGACCCGGGTCCGCAGATCCCCCTTGGGCAGCCGCTCCAGGGCAACCTCGGGAATGGTCACCATGACCCGGACGACCTCCAGGTAGAGGTCCTTCTTCGCCCCGAAGTAGTGGTTGACCAGGCCGCGAGCGACACCCGCCTCGCGGGCGACGTCGGTGGTCGACACGTCCGCGTACGGGCGCTCGCCGAACAGCCGGACCGCGCAGGCCAGGATCTGCCCACGTCGGGCGTCCGGCTCCAAACGGCGGCGGCGCGGAGCCGTCTCGACACTCATCTGCCCGACCCTATCGACAGCTCACCGCGCCAGGCCTCGCGTCAACCACCGCTCCGCCTTGATCAAGTGCTGAGAAGTAGGTGCCAGAGCCACTCCTGACCTACTTTTCATCACTTGATCACCGCAGGCCCTGACGCCGCCGGACCAGGTGACGGCCCAGGTGGCGCAGATTGGACGCCTCGGAGTAGAGCGCCGCGTTGATCGCACCCAGGGCCACCCCGGGTGCTCGCTGCACCCGGTCGACGTCCTGAACCACCCGCCCGATCAACGTGAGCCGGCAACGGAGATCGAACAACTCCCGCCGCGCACAGTGCAGCGCTGTCTCCAACCCCCCGACCCGCTCCCGCAGCCACGCCAACTCCGTCGCCTGATCCATCGGGCACCCTCCCAATGCTCGCGATCGCCGCCTTGGCGGCCCGGCCACAGTCGGACCGTCACGTTCACCCTCACCCATTCGAGACGACTGCGCACGTAGGTAGATGCAATTGGGCATGCCCGATCGCCCTACCGTCAAGTGATGGGTGAAGTCCCGGGTCCGCTGGTCGGTCCGCACGAGCTGCAGGATCTGCTCGGCGTGAGCCGGACCCGCATGCGTCAGCTCATCCGCTACCCGACCTTCCCGGCGCCGTTCCAGCGACTGCACGGCACGACGGTCTGGCTGCGTGCCGATGTGGAGGCGTGGATCGCCGAGCACCGCCCGCCGCGTCCCACCGACGGCGACGAGGCCGAGTAGTTCGCACTCGCAATCTTGGACACTTTCCGTTAGCTCGTAACGGAAACTGTCCAAGATCTCCGCGCGCCCGGTGACGGCAGGGGCACAGGTCCATGATCGACGACTTGGGGCCAGGGCCGCACGGTCTCGGGCTGGCGCACCCGGCCCAGGCATGACGGTCTCGGGCTGCGGACCCGGAACACCCCGACGCCCCCCGTGCCGGCAGGCGATCACGACTTATTGACATGCCGCCAACAGCGCGCGAGGGTGGTGCACATGCCGACTCCCCCGCCCGACGGCTCACCCTGGCGCGAGCCGGAGCATGACGACCTGGCAGATCTGGCCCGCACCTTCTTCACGAAGGAGGTGTTGCCGCACGCCGAGCGTCTGCAGGCGCAGGGCCACCCGGACCGCGAGCACTACCGGCGCGCCGGGGAGTTGGGGCTGCTCGGCCTGTCGGTCCCGGAGGAGTACGGCGGCGGGGGCGGCGGCTTCACCCACGAGGCCGTCCTGCTGCACGAGCAGGCGTACGCCGGGGAGAGCAGCCTCGGCCTGGCCGTCCACAGTGGCATCGTCGCCGGCTACCTGGTGGCGTACGGCAGCGAGGAGCAGAAGCGGCGTTGGCTGCCCGGCCTGTGCAGCGGTGAGCTGGTCGGCGCCATCGCGATGACCGAGCCGGACGGCGGCTCCGATCTTCAGGCGATGCGCACCCGGGCGGTCCGGGACGGCGACGACTACCTGGTGACCGGCGCGAAGACGTTCATCACCAACGGTGGTCTGGCCGATCTGGTCATCGTGGCCGCGAAGACCGATCCCGAGCAGCGGGCGGCCGGCGTCTCGCTGCTGGTGTGCGAGGTGGGTGGCGACCCGGCGGGGTTCCGGCGAGGCCGACTGCTGTCGAAGATCGGGCTGCACGCCAACGACACTGCGGAGTTGTTCTTCGACGAGTTCCGGGTGCCGGGGGCCAACCTGCTCGGCGGCGCCGAGGGGCTGGGCTTCGTCCAGCTCATGCAGCAACTCCCGCAGGAGCGGTTGGTCATCGGTGTCGGCGCGGTGGCCGCCATGGAACGGGCGGTCGCGCTGACAGTCGCGTACGCCAAGGAGCGCACCGCCTTCGGCAAGACCCTGATGGGTCACCAGAACACCCGGATGGTGCTCGCCGAGTGCGCCACCCGCGCCCGGGTCAGCCGGGTCTTCCTGGACGACTGCATCGTCCGGCACACGCGTGGCGACCTGGACGTTTCCACCGCGGCGATGGCGAAGTCGTGGCTCACCGACGGGCAGTGTGAGGTCGTCGACCGGTGCCTTCAACTCTTCGGCGGTTACGGCTACACGACGGAGTACCCGATCGCCCGGATGTACGCCGACGCCCGCGTCCAGAAGATCTACGGCGGCACCAACGAGATCATGAAGGAGTTGATCGCCCGTGCCCTCTGAGGCGTACGTCTATGACGCGGTCCGCACCCCGCGCGGACGCGGCCGGGACACCGGGGCGCTGCACGGGGTCAAGCCGATCTCCCTGGTGGTGGGCCTGATCGACGCGTTGCGGGAGCGCAACCCCGGCCTGGACGTGGGCCGGTTGGAGGATCTGCTGCTCGGCATCGTGACCCCGGTCGGCGAGCAGGGCGGTGACCTGGCGCGGGCGGCCGCGCTGTTGGCCGGGCTGCCCGACCAGGTGGGCGGGGTGCAGCTCAACCGGTTCTGTGCCTCCGGGTTGGAGGCGGTCAACTCCGCTGCCGCGCGGATCCGCTCCGGCTGGGAGCATTTGCTGCTCGCGGGTGGTGTCGAGTCGATGTCCCGGGTGCCGATGGGCTCCGACGGCGCGGCCTGGGCGACCGATCCGCAGACCGCGCTGGCGACGTCGTTCGTGCCGCAGGGCGTCAGCGCCGACCTGATCGCCACGCTGGAGGGCTTCACCCGGGACGATGTGGACGGCTACGCGCTGCGGTCGCAGGAGCGGGCCGCCAAGGCGTGGGCCGGCGGGTACTTCGCCCGCTCGGTGGTGCCGGTCCGTGACGGCAACGGGCTGGACATCCTCACCGTCGACGAGCACCCGCGCCCCGAAACCACCCGGGAGGCGCTGGCCAGGCTCACCCCGTCCTTCGCCACGATGGGCGCGGCGGCCGGCTTCGACGCTGTCGCGTTGCAGAAGTTCCACTGGTTGGAGGCGATCGAGCACGTCCACCACGCGGGCAACTCGTCAGGCATCGTGGACGGCGCCGCGCTGGTGCTGATCGGCTCGGGCGACGTCGGTCGGGACCTCGGCCTCACCCCGCGCGCCCGGATCGTCGGCGCGGCGGTCACCGGTGCCGACCCGACGCTGATGTTGACCGGCCCGATCCCGGCCACCCACAAGGCGCTCGCCGTCGCCGGGTTGACACTCGACGACATCGACCTGTTCGAGATCAACGAGGCCTTCGCCGCTGTGGTGCTCAAGTACGTCAGTGACCTGGGCCTCGACCCGGACCGGGTGAACGTCAACGGCGGCGCGATCGCGCTCGGCCACCCGCTCGGCGCGACGGGAGCGATGCTGCTCGGTACGGCGTTGGACGAGTTGGAGCGCCGCGACCTGCGCCGCGCCGTGGTGACCCTGTGCATCGGCGGCGGAATGGGCGTCGCCACGGTTCTCGAGCGCTGCTGACCCGGAGGACGACAATGACCAACACCATCCGGTACGACCGCGGCGTCGACGGCATCGTCACGCTCACCCTGGACGACCCCACCCAGTCCGCCAACACCATGAACCGGGCGTACGCCTCCTCGATGAGCGCGGTCCTCGATCGGCTGGAGGCCGAGCCCGATCTCGTCGGGGTCATCGTGACCAGCGCGAAGTCGACCTTTTTCGCCGGCGGTGACCTGCCCGAGATGATCCGGGCCACCCGCGCCGACGCGCCCGACCTGGCCGTCCTGCTCGGCACCATCAAACGGGACCTGCGCCGGCTGGAAACGCTGGGCCGGCCGGTGGTCGCCGCTGTCAACGGCTCGGCGCTCGGCGGTGGCCTGGAGATCGCGCTGGCCTGCCACCACCGGATCGCGTTGGACGTGCCCGGCAGCCGGCTCGGGCTGCCCGAGGTGACCCTGGGCCTGCTGCCGGGGGCGGGAGGCGTCACCCGGACGGTACGGATGCTCGGCCTGGCCGGCGCGCTGACCACTGTGCTGCTCACCGGCCGGCGGATGCGCCCGGCCGACGCCCTGTCCGCCGGGTTGGTCGACGAGGTGGTCACCACGCCGGCGGAGCTGCTGGAGCACGCTCGGGCCTGGATCGCGGCGAACCCGCACCCGGCGCAGCCGTGGGACCGGCCGGACTATCGGATGCCGGGCGGCACCCCGGCCAGCCGCTCGCTTGCCGCACAGCTGCCCGCGTTCCCGGCGACGCTGCGCAAGCAGCTCAAGGGCGCCCGGCTGCCCGCGCCCGAGGCGATCCTGGCCGCCGCCGTCGAGGGCGCGCAGGTCGACCTGGAGACCGCCCTGACCGTGGAGACCCGGCATCTGATCGGCCTGCTCACCGGGCAGGTCGCCAAGAACATGATCGGCGCGTTCTTCTTCGACCTGAAGGCCGTCAACGGTGGGGCGGCCCGACCGGCCGATGTGGACGCCCCGCCGGTACGCCGGGTGGCGGTGCTCGGGGCCGGCATGATGGGCGCGGGCATCGCGTACGCCTGCGCCAGCGCCGGGCTTGAGGTCGTGGTCAAGGACGTCACGCCGGAGGCCGCCGGCTGGGCCCGGGAGCACGCCGAGCGGTTGCTGACCCGGGCGGTACGCAAGGGCCGCACGACCGAGGCGGAAGCCCGCGCGGTCCTGGACCGGATCACCACCACCGACCAGGTGGACGCGCTGAACGGCTGCGACGCGGTCATCGAGGCGGTCTTCGAGGACCCGACGCTGAAACAGCAGGTCTTCGCCGAGGTGCTGCCCGTGCTGGCGCCCGACGCGCTGCTCGCCTCCAACACCTCCACCCTGCCGATCACCGGGCTGGCCGCCGGCGTGGACCGGCCGGCGGACTTCATCGGCATGCACTTCTTCTCGCCGGTGGACCGGATGCCGTTGCTGGAGATCGTGGTGGGCGAGCGGACCGGGGACGTGGCTCTGGCGCGGGCGTTCGACCTGGGCCGGCGGATCGGCAAGACCCCGATCGTGGTGAACGACGGCCGGGGCTTCTTCACCAGCCGGGTGATCGGCCGGTTCATCGACGAGGCGGTCGGCATGGTCGCCGAGGGTGTCCCCGCCGCGTCGGTGGAGCAGGCCGCCCTGCAGGCCGGCTACCCGACCGGGCCGCTGGCGCTGGCCGACGAGGTCAGTCTCACGCTGATCCAGCGGATCCGCCGTCAGTTCGAGGCGGCCAGCGAGGAGTTCCGACCGTTGCCGGCGCACCGGCTGGTGGACGAGCTGGTCGACGCGTACGGCCGGTCGGGACGCGCCACCGGACGCGGCTTCTACTCCTACGACGACGGCGCCCGGGGCCGGTTGTGGCCCGGTCTCGCCGACCTGACCAGCGACGCGGGCCGGTCGGTGCCGTTCACCGACCTCCAGGAGCGGATGCTCTTCGCCGAGGCGCTGGACGCGCTGCGCTGCCTCGACGAGGGGGTGCTGCGCACCGAGACCGACGCCAACATCGGCTCGATCTTCGGCATCGGTTTTCCCGCGTGGACGGGAGGGGTGATCCGCTACGTCCGGCAGTACGCGGGCGGCCCGGCCGGCTTCGCGGCCCGTGCCATCGAACTGGCCGACCGCTACGGCGACCGGTTCACACCCCCCGCCGACCTGGTCGACCGGCTCGCCGCCTCGGCCGACGGCCCCGCCGCACCGGTGGGGGTCGCGTGACGGCGGCGCGCGGCGGGCCACTGGCCGGGGTGCGGGTCGTCGAGTTGGCCAGCCTCGCCCCGGCGCCGTTCGGCTGCATGGTGCTCGCCGACCTCGGGGCGGACGTGGTGCGGGTGGACCGGCCGGGCGCCCCGGGAGCGGGCCGGCTGGCCGCACCGACCAGCGGGCCGTTGCAACGCGGGCGGCGGGTCACCGCGCTCGACCTGAAGTCCCCGGCCGGGGTGGCGGACCTGTTGCGCCTCGTCGAACGCGCGGACGTGCTGGTCGAGGCGTACCGGCCCGGGGTGGCCGAGCGGCTCGGCTTCGGCCCGGAGGTGTGCCAGGCCCACAACCCCCGGCTGGTGTACGCGCGGATGACCGGCTGGGGTCAGGACGGCCCGCTGGCAGCCCGCGCCGGGCACGACATCGACTACATCGCGGTGGCCGGGGCGTTGGAGCCGCTGGGACGGGCCGGCGAACGCCCGTACGCGCCGATGAACCTGCTCGGCGACTTCGGCGGCGGCGGCATGCTGCTCGCCGTCGGGGTGCTGGCCGCGCTGCTGGAACGGGAGCGCTCCGGTATCGGCCAGGTGGTCGACGCGGCCATGGTGGACGGCTCGGCGCTGCTCACCTCGTTCCTGCACGGGCTGCTCGGCACCGGCCTGTGGGCTGCCCCGCGCGGGCGCAACATGTTCGACGGCGGGGCGCCGTTCTACGACACGTACGCCACCGCCGACGGCGGATTCATGGCCGTCGGCGCGATGGAACCAGCCTTCTACGCCGTACTCCTCACCGGTCTCGACCTCGCCGACGACCCGGACCTGCCCGCCCAGTACGACCCGAGCGGCTGGGACGAGCTGCGCCGCCGGCTCACCGAGCGGTTCGCCGAGCGGACCCGGGACGAGTGGACTGCGGTCTTCGCCGACCTGGACGCCTGCGTCGCGCCGGTGCTCGCCCCCGGCGAGGCGCACCAGCACCCGCACAACGCCGCCCGGGGCACGTTCGTCGAGGTTGGTGGCGAGATCCAGCCAGCACCAGCGCCCCGCTTCGACCGCACCCCGACCGCCCGCCCAACCCCGGCACCAGACCCGGAGCGGGACGTCCAACCGGTCGAGGAGATCCTCCGCGAATGGCAGTGACCTGTCGAAGGCAGGCGGCGTCGACTTTCGCCCGATCCACATGGGACCTCTCAGGGCAGCCGCGCGAGCTCGCCGTTGATACCTTCAACAAGCGAGGTGGACTGCAAAACGTAGGGGGACGAGCATGGCGGGCACAATTGATCCCTCCGGTCTGAACCGCTCGCTCGAAGAGGCGATGCGCCTACTGAGCCAGGCCTCAGGTCTCACCGCCGCACCCACGGACGATGCTGACGAGCTGAACGGACAACCGGCTCCGCCGGCCGAGCAGACGATGGGGCGCGGCACTGGCGCGGATGGTCTTGTCGAGGCGGAAGTCTCCGCCTTCGGCGCGCTGCAGACCCTGGTGATCGACCCGAACCTGTCCCGGGCCGGCACCAGCGCGATCGCTGGATACGTCCTGGAGGCGGTCCAGGCGGCACAGGCCGACGAGCGCGCCCGGCGGGCCGAGCTGATGGCCGCCGGCCAAGTCGACACCTCGGCCCTGACCCAGCAGCTCGAACGGGTCTCCGACGACGCGTTCCGGGGTTTCCAGCAGATGATCGGCGACCTGGACGTGGTCACCCGCAGGCTGAATCAGCGCTGAGCCATGTCCGACGGGATTCAGGTAGACCTCGACGCTCTACACGCCGCGGCTGCGTCGCTCGCGAAGACCGGCCAGCAACTCGGCGAGGAGATCGCCAGCCTCGAGTCGACTGTCAACGGGGCGGGTAATCCCTGGGGTGACGACGAGGCGGGCTCGCTCTTCGGCGCCGCGTACGTCGAAGTTCTGACGCATGCGCTCGACGTCTACCGGTCGATGGCCGACCAGTTGTTGGAGGCCGCCGGGAATCTCGATTTCAGCGCCGACTCACACGAGGCGACCGACATCGCCAACGCGGAACTCTTCACGAGGATGGAGCTGCCCAGTGGGTATGCAGCTTCCTCCTGAGCTCACCGAAGCCCTGGGCTGGGTCGGATTCACCTGGCCGGCTGCCGACGAGGAGCTGCTCTTCCAAGCGTCCCAACTGTGGTTCGCGTTCGCCGGCCGGCTGCGCACGGCGGTCGGGGAAGCGGAGGCAGGCGCAGCCAAGGTCGGAATGACAAACAGCGGGGACGACGTTCGCGCGTTCGAGCAGGCGTGGCAGGGCGAGGAGGGTGCACCGCGCCGAATGGAGGACGGCGCTCAGGCAGCCGAACTGATCGGCATGGCGTTGCTGGTGATGGCCATCATCACCCTGACCCAGAAGGTCCTCGTCATCGTCCAGCTGACGATTCTGGTGGTTCAGGTAGCGATTGCGTTGGCAGCAGCGGCACCCAGCCTCGGCTCCTCGCTGGCCTCGATCCCCGTCTCGATCGGCCTGGCCCGGATGGCGATCCAGCGGATCATCAAGGAGATCATCGAGCGGGTGGTCAAGGAGATCATTCCGCGGTTGTTGAAGCGTGCGAAGACGCTGCTGCGACGTTTCAACCGCAAGGGCACGAAGCCGGGTGGCCCCGGACGACCCGGTGTGCCCGGCCCACACAGCACACCGCGCTACCACAACACCAAGCCGATGCTCGACAAGTACCGCAACGAGCACCTGCCCGGCGGGCATTTCCCGACGGCCGTACGCCGGCTCAGTCCGGAGGAACTCGAACAGCACCGAGTCTTCTTCGACACCAACGGCATGTTGCGCAGCGCCAGAAGCGGCGAACCGTTCGACACATCGGGCGCTCAGACCGTCTTCAGCGGAAACGGTCAGGCGATCTTCGTAATGGACCGGAACGGCAACCTCTATGCGTCCAACTACCAGAAGGTCGGCGACTTCCACCACTCGACACTGGGCAACGGGCAGCCGGTTGCCGCGGCGGGCGAGTTGGTCGTCAAGGACGGTAGGGTCCAGTACGCGACGGCGCGCAGCGGTCATTACCAGCCTGACGTGAGCCATATGGCCAATCTCGACGCCGAGTTCAAGCGCAACGGTGTGGGCGGGGTTCCGATCCTTGCCTGGGACGGCAGTCAGATCTTCTAGGGAGTCGACGAGCATGGTTACGGACAGTTGGAAGGGCCACGTCAACGGGATCCTCTACGGGATCCAGTTCGACCGGGTGCTCGACGACTCTGTAGTGACCCGGGTCGTCGACGGGGTGACCGCCGGGCTCTACCCGGGAGGCCGGGCCGAGACGCGGGACGCGCTGGAGGAGGCGCTGCGCTACTCGGGCCCACTGAACGACCAGGCTGAGACTCACCACAGTGAGGACGAGATCCGCTCGTTCCTCCGCCAACTCTCCGCCGCACTGGCAACCCCGCCTTCGAGCTGATCAAGAGGGTCACGTCAGGGCCTCGTCCTTCGGCGACGCAAACCTCTTGATCGAGTGAGCAGGGCGCGAGCGAGGGCGGTTGTACCAGGTGGCGAAGAGGGCCACGGCCAGGAGCAGCTCTGCCAGGTCGCCGCCGTAGTACATGAGTTGGGCGGCCGCGCGGAACGCTTCCGGGTCCCGGTCAGAAAGACCGGGTGGGAGGGTTTCGGCGTGCGCGTACAGGTACTTGGCCAGCACGGCGTGGCCGGCCGCCGCGCCCAGTAGCGCACCGATCCGTACCGCCAGGCCGGGGCGACGTGGCGCCGGGTCCGGCCCGGCCAGGGACCAGGCGAAGAGATAGCCGGCGGCCACGTAGTGCAGGTGCAGGGCGTGGTGCAGCGCGGAGTGCCGTTCGGCCGCCGCGTACAGCGGGGTGAGCAGCACCAGCGCCAGCCCGCCGGTGCTCAGCAGCGCGGCGGTGACCGGGTGGGCGAGCAGGTGCAGTGGGCGGGCGCCCAGCAGCCGGCCGACCGCCCGGCGTACCGGTGGTGGGGCGACCCGCAGCAACAGCGTCACCGGGGCGCCGAACACCAGGCCCAGCGGGGCCAGCATGCCGAGCAGGAGGTGCTGCGCCATGTGCCCGCGGGGGTCGTCGGGGAGTTGGGCCAGCGGTCCGACGGCGACCGCCAGCAGGGCGCAGCCGACCAGCCAGGCGGCTGTGCGGCGGTGGTCCCAACCCCGTGGTTCGCGGACGGCGGCCAGCACGTAGCCGGCCGCCAGCAACACGACCGGGAACAACGGGGACCACGCCGACCCGGCCGTGCCGTGCCCGGCGTGCGCCAGCTGCCCGGCAATCGTCATCGGGGACCAGCGCCGGGCCGGCGGGACCGGGCCCACCACAGGACAGCGACGCCGGCCAGCAGCAGGACCGCGCCGGCCACGTTCCACACCACGTCGTACGGCACCAGGTGTACGCCGTAGCGGATCTGGTGCAGCCGGAGCACCTTGTGGTCGACGAGCCCGTCGAAGAGCTGGAATCCTCCGGCGCCGAGCAGGAAGCCACCCCAGGCCAGTCGGCTCGACAGGGCGCGCCGACGACGCAGGTCGGCGAACCAGAAGAACCCGCCGACCAGGGCGATCACCTCGGCGGCGTGCAGCAGCCCGTCCGAGAGCAGCGCCACCGAGGGAGTGGAACGGTCGTAGAAGTGGTGCCAGGCGAGAAGCTGGTGAAAGACGATCTCGTCCACGGCGGCCATGATCGCGATGCCGATCAGGACGCCGACGAGAGTGGAGGCACGAACGTCGGCGCCGCGTGTCCTCGGCAGGCTCGAATCGACCACCACACACCTCGCAGTCAGCTCGGATCAGGTCACAAATACCCCGAACCCCATGAAACATGCCGAGCCGAACCGGCGGGAAGGCGCAATGGGCCGGCGGCACATCCCCGTTTCGTGACTCCCGGGCCACTGACGGCATGATCA
This sequence comes from Micromonospora sp. D93, assembly GCF_018070365.1. Lineage (NCBI taxonomy): Bacteria > Bacillati > Actinomycetota > Actinomycetes > Micromonosporales > Micromonosporaceae > Micromonospora > Micromonospora sp. D93. The sequence goes on along the minus strand of NZ_JAGPXW010000025.1, from coordinate 48,969 downwards.
TGGAGCCTGAGGGGGCAGCGACAGTCAGATCCCGAGAAGAACGAGCCAGATCCCGAGAAGGAGGTGCCCGTGCCGGACGCGGACGAACTCGTCGCCAACGCGCTCGCGGCGGTGCGCGGCACTGACGTACGCCAGGCCGAACGGCAGCTGGACCAACTGATGGTCGGCACCGGCGACGCGGACGGCACCACGGCGGTGGACGTGGCGCTGCTGGGTCGCCTGGTCCGCGGCCTGGGCCGGCTCTGGCCGCGTGGTTGGCAGCCGGTCGACGTGGACCGGCTCACCGGTCGACGGCTCGACGCCCGCGCGGCCAGCCTGGTCCGGCACGCGCTGGCCGCCCAGCGGCGCGACCAGGCGGAGCCGGTCCCCGCCTGGTGGGACGACCAGCTACGCGAGCTGGCGGCCACCGAGGGTGGCGCCGAGCGGAGCGTGCTGAGCGGCTGGGCTACCAGGGAGGGGCTGGACCGGGCAGACGCGCTCCGGACGGCCGTGGACACTCTCGCGCTGGTGGAGAGCCTGCCGCCGATCGCTGTGCTGCGCCCGCCGCCGGGCACCAGCGGCGCGGCACTGCCCCGCACGGCCGGCGCGGCTCGCAGCGGGTCGCCGATGCTGGATCGGGTACGGGCGCTGCTGGCCAAGGCCGAGTCGACCACCTTTCCGGCCGAGGCGGAGGCGCTGACCGGGAAGGCCCAGGAGCTGATCGCCCGGCACAGCATCGACGAGGCGCTGCTGGCCGCCGGGTCCGAGCGCGGGGACGTGCCCGGCGGTGTACGCCTCAGCACCGACGCCCCGTACGCGGGCGCCAAGGCGCTGCTGGTGCAGGAGGTGGCGGCGGCGAACCGGTGCGAGGCGGTCTGGTCGGACGATCTCGGCTTCGCCACAGTGCTGGGCTGGCCGGCGGATCTGGTGGCGGTGGAGTTGCTCTACACGTCGCTGCTGGTCCAGGCCACGGCGGCGATGCTGCGTGGGCGGGCCGAGCGGCGGCCGGGGTCGGGGCGGCGGACGAAGGTCTGGGACGAGTCCTTCCTCAACGCGTTCGCGCTGCGGATCGGTGAGCGGTTGCGGGCGGCCACCGAAGCGGCCACTGACGCGGCGGACCGGGCGACGGCCGAGACGACCGGCGCGGAGCGGCTGTTGCCGGTGCTCGCGGCGCGCGGCAAGGCGGTCCGGGAGCGGCTGGACACGCTCTTCCCCGGCGTCACCCGGCACCGGCTCAGCGTGCGCGACGCCGAGGGCTGGTCGTCCGGCACCTCGGCCGCCGACCGGGCCTCGTTGGACGTCGGTGGCGGCCGGAAGCCCCGACAGGTGCCCGGCCGACCCGATCCGCGCTGAACCATCCGGCGTGGGAGCACCCCCGGCGGGCGTTTCTGCGATTTTCTTCGGTACGCGGTAGGGATCGGAGGAACGACTCCGACCCTCCGGTGAGCCGCGCCCCGATCGGGGTGCGACCAGAGCCTGAGGAGCATCGCCGTGAAGTACATGCTGCTGATCTGGAACCGGCCCGGCTTCACCGAGGGGCTGAGCGAGCAGGATCGCACCGCCCTCTTCGGTGAGGTCGACGAGATCATGAAGGAGCTGACCGAGACCGGCGAGCTGATCGGCGGCCAGGCGTTGGCCAACCCGTCGCAGACGTTGACGGTCCGGCTCGTGGACGGCAGCCCCGAGGTCCTCGACGGCCCGTTCATGGAGAGCAAGGAGCAGTTCGCCGGGTACCTGGCCGTCGAGTGTGACAGCCCGCAGCGGGCTGCCGAGATCGCCGCCCGCTGGCCGGACGTCCGGTACGGCGGCGCGATGGAGGTCCGCCCGATCATGGACGAGGCCGGGACGGAGATGTGACCGAGGACCGGACGGTCGAGGATCTGTTGCGCACCTTCGCGCCGCAGGTCCTCGGCCTGCTGGTCCGTCGGCACGGACAGTTCGACAGGTGCGAGGACGCGGTCCAGGAGGCACTGCTCGCCGCCGCGACGCAGTGGCCCGGACAGGGCGTACCGGACAATCCGCGCGCCTGGTTGCTCACAGTGGCCACCCGCCGGCTCACCGACGAGTGGCGCAGCGAGAGCGCCCGCCGGGACCGCGAGGTGACGGTGGCGCGGCGCGAGCCGGCGTACGCCGGGGTGGCGCCGGCGGCGGACGCGGAGCCCGACGTTCCGGCCGACGACGACACCCTCATGCTGCTGTTCCTCTGCTGCCACCCGGCGCTGCCCGGATCGGCGCAGGTGGCGCTCACCCTGCGGGCGGTCGGTGGTCTGAGTACCGCCCAGATCGCCCGCGCCCACCTGGTGCCCGAGGCGACGATGAGTCAACGGATCCGGCGGGCCAAGCAGCGGGTCGAGGCCGCCGGGGCACGGTTCACCATGCCCGGGCCGGCCGAGCGGGCCGAACGGCTGGGAACGGTGCTGCGGGTGCTCTATCTGATCTTCAACGAGGGCTACACCGCGTCCAGTGGCCCGGACCTGCGCCGGGCCGAGCTGACCGGCGAGGCGATCCGGCTCGCTCGCATCCTGCGCGGGCTGCTGCCCGACGACGGTGAGGTGACCGGGCTGCTGGCGCTGATGCTGCTGACCGACGCGCACCGGGCGGCCCGGGTGGGCCCGGACGGGGAGTTGGTGCCGCTGGCGGAGCAGGACCGTTCCCGGTGGGACACCGCCGCCGTCGCGGAGGGGATCGCGCTGATCACCGAGGCGTTGACCTGGTCGCCGCCCGGCCCGTACCAGCTCCAGGCGGCGATCGCCGCCGTGCACGCCGAGGCGTCGACGGCGGCGGAGACGGACTGGCGGCAGATCGTGGCGCTCTACCGACTGCTGGCCCGGATCGCGCCGAACCCGATGGTCACCCTGAACCAGGCGGTGGCGGTGGCGATGGTGGACGGGCCCCGCGCCGGGCTCGCCCTGCTCACGCCGTTGGACGCCGACGAACGCACGGCCGGGCACCACCGGCTGGCCGCCGTCCGGGCTCACCTGTTGGAGCTGGCCGGGGAGGTCGGCGCGGCGCGGGAGGCGTACCTGGCCGCCGCGCGGGGCACCACCAGCCGGCCCGAGCAGCGCTACCTGGAGGTGCGGGCGGCCCGGCTGACCGGGCAACCCTGACGGGTGCCCGGTCAGCAGCGGCGCTCACACCTCGGGTTCGACGGCTGGGCAGCTGGCACCCCGGGCGGGCACCACCTGATCGATCAGGTAGGAGTCGACGGCTCGTTGCACGCACGGGCTGCTGCTGTGGCTGCCGTGTCCCCACCCCTGGTAGGTGAGCAGCGCGCCGTGCCGGCCCAACTGTCGCGCCACGCTGCGCGCCCAGCCGTAGCCGCTGGCCGGGTCGTGCACCGTGGCGGCGAGCAGCAGCGGCACGGCGGTGTGGACCCGAAGCCGATGCTGCGGGTTGGCCACCGGAGTCGGGGTGCCCAGGCAGGTGACCAGGGCGAACAGCGCCGGCGGGTAGCGCAGGTCCGGCGCGATCCGGGCCGCCCGGCGCAGATGTCCGACGTACTCCCGGTAGTCGCGGACCGGCAGGCTCCAGTCCTGACAGAAAACCGCGAAGGGGTACGGAGCCACGGCCTGGTCCGCCGACGGACGGACGCTCGGCGTGGTGGTGGCGCCCTCCAGTCGGACGATCCACTCGGCCAGCCCCGGCCACCGCCACGTGTCGTAGAGCTTCTTGTGGGCGAGGCGGCTCAACTCGAACGGGGCGAGCGCTGCTCCGCCGCTGTCCGGGTCGGTAAGCGAGCCACGCTCGGCCCGGGCGTGCAGCCCGGCCCAGCTGGCACGGATGTCGCGACCGTGCAGGACGCAGTCGGCCGAGCGGGCGCACCAGGCCAGGAACTCGTCGAACGGGCCCTCGGCGGTGGCGGCCTGGGTGTCCAGGAAGGCGCGGGTGCCGAGGCTGTGGTCCATCGCGGCCTCCAGCACCATGGCCCGGACCCGGTCGGGGTACAGCTCGGCGTACCGCTGCCCGAGCAGGGTGCCGTACGAGCTGCCGTGGAAGGTCAGTTGCCGTTCGCCGAGCGCGATGCGGACCGCCTCCAGGTCGCGGGCGGCGCTCGTGGTGTCGACGTGGTCGTAGAGCGCCCCGGTGCGGGCCCGGCAGTCGGCACGCAGCAGCGCGTTGTTGGCCAGGACGGCGTCGAACTGGGCCTGGTCGGCGATCAGCTGCGGTTGCCGGACGAGCAGGTCCCGGGCGCAGACCACCGGGTGGCTGTCGCCGGTGCCGCGTGGGTCGAAGCTGACGATGTCGAACCGGGCACGCAGGTCGGCACTGAACCGGGAGCTGCCGTTCACCACCCGGTCGACCCCGCTGTCGCCCGGCCCCCCGGGCCCGAAGACCAGCGCACCTTCCCGGGTGGCCGGGTTGGCGACCCGGCGGGCCAACGACAGGTCGAAGCGCTCGCCACGGGGCCGGTTCCAGTCCACCGGCAGCGACAGGGTGCCGCACTCGGCGCCGGTGTCCGTGGCGCAGGGCCGCCAGTCGATCGTCGGTGCGGGCTGTGGTCGGGCGGCGGCCGGGCTCGCCGGGGTCAGGCCGGCGGCCGTGAGGGCCAGGGCGACCGCCCAGCCGACTGCGGATTTGCGTACGCGCAGCATGAGGTGCTGTCCTCTCCTCGAAGGAGCGTTGCCTGTGAAACTCGCCCACCGGGCGAGGTGATGCTGCTTCCACCCGGGCCGTCGAGTAGCCGCTCGACGGCCCGGGGCCGCTCTCGTCCGCCGGGTCAGTCGACCTCGCGCAGGACGCGTTCGAGCGTGGTCATCCGGGTTTCCATCCCGCCCAGCCGGCCGTCCATCGCCGCGAGCAGTCGGGTGTTCTCCGCCTGGGCCTGAGCGGCCGTCTCGGCGAGCCGGCGGTAGTCGTCCGCGCGGGCCGCCTCGTACCGTGCCCGCCGGGTCTTGGCGAGTTGGACGACGGTCACCGTGAACACGCTGATCAGGAAAGCGAAGATGCCGATCGCGCCGACCACCTCGGTCCAGTCGTGATCGCTCATCGCTGTGTCCCTGGCTGTTCGCCCGAGTCGGGCACGGTCAGCGTCGCGACCGCCGCCGCGATGACCGCGGGGGTGAGTGTGAGCACGAACGGCTCCACCTCGTAGTAGTTCATGGCCTTCCCGTCCTCCGACAACTCCAGGCGGGCGGTGACCAGCCCGGCCGCCGCCAGCTTCCGTAGGTGGACCTGCAACAGCGCCCGGCTGATGCCCAGTTGCCGGGCCAGCCCGCTGACGTACGCACGCTCGCGGGCCAACGCGGCGACGACCCGCAGCCGGTGCGGGTTGGCCAGGGTGGCCAGCACCCGGACCAGGTCGTCGCCGGTCGGCGGCGGAGCGGTGCTCATAACCAGCCCTTGCACATGCCAAGGAAAGTTAGCAGGTGCCGCCGTGCGGCGCTACCTGACGGAAGCGGGATCAGGGAGATCTCAGGGTCGACGAAAAGGGTCACACACACAGCACGCCGGGCCGGTGATGATCACCGGCCCGGCGTGCGGGTTACGTCGTACGTCAGCTCTTGAAGGCGTCCTTGATCTTCTCGCCCGCCTGCTTGAGCTTGGAGGTGGACTGGTCAGCGCGACCCTCCGCCTCCAGCTGCTCGTTGCCGGTGGCCCGACCGGCGCCTTCCTTCAGCTTGCCGGTCGCGTCCTCGGTGGCGTTGTTGATCTTGTCGTCGATACCCATTGCCAACCTCCATTGCAAGCGTCGCTACGACCACAGAGGTACCCCCGCCGTCGCCGGCCCAACCATTACCCCCGTCACAGATCGGCAGCGGCCGAGCGAAAGCGACGCAGGCGCAGGCTGTTGGCCACCACGAAGACCGAGGACAGCGCCATCGTGGCACCGGCGATCATCGGGTTGAGCAGCCCCGCGGCGGCCAACGGCAGGGCCGCCACGTTGTAGCCGAACGCCCAGAACAGGTTGCCCCGGATGATGCCGAGCGTGCGTCGGGACAGCCGGATGGCATCCACCGCCGCGTCCAGGTCACCCCGGACGAGTGTGAGATCGGCCGCCTCGATCGCCACGTCGGTGCCGGTGCCCATGGCCAGCCCCAGGTCGGCCTGGGCCAGCGCCGGGGCGTCGTTGACCCCGTCACCGACCATCGCCACCGACCGCCCCTCGGCCTGGAGCCGCTTGATCACGTCGACCTTCCCGGCCGGCAGCACCTCGGCGATCACCTCGTCGATGCCCACCTCGGCGGCGACCGCGCGAGCCACTGTGGTGTTGTCCCCGGTCAGCAGGACCGGGGACAGCCCCAGCCCGCGCAGCCGGGCCACCGCCGCCCGGCTGCTCGGCCGGACCACGTCGGCGACCGCGAGCACGCCGCGGGCCCGTCCGTCCCAGCCGGCGACGATCGCCGTACGGCCGGCGGCCTCCGCGTCGCGCACGGCCCACTCGACCTCCGGCGGTACGTCGATCTCGTGCTCGCGCAGCAGCCGGACCCGGCCGACCAGCACGGCCCGCCCGTCGACAGTGCCGGTCACACCCAGCCCTTCGAGGTTGCCGAAGGCGGTCACCGGGGGCAGCGCGCCCTCGTCGCTGGCAGCGGCGGCGACCGCACGGGCGATCGGGTGCTCGGAGGCGGCCTCCACCGCCCGGGCGAGCCGCAGCAGCTCGGCCCGGTCCACACCGCTGGCCGGCACCACGTCCACCAGTGTCATCCGGCCGGTCGTCACGGTGCCGGTCTTGTCGAGCACCACGGTGTCCACCCGGCGGGTCGACTCCAGCACCTCCGGGCCCTTGATCAGCACGCCGAGCTGGGCGCCCCGACCGGTGCCGACCAGCAGCGCGGTCGGTGTGGCCAGGCCGAGCGCGCACGGACAGGCGATGATCAGCACGGCCACGGCGGCGGTGAACGCGGCGGTCGGGCCGGCCCCGGTGCCGAGCCACCAGCCGAGCGTGCCGACGGCGAGGGTGATGACGATCGGCACGAAGACCCCGGAGATCCGGTCCGCCAACCGCTGCACGGCCGCCTTGCCGCTCTGCGCCTGCTCCACCAGGTCGGCCATCCGGGCGAGCTGGGTGTCCGCGCCGACCCGGGTGGCGGTGACGATCAGCCGCCCACCCGCGTTGATCGTGGCGCCGACCACGCCGTCACCCGGGGCGACCTCGACCGGCACCGACTCGCCGGTGAGCATGCTGGCGTCGACCGCGGAGGTGCCCTCGTCCACCACCCCGTCGGTGGCGATCTTCTCCCCGGGGCGGACCACGAACCGGTCACCGACGACCAGCCGGTCCACCGGGATCAGGGTCTCCACGCCGTCGCGCAGCACCGCCACGTCCTTGGCACCGAGGTCGAGCAGGGCACGCAGGGCGGCACCGGCGGTGCGCTTGGACCGTGCCTCGAAGTAGCGACCGGCCAGGATGAACACGGTGACCCCGGCCGCCGCCTCCAGGTAGATGTTGCCGGCGCCGTCGGTGCGGGTGATGTCGAAGCGGAACGGGTGCGTCATCCCGGGCATGCCCGCGTCACCGAGGAAGAGCGCCCAGAGCGACCAGCCGAACGCCGCCAGGGTGCCGAGCGAGACCAGCGTGTCCATGGTCGCCGCGCCGTGCCGCAGATTCGTCCAGGCGGCCCGGTGGAACGGCAGCCCACCCCAGACCACCACCGGGGCGGCCAGGGTCAGCGACAGCCACTGCCAGTAGTCGAACTGCCACGCCGGAACCATTGCCAGCAGGACCACCGGCACGCTCAGGGCCACCGAGACCCAGAGCCGGGTACGCGGGCCCCGCAACGGGTCCACCGGGGGTTCCGCGCTGGGCGGGGCCGGCAGCGCCGCCGTGTAACCGGTCTTCTGGACGGTCCCGATCAGGTCGTCCGGCGTGACGCCGTCGGCGTACCGGACTGTCGCCTTCTCGGTGGCGTAGTTGACTGTGGCGCTCACCCCGTCCATCCGGTTGAGCTTCTTCTCGATCCGGGCGGCACACGCGGCACAGGTCATCCCGCCGATCGCCAGTTCGATCCGGTTCGGCGCCTCGGGCAGCGGTCTGCTGGTGGTGGTCATCGTCTGGTCCCGTCAGTTGTGTCCGTGCCCGGGCGTGCCGTGGTCGGCCTCGCCGGTCGGTGCGGGCCCGCTCGGGGTGGGGACGTCGCCGGTCGGGGCAGCGCCGGCGACCACAGTGAACTCGGCGGTGTGCACCCGCCCGCCGTGTTGGAAGTCGAGATAGAGGCGGTAGCTGCCGGCCGAGGGCACCTCGGCGAGGAAGGTGACGGCCGGACCGGGCCGGGTGCGCCCATCGCCGGGCGTCCCGTCCGGGTGCACGTGCAGGTACGCCAGATCACCCCGGCGCAGTGCCACCAGGTGCCCGTACGCGCCCAGGTAGGGCTCCAGGTCGGTGACCGGCTGCCCGTCCCGGCTGACGGTCAGCGTCAGCGACGACGTGCGGCCGGGCTGCGGCGCACCGGTCAGGATGACCGTGTAGCCGTCGACGGTGGTGCTGCTCGCCGGGGCGGGCAACTGCCGTTCGGTCAACTCCCCGGGGACTGTCACGTCCGCGCCGAGGGTCAGCGGCTCGCCCCCGGTCGGCGTGAAGTCGGCGAACGCCCGCCACTGCCCGGGGCCGGTCAGCGGGGAGTCGACCCGCCAGGTGCCGTCCGGGGCCAGTTCGGGATGGACGTGGCGGAAGCCGGAGAGGTCCCGGCGGGCGACGATCAGGTGCATCAGCTTGTCGTGCGCCACCTCGTACCGGGTGACCGGCCGGCCGTCCGGGCCGGCGATCCGGAAGGCGAACTCGCCGGGCGGGGCGTCGACCGGTTCGAGGGTGTAGCCGCGCTCGGAGACGAGCAGCCCACCGGGGAGCCGGTCGGCCGTCCCGCCGCGCTCGTCCGCCGACGGGGCGGCGGCGCCGTCGTGCCGGCTCTCGGCGACCGGGGCGGGGTCGACGACCCGGCCGACCCCGTACGTCGCGCCGAAGACCGCCGCCAGGCCGACGGCGAACCCGGCCAGTCTCGTCACCGTACGCACGCCGGCCCTCCGATCACGCGTCGACGAGGTCGTAGCCGGCCTCGTCGACGGCGGCCCGGACAACCGCGGTGTCCAGCGGCTGGTCGCTGCTGACGGTGACCCGGCCGGCCGCGAGGTCGACCTGGACCTCACGCACGCCCGTGATGGCGCCGACCTCGGCGCTCACCGCGCTGACGCAGTGCCCACAGGTCATGCCCTGCACCTGGTACGTGGTGTTGACCATCGGATCGTCTCCTTACGGTACCGGTACCCCGTGGGGGTATCTCATCAGACCACGACCGTACCATACCCCCTGGGGGTACGCTATCCTGGTCGACATGACCGCACCCACCCCGATCCGCGGATACACCGCCAGCAAGGACCAGCTGCTCGCGCGGCTCCGCCGCGTCGAGGGGCAGGTCCGGGGCATCGAGAAGATGGTCGACGACGACCGCTACTGCATCGACGTGCTCACCCAGATCTCCGCCATCCAGGCCGCCCTCGACAAGGTGGCCCTCGGGCTGCTCGACGGGCACGCCCGACACTGCATGCACGAGGGCGCCGCCGAGGGCCGGGCCGACGAGATGGCCACCGAGATGATGGCGGCGGTCGGCCGGCTCATGAAGCGCGGCTGACGGCCCGGGGGCCGCCGCGCGGGCTGTTCGACCGCCCGACACTCCGCCACGACCTGCAAGCCCCGGGTCGGCTGGCTAGCATCTCCCACGATGGTCTTCCGTATGCCGCTGCACAGTCGGGCACCGGCGACACCACCACGTGGCGTCGCCCCCGGCCGACCGAGCCGAGCACTGACCGTCCGTGATCAAGCGTTGATCAGGCAGCGATCCGCCCCGCCGTCCGCCGCGTTTCCCACCGAAACGGTGAACCGTCCGGCCCGCTGACCCGTACCACGCACCGGATCGTTGGGAGTCCCGCCTTGGCCGCCGACCACACTCACCCTGCTCCGTCCGCCCCACCACGGGTGCGACGGATCCTCGTCCTGACGGTCGTACCCCTCTTCGTCGCCACCGTGCTGGCCGCGGCGCTGCTCTGGCCGCGCGGCGGGTCACCGCAGACCGATGGTGGTGCGGACGTGCCGCGCTACCCCGGCACCGTCACCCGGGTGGTGAGCGAGCCGTGCCCGCCGGTGCCGTCGGTTCCCGAGGGCACGCCGAGGGTCGGCGACGGGCGGTGCGGCACCGTCGACGTCCGGGTGGACGACGGGCCGACCGCCGGCCAGCAGGTCCAGACGCCGGTGCCCGACGGACCCGGCGCACCCCGGGTCGAGGTCGGCGACGAGGTCATCCTTGTCGAACTGGCCGACCCGACCGATCCCACCACGAGCAACTGGAACATCGCCGAGCACCAACGCGGCACCCCGATGGTGTGGCTGGCGGTGGTCTTCGCGGCCGCGATCGTCGCGTTCGGTAGGTGGCGAGGTCTGGCCGCGCTCGCCGGGCTGGCCGCCAGCTTCGCCATCCTGCTCACCTTCGTGCTGCCCGGCATCGGCGCCGGCAGGTCACCACTGCTGGTGGCGGTGGTCGGCGCGGCCCTGATCATGTTCGTGGTGCTCTATCTGACCCACGGGGTCTCCGCACAGACCTCGGTCGCGGTGCTCGGCACCCTGGGCAGCCTGGTGCTGACCGGCGTGCTCGCCACCATCGCCACGGCCGCGACCCACCTCACCGGCTTCGGCAGCGAGGACGCCACCACCCTGTCGATGTTCCAGGGCGACGTGGACCTGCACGGTCTGCTGCTCGCCGGAATCATCATCGGATCGCTCGGTGTGCTCGACGACGTGACGGTCACCCAAGCGGCCACCGTCACCGAACTGGCGAACGCCAACCCCGGCCTGACCCGGTTGCAGCTGTACCGTGCGGCCACCCGGGTCGGCCGCGCGCACATTGCCTCCACAGTCAACACCATCGTGCTGGCGTACGCGGGCGCGTCGCTGCCCCTGCTGCTCCTGCTCACTGCCGACTCGCGGCCGATCGGGCAGATCCTCACCAGTGAGTTCCTCGCGCAGGAGATCGTCCGCAGCGCGGTCGCCACCCTCGGTCTGATCGCCGCCGTGCCGCTGACCACCGGGCTGGCCGCAGTGGTGACCGCAGCCGGCCGCACCGATGCGACGCCGTCCACCGATGCTCCCGCCCGGCGACCCCAGCCGGACCGCACCGAGGCACTCGCCGCACTCAGCTCACCGCGAACCGCCGGCTCCGACGAGCCGGACCAGCCGCGGACCGCACCCCCATCCCAGGCCACCGACAGGTGGCCGGAGTCGAACAGGAGCACGGATACGGCATGGTGACACTCCTCAGCGTGACCAGATCGGGCATCCACCCTGAGAACCACGTCACTGGTCACTCAACGCTATGGCGAAATGACGCTTTTGGTCGGCATCCAGGCGTAGCTCACCCGGTCGACTCTCGGGTAACCTCGCTGCCGGTTACCGATGAAGGCGCGAAGCGGCGCCTGCGGTGCCACCGCCCAATCGCCAACCGGCGAGCCGGGGACCCAGGTACCTGGGGTGAATCCGCGTCAGCGGTAGGGGCCACTTCCGCCCCGAACCCGTCAGCTAACCCGGTCGGCGGTCGACGGAAGGGAACATTGTGACGGCACCCCTACGCCGCTGGTTGACTCCCGTGGTGGCCGTGATCGCCGCACTGACAGTGCTCGCCGGGCCGCTCCCGGCGCACGCCGCCCCGACGACCCCCACACCGTCCGGGCACGAGGAGGACGGCGAGCCCAAGCTGCTCAACGACGTCATCGAGCAGGCCAACCGCGACTACTCCGCCGCGAAGTCCAAGCTGGACAAGTCCAAGAAGCGGCAGGGCGAGTTGGCGGCGGAGGTCGACCGGGCAAAGGCCGACCTGGACGCGTTGGCCCCGCAGGTCGCGCAGATCGCCGCCCAGGCGTACCGGACCGGCCGGATCGGAGCGGTCGCGCTGCTGCTGGAGAGCGACGCGCCCGACTCGTTCGTCCAGCGTGCCGGGATGCTCGACGAGATGAACATGGTCAACGAGAAGAAGCTCTCCGAGGTCAACGAGGTGAAGGCCCGCGCCGAGCAGGCCAAGCTGGCCCTCGACACCGAGGTCCGCGAACAGCAGAAGCAGACCGCCCTGATGGCGAAGCGCAAGAGCGAGGCCGACAAGGCGCTCTCCCTCGTCGGCGGCAAGGGTTTCACCGGCGGCCTGGTGGACGCCACCTCCAAGGTCGCGAAGATCGGCCCGGGTCGCACGGCCGACGGTGACTGGAAGCCCCAGTCGTGCAGCGAGAACGACCCCACCACGTCCGGTTGCATCACGCCGCGCACGCTGCACGCGTACAAGGAGGTCAAGGCGGCCGGCTTCAACCGGTTCGTCGGCTGCTACCGCTCCGGCGGGCCGTGGGAGCACCCGAAGGGCCGCGCCTGCGACTGGTCGCTGCAGAAGAGCGGCTTCTCACCGTGGCACAACAACGACACCCGGACGTACGGCAACAACGTCGCCGCGTTCCTCATCCGTAACGCCGACCGTCTCGGCATCTACTACGTGATCTGGAACCGGCAGATCTGGTTCCCGGCCACCGGCTGGAGTTCGTACAGCGGACCGTCGAACCACACCGACCACGTCCACATGTCGCTGCTCTGACCCGCACGATCCCGGTCGAGGGCCGTTCCGCGCGTGACGCGGAGCGGCCCTCGTCGCGTCAGACGGCGGCAGGGGCAGCCGGGTCGGTCGATTCGGCCGGGGCGTCCAGCGTCGCGAAGCCAGCCGGCACGGCGGCCACCGGGCGCACCGCTCCGGCCGCTAGCCGGTAGGACACGCCCACCACCGCACACCGCCCCCGCGCCACCTCCTCGGCCAGCACGGGGGACTGCCCGAGCAGCGTCTCGACGGTCTGTGCGATGTGGATGTCGACGATGCCGTCGATGTCGTCCACGCCCTCGGCCTCGGCCCGGCGCAGGCTGGGCAGCACGGCGTCGACCACCGCGCGCAGATGCCCACTCGGTGCGGTACCTGTCGCCGCGGACTCTCGGGCGGCCTGCACCGCACCGCACGAGTCGTGGCCGAGCACCACCACCAGCGGAGTGCCGAGCACGGTCACCGCGTACTCGACACTGCCGAGCACCTCGGGGCCGGCGGTGTGTCCAGCCGTGCGGACCACGAACAGGTCCCCCAGCCCCCGGTCGAAGATGATCTCGGCGGCCAGCCGGGAGTCGGAACAGCCGACGACCACCGCGAACGGGTGTTGCCCGTCGGCCACGGCGGCGCGGCGCCCGGCATCCTGGTTGGGGTGGCGGGGGGCGCCACTGACGAAGCGCCGGTTGCCGGCGACCAGCTCGGCGTACGCCAGGGTCGGCTCGCTGAGCGCGGACGCCCGGTCGGTGATCCGCTGCGAACCCGGCTGACCGCCGACGCTCCCGGTATGACTCATCCCGCACCTCGTCTCGACGCGTCTGACCTGGTCAAGCCGGCTCGCCGCCGGCCGGGTGGCGGGCGCTGGCTCGTGCTCCACCGTCACACGTACCGTAAGATGCGTCAAGATATGCGTGATTTAGATTTCATACGTTGACCCCGGCCGCCCCCTGGGCAACCGTGACGGGGCAGGGCGGACCAGACTCTCCCGAGGGCAGGCGGACACCCCGAAAGGCGGTCAGACGATGGCGAGCACGGTGACGGGCGACACCGACGGCGGGCGGAACTGGACGTTCCTCACCAATCACGGGCACGTCCTGCTGGCCATCGCCCGCGACCCGACCGCCCGGCTGCGTGACGTCGCGGCCGAGGTCGGCGTGACCGAACGGGCCGCGCAGGCGATCGTGGCCGACCTGGAGGCGGGCGGTTACCTGCACCGCACCCGGGTCGGGCGACGCAACGAGTACACCCTCAACCCGGCCGGCCGCTTCCGGCACCCCGCCGAGGCCGACCGGCAGGTCGGCGACCTGCTCGCGCTCTTCGCCGACACTCCCAGCAAGAAGGCACAGCAGCAGGCCTGACCCACGTCACCGGGGGCCGCTGCCCGACCCGTCACGGCGGTAACCTTTGCGGGTGCGCGAATGCCCGCCGTTGAGCGCGACCCGGTCCCGACGTGCCCTCCGCGGCGTCCTCAGTGGAGCGCTGGCGGCCCTGCTCGGCGCCGGCCTGGTGGCACCACCCTCCCCCGCGACCGCGGCACCACCCATCTGCGGCCCCAGCGGCGCCGAGAGCCTGACCCAGATGCCGTGGGCGCAACGCCGGCTGGAGCCGTCCTCGGCGTGGCCGCTGTCCCGGGGCGCCGGGGTCACGGTGGCCGTGATCGACTCCGGAGTCTCCGCCGCCCACCCGCTCCTCAAGGGGCAGGTGCTCGAGGGTCGCGACTTCAACGGCCTGACGGCCCGACAGGGCCAGTGCGACGAGGCCGGGCACGGCACGCTGATCGCCGGCATCATCGCGGGCCGGGAGGGCACCGTCGTCCCCTTCAGCGGCATCGCCCCGGCCGCCCGCATCCTGCCGATCCGGGTCCTTCCGCAGCTCGGGGCGGTCAACAACCCACAGCTTCCCGCGGAGATCGCGGCGGCAATCGACTGGGCGGTCACGCAGGGCGCCGACGTGATCAACCTGTCCCTGACGACAATTCCCCGCCCCGAACTGACGGCGGCCGTCGAGCGCGCGCTGGCCAAAGGGGTGGTGCTGGTCGCCGCCGCCGGCAACCGGTCGGAAGACTCCCAGAACCTGCCGGGCTACCCGGCCGCGTACCCCGGGGTGATCGCCGTCGGCGGAGTGGACGAGCAGGGCAACCACGTCGGCACCTCGATCAGCGGCGACTACGTCGACATCGCGGCGCCGGGGATGAACATCGTCGGGCCGGCACCCGGCAACAGCGGCTACCGCACCGTGCCGGAGGGCGGCACCAGCTACGCGGCCGCATACGTCTCAGGAGTCGCCGCGCTGGTGCGGGCCGCCTACCCGAGTCTCAACCCGCAGCAGGTCGCGGATCGGCTGAAACGCACAGCGGACAACCCACCCGAGGGTCAGAACGCCGACATCGGCTACGGGATGGTCAACCCCTACCGGGCGGTGTCGAGCCTGCTCGGCACCCGGGCGAACCCGCCCGCCGGTGCGCTCCCGGCACCCGCCGTGCGGGACGACCCGCTGAGCTGGCAACGCCCCGCCGCGATCTGGGCGGCGGTCATCGGCGCCCTGCTCGCCGGGCTGCTGCTGGTCGCGCGACCGATCATGGCCCGGGGCCGCCGACGCGCCTGGCGCCCCGGCCGACACACCGACGCACCGACTGCCGGCTGAGCGTCGCACCGCGGCGAGGTGGCGACGCCTACGCCAACACAGAGCGGCTCCGGGCCGGGTGAACCGGACCGGAGCCGCTCGTGCGAATGCCTCAGCTCCACACCTTGGAGTTGCTCATCTCCGTGGTGAGGTAGTTTTCGCGGGCGATGCCCACGGCACCGCCGATCTCGTTCAGGATCCGGTTGATGTCCCGGACCGCCGCGTCCCACTTCGCCTGGTGCTGCTCGTAGGCAACCCGGTCCTCGCCGTCCCAGTGCAGCTTGGTCAGCATCGACCGCAGCGTGTCAAGCTTTTCCTCGAGGGTCTTCGAGATGGCCTGCATCTGCTGGTTGCTGCTCTCGAGGACCGCATAGTCAACTTTGATCGTCACGATTTCCTCCTCTGCCGGCTACGGATCACGGGTTGAGAGCAGAGTGGAACTTGTCCAGCATCTGCTGCTGCTCTTCGTCGTTGACCTGGTGCGTCGTACCCGACTTGTCGAGCAGGTCAGCGATGCTGTCCATCGCCGTCAGCAGTTTGACGGTGTCCTCGTTCCAGCGCGTCATCAGCGACTGGAAGCCCGTGGACGCCTGACCCTTCCACGCGATGGCCAGGTCGTCGACGACGTTCCACAGCTTCTTCAGCTCGCCATCGACATCGCTGCGCGTGGACCGCACGTCACTCGCGGCGGTATGCAGAGTCGCAGCTTCGACCTCGAACGCCATGCTTCACACCCTTCCGTCTGTTGTGGTGGCGGCTTCGCCGCACCCCTCCCCCGCGGCAAGGCAGCAACACCCCACCGACGGACACTCCTGTGAAGACCGTAGCGGAACCTGTCCAGCCCTCGCAGCCCTGACCGGGGACGTTCGATGGATGGTGGTGAATCGGACCGAGAAGGCCCGCCACCACCTACCGAACGACCGACCGCGCTCAGGCCGGCTCAGACCAAGCGGTCTGAATCAGCTGCTGGCCGTCACGACGGCGAACCAGGGTGCCCCGACCGGGCGGTTGCGGGCTCGGTCGCAACGTGCCGAAGACCGCGCCCTCCTCCCGGTTGCCGGACATCAGCAGGCCCGGCGAGTCCAACTCACGCAGCCGTTGCAGCACCGGCTCGTAGAGTGCCCTGGACACACCGCCGACCCGACGCGTGACGATCAGGTGCAGACCGATGTCGCGGGCCTGCGGCAACAACTCCTGCAGGGCGCTGAGCGGGTTGCTGCCGCCGGACGCCACCAGGTCGTAGTCGTCCACCAGGATGTACAGATCCGGACCCTTCCACCAGCTCCGATCGCGCAGCTGGGCGGTGGTCACGTCCGGGCCGGGCAGTCGGTTGGAGAGCGCGCTGCGGATCGACCCGAGCCCCTGGGCGAACGCCTGGTTCGACGGGGCGTAGTCGAGCAGGTGGTCACCCTCCACCGCCCCCAGCAGGCCACGCCGGTAGTCGGCGATCACCAGCCGGGCCTGCGCCGGCGTGTACCGCTCGGTGATCCCCCGGGCGATCAGGCGCAGCAGGTTGGTCTTGCCGCACTCCGCGTCGCCGAAGACCGTCAGGTGCGGCTCGTTGGTCAGGTCCAGGTAGACCGGCGCGAGTGCCGACTCGTTGACACCGACCGGGATCCCCGGCGCCGACCGGTCGATGATCCGGGCCAGCTCCGCCACCGGCAGCCGGCGCGGCAGCAGCCGCACCTTCGGCGCCGGGCGGCCCGACCAGTTCGCCGCCACGTGCCCGGCCAGGGACAGCGAGGCCTCACTCAGATCCTCGATGTCACGACGACCGTCGATCCTCGAGATGGCGGTGAGGAAGTGCAGCTTGTCGCGGGTCAGGCCCCGACCGGGCGACTTCTCCGGCACGTTGTTCGCCGCGCGGCGGTCGATCTCGGACTCCGACGCGTCGCCGAGGCGCAGCTCCAACTTGGTGCCGAGCAGGTCCCGCATGTTGATCCGGATCTCCGCCCACCGCACGGCGGTGAGCACCACGTGCACACCGAAGCCGAGGCCCCGGTTGGCCAACGTGGTGATGGTCTGCTCCAACTCCTCGTACTCCTGGCGCAGTGTGTTCCACCCGTCCACCACCAGGAACACGTCGCCGAACGGGTCGTCCGCGAACTCACCAGCGGCACGGCGACGGCGATAGCTCGCCACCGAGTCGATGCCGTGCTGGGCGAAACGACTCTCCCGCTCGTCCAGAACGGCGACCACCTCGGCCACCGTCCGGCGGACCGCCTCGACGTCGCGCCGACCAGCCACCCCGGCCAGGTGCGGCAACCGCTCCATGCTGCGCAGCGCGCCCCCGCCGAAGTCCAGGCAGAAGAACTGCACCTCACGTGGCGTGTGCGTGAGCGCCAGCGAGGCGAGCAGCGTACGCAGCATCGTGCTCTTGCCACTGAGCGACCGACCGACGATGACCACGTTGCCGCCGGCCCCGGCCAGCTCGACCATCATCGGGTCCCGGCGCTGCTCGTACGGGCGGTCCACGACGCCGACCGGGACGGTCAGCCGCCCTCGCCCGGGCCAGGACGCGGTGCACAGTCCGTAGGTCGGGTCGACCGCCAGCGGGCCGAGCAACTCACCCAGGCCGGGCGGGTCGGCCAGCGGCGGCAACCACACCTGGTGGGCCGGGCGGCCCCGGCCCTTGAGCTGGTCGATCAGCACGTCGAGCATCGCCACGGCCTTGCCGTCGGCCGGCTGCTCCGGCTCCGGGGCGGTGTCCACCGGCACCTGCGGGACCTGCGCCGGAACGAAGTCGAGGCCGTACGGCACGATCCGCCGCTGCACCAGCGCCTGCGAGGCGGATGCCTGCTGCCCCGGTGCCCGATACGCCCCCGACACGTACGCGGCCCGGAACCGCAGCATGGTGCTGGTGTCCGTCTTCAGGTAGCCGTGGCCCGGCGCGTTCGGCAACTCGTACGCGTCAGGTACGCCGAGCACGATCCGGCTCTCCACGGCGGAGAACGTGCGCAGACCGATCCGGTACGACAGGTGCGTGTCGAGGCCCCGCAGCTTGCCCTCCTCGAGGCGCTGGCTGGCCAGCAGCAGGTGCACGCCGAGGGAACGACCCAGCCGGCCGATCATCACGAACAGGTCGATGAAGTCCGGTTTGGCGGCGAGCAGTTCGCTGAACTCGTCACAGATGATCAACAGGCTGGGCATCGGAGCCAGCGGCTCACCTGCCGAACGCGCCTTCTCGTACTCGAAGCGGGAGACGTAGTTGCCGGCCGCCCGCAGCAGCTCCTGCCGGCGCACCATCTCGCCGGCGAGCGCGTCGCGCATCCGGTCGACGAGCGGCAGTTCGTCGGCCAGGTTGGTGATCACCGCGCTGGTGTGGGGCAGCGCCTCCAGCGAGGCGAAGGTCGCGCCGCCCTTGAAGTCCACCAGGACGAAGTTCAGTTCCTCCGACGAGTGGGTCACCGCCAACGCGGCCACCACCGTACGCAGCAGCTCGCTCTTGCCGGACCCGGTCGCGCCGATCACCAGACCGTGCGGGCCCATGCCCTCGTGTGCCGACTCCTTGAAGTCGAGCTCGACCACGTTGCCGTCCGGGCCGACACCGAGTGGGATGCGCAGCCGATCGCGGTGACCACGCGGACGCCAGGTGTTCTGCACGTCCACCGCCGCGGCGTCACCGACGCCGAGCAGGTCCGGCAGCTCCGTGCTGCGGGCCAGCGGCTCGTCGCCTCCGGTCTGCTGCTGGGAGAGCCGGTAGGGTGCGATCTGTCGGGCCAGCCCCTCGACGGCCTCGGCGCTGAGCCGGTCGGGCCGACCCAACGTCGACGACGAGCTGCCCCGGACCAGATCGAGTGAGTCTCCGTCGCCCACGTCCAGGCAGAGCAGCCAGCGGCCGGCGTCGCGGGGCACCGTCCCGGAGAGGTCGATCACGGTGGCGCCGAGCAGCCCCGGGCCCACCAGCTGGCAGGTCGGTGAGATCTCCCCACCGTCGATCACCACGACCAGGTGCGGCGCGGTGGTCAGCGGCTTGGCCTCCGGCGCGAACCGGGGCCGCCCGGCCAGCTCGGCGGCGAGCGACGCCTCGGCCTCGGCCAGGCTGGCGAAGACCAGTCGGCGCGCGCCGGCCGCGTCGGTACGACCGCTGTGGTGGGCGTGTGGCAGCCACTTCACCCAGCCCCAGGCCGATTGCCGGTCGGGGGCGGCGACCACCGCGATCACCAGGTCGTCAGGTGCGTGGAAGGTGGCCAGCTGCCCCAGCGCCGCCCGGGTCAGGTCGAGCACTGGCTCGCGGTCGCCGCGCAGCACCACCCGGCTGAACGCGCGCACCGACAGTGCCGTCGGTAGTTCGGGCACCGTGGAGTGTGCCCGGACGAACCGGCGCAGCGCGATGGCGCTCATCGGCTCCAGGTCCTCCACCGGCTTCGTCTCCGGTGGGACGATCTCCACGGCGAGCCGCTGCGGGCCGAGGGCGATCCGGGTCTCACCGAAGTCGTCCTCGGTGATCCGCCGCTCCCAGAGTCGCCGGGACGCGGCGATCGACCAGAGCGCGTCGGGCTCCGGGTGCCGCCAGGCCATCGCGGCCCGCTGCTGCTCGGCGGCACGCCGGGTGCGCTTGCGCATCTGCGCCAGGTAGCGCATGTAGTCACGGCGATCGGCGTTCAGCTCGGCCTTGTCCTTGCCACCGCTGTTGGCCAACGAGCCGATCGCCATGCCGAGCATCGAGACACCGAACAGGCCACCGGCGACGTAGGTCATCATGCCGCCGCCCTTGCCGGCGTACAGGAACGCCATGGCACCGACTCCGCAGAACATCGGCAGGATCATGAGCAGCTGCCCCATCCCGCGGGGTGTCGGCTCGGGCAGCTCGGGAGGCGACTCCAACAACACCTCGCCGCGCGGCAGGGCAGGCCCCGGCTGACGCGGGAGCCGGCGGAACACCACAGTGCTCACGGCTGTCTCCTCCCCAGAAGCGGCCCTGATGACGTGCGGCCGCGGAACACCGCCCGCGGGTGGGCATCGTACGTGCCGTCATCGTAGGTAATCTGCCGTGTGCGCGGTGGACCCGGACCGCAGCATCACAGACAGCCGATCACAGACGCACACCTGGAGGCCACTGTGGCGACGAAGACGGCGACCGGTGGTCTGAGCCGGATCACCATCGTGGCTCCGCGTACCCGGATGGATCTGGCGCTGCCGTCGGACGTTCCGATGGCGGATCTGCTCCCCACCCTGCTGCGCTACGCCGGCGAGGACATGGCCGACGAGGGTGCCCGGCACGGCGGCTGGGCACTGTCCCGGTTGGGTGGTGCGCCACTCGACGGTGGTCGTACCGCTGCGCAGCTCAGTGTCCGGGACGGTGAGGTGCTCTACTTCAACCCCCGGTCGGAGGCCGCGCCGGAGATCGTCTTCGACGACGTGGTGGACGCGGTCGCGACCGCGACCAACCAGCGCCCCGGCGCCTGGCAGGTCGGTGCGACCCGCTCCTTCGCGGTGATCTTCGCGGCGGCGGCGCTCGGCGCCGGCGCGCTGGCCGCCCTCTTCGCCGGCCCGCCGCACCTGCCCGGCGCGCTGGCCGCGCTGCTGGTCGCGGTGGCGTTGTTGGTGGGCGCCGCGGTGCTGTCCAGGGCGGCCGGTGACAGCGGTATCGGCGCGGTGCTGGCCCTGGTCGGCCTGGTGCACGCGGCCACCGGCGGCCTGCTGCTGCTCGCCGACGATCGATCGCTGACCCAGTTGGCCAGTCCGCATGTCCTGCTCGCCGCGACCGCCGCGCTGGTGGCCGGCGCGGTGGCCGTACTGGCGGTCGGCGACCGGTACCCCCTCTTCTTCGCCGCGATCGGGGTCGCGGCCGCGACCGGCCTGGGCGCGATCCTCTGCCTGGTCCTCGGCCTCGACGCGGCGGCCTCCGCCGCGGTGGTGGCGGCGGTCGCGTTCGGCGTGGTGCCGGCGCTGCCGATGATGGCCTACCGGCTAGCCCGGCTCCCGGTGCCGTCGATCCCGACCGGTCCGGAGGACCTGAAGACCGACAGCGAGTCGGTGGACGGCCGGCAGGTGCTCCAGCAGAGTGAGCGCGCAGACCAGTTCCTGACCGGTCTGCTGTGGACGGTGTCCCTGCTGGTGCTGGGCGCGCAGTTCGTGCTGGCCCTGGACGGGCGCCTGCCGGCGGTGCTGCTGTGCCTGGTGCTGGCCCTGCTGGCGCTGCTGCGGGCTCGCCCCCTCCTGGGCCGGGCCCAGCGCACCCCGGTGCTGCTGGCCGGCACCGTGGGTCTGGGCCTGGCCGCCGCGGCCACCTTCGCCGGTGGGTCGCTGCCGGTACGGCTCGGCCTGATCCTGGGCGGGCTGATGCTCGCCGCCGTGATCAGCCTGATCTACGGTCTGACCGTCGCCGGCAAGCGCATCTCGCCGGTCTGGGGCCGCCTGCTCGACATCGCCGAGATCCTGCTCATCATCTCGCTGGTGCCGCTCGCCTTCTGGGTCTGCGGTCTCTACGGCTGGATCGTCAACCTCCGACCCTGACCTCGCCTCGCCGCCCGCACCGGTCAGCGCGACCGCGGACCGGTGGAGACGCCCAACGCCGACGCGACCGGAGCGGCGGCGTAGACGCCCGGAGCATGCTGACCGTCCATCGGCCGGGTGGACGCGCCGACCCGGTCGGCGACCTCGCGCACCACCTTGACCAGGGCCTCGACGTGGTTGTCCATCGCCGCGACCCGCAGCAGCGGTGCCGCCACCCGACCGTCCGCCGAGACGCTCACGGCCACCGTGTGCGACGGCGCCGAGGTGGCGGTGATCGCGTCCACGAGGGGGCCCAGCGGCGCGTCGGACCGCCCTCGCAGAGCCATGACGCGGTGCGTCCAGCCGCCGCCGCGCAACCCGTGCCAGCTCTCCGCCGGCGCCTCCGGCACCAGGTCCAGACCGGCGGCCGAGACGATCGCCGCGCGTAGTTCCTCACGGCCCAACGGGCGGTGGGACAACCCCGCCGAGGTCAGCGCCTTGCCGAGCCGGCCGATACCGGCGGCCACCGTCCGGTGCACGCCGGTCAGCCCACCGCCCCGGCTCACCGCCTCTACCCGGGCGTCCCGGACGGTGAGCCGCACCGCCACCCAGACGGTCCGGTGTGCCGCCGGTGGAGCACCGGGTGCCGGGTACCAGACCAGCGTGTGCGCGACGACCTGGGCCCGGGAGACCGGGGCGCTGAAGTCCGCGAGCACCCCCAGCGCGCGGTCCACCGCGGAGGCGTCGACGGAGCCGACCGCCGCACCGGTGGCGGACTGCAGGGCGACGGCCGCGAACCAGCCCTGGTCGTCGCGCCCGATGCCGAGCCTGGTGCCTCGGTCGGTCAGCTCGATGACACTCAACTCCGGGGCGAGCGCAGCCAACCGCGGGTCGGTCGCCGTGCCGCCGGCCAGCACGGCCGACGCCCGCTCGCCGCGTCGCCGCAGGCGTCGGCGCAGCAGCAGGTCCTCGAACCACCACCGGCCACCTCGACGGGCGAAGGCCGCAAGGACCACAAGCAGCGCCGCCGCGCCCACCGCGGCGAGCACCCAGCTGGGTCCGGCCGTGGCGGCCCAGACGCCGACCACACACAACTCCAGCACGACGAGCTGCCCGACCAACACGGGACCGACCCGTCCACGGCCGGGCCGTTCGGCCGGCGGCACCGACCGGGTCGGAACGTCGACAGGGTCCGTGACCGCTCGGGCGGGTGGCGCCTGAACCTGCGTCATCGCTGACTGTCCCTCCTGCACGGTACGGCTCTGCGCCGGGTCGGTCCGGTGCCGGCCACGAGCGGTGGTCCCAAGGAACCACCGTCGGCCCCTTATCGTAGGGAAGCCCGCGACGGCACCTCGACCTGATCGTCGCGGAAACACCCCGCCGGAGGTAAGTCATGCGGACCCGCCGCGATCAGGTGCAGGCGTACCGCTTCGTCACCCGCCGCATCGTCTCCGCCTTGCTGTCGGGCGACCCGGAGACCACCAACCTGCCGATGCGACGGCTCGGCATGGCCGTCTTCGGCAGCGTCCTGACCGCGGCCATCGTGCTCGGTGGGGTGGGCGCCTACGGCCAGTTGACCGGCGGCGCGGCGCCGCTGGACGACAACACCCTGGTCATCGAACGGGAGACCGGCGCGACGTACGTGTTCATCGAGGGGAAGCTGCACCCGACGCTCAACTACACGTCGGCGCGCCTCATCGTGAACGACGCGAGTGCCGCGGTGCGGACGATGTCCCAGGCGTCGCTGCGGGACCGGCCCCGCGGCGTCACAGTCGGCATCGTCGGGGCACCTGACGCACTGCCGGACCGCAAGTCGCTGACCGGTCTGCCCTGGTCGGTCTGCGACGTGCCCGACCCGGTCGACCGGCAGCGGTCCAGCACCCGGCTGGTGATCGACCGTGCGCTGCCCGGTGGCACGCCGCTGGGCGACCGGGCGGTGCTGGTCTCGGTGGACGACCAGCGGTACCTGATCGCCAACAACACCCGGCTCCAGCTGCTCGACCCGTCCCGCACGATCACGGCCCTGCGGATGGCCGGCACCGACCGACTCGAGATCGGGCAGCAACTGCTCAACGCCGTACCGGCCGGGCCGCCGCTGCGCAGGCCGTCGCTGGCCGGTGAGGGCGAGCCCAGCAGCCGCAAGGTGGGCGGGCAGTCGTACGACGTCGGTTCGGTGTTCAAGGCAGCCGGGCGGCACTACGTGCTGACCCGGGACGCTCTCGTGTCGATCAGCGAGATCACCGCGTTACTCCTGATCAGCAACGGCGGGCGGATCACCGACATCACCCCGAACCAGGCCAGCGAGGCGTTCGAGGAGCGGCGGATCGAGGAGGAGGGGGTGCCCCCGACGATGCCCGCTCTCTACCCGGCCCAGCCCGGTCAGACGACGCTCTGCGCGACGTACCGGAAGGGCAGCGCGGGCGGCCCGCCGACCACCACGATGGAGGTCTTCGACCGGGTGCCGGACGAGCTGACCGACAGCGATCCGGGGCTGGTGCCGGTGCGCCAGACCAGGCGCGACGCCGTACGCACCGCCGAGGCGGTGCTGCTACCCGGCGGCAAGGGTGTCATCGCGCAGGCCTCGCCCGGTGCCGGGACCAGCGGGTCCGGCGCCGCCGGGTCGACGATCTACCTGATCAGTCCGCAGGGCATCCGTTATCCGCTCGGCTCGGCGGCGACACTCGACGTACTCGGCTACGGCGGGATCACTCCGCTGGCGGTGCCCGGCTCCCTGCTCGCACTGATCCCGACCGGGCCGACTCTGGACCGCGAGGACGCGTTCGCCGTCTTCGCTCCGGACGGACCGGCGCCGGCCGCTCCGCCGTCGAGCGCGCCGCGGTCGGGCTCACCGTCGCCGGCGCCGCCCTCGGGCTCGTCGTCCGCGGCGCCACCGTCCCGGTCGTCGTCCTCCGCGCCACCGTCGGGCTCGACACCGTCGACTCCGGCCAGTGGCGCCCCGTCGAGCGGCGGGACCGGCGGCGGGGGGTCCACCGAATCGACAGACACTGACGGCTGAGCAGGTTCGACGGGTCGCCCGGAGTCGCACGGGTGGACTAACCTGGATGTCGCTGACGGTTGTCAACCAGAACGACGGGGATGTTGCCATGGCCGGGCGTACGGAAGTCGACTTGTTGTCCCTTGAGGACTTCCACGAGCACCTGGCGTCGCGGTTGAGCCAGGCCGAGTCGGTGCTGCGCAAGCTCAACACCGAGATGCAGTGCCGGCCTCCGGCGTTGGGCTCGTTCCTCGACGCCACCGACAACGCGCGTCGCTACAGCGAGGTGCACCAGTCCTATGTCGACCAGGCCGAGCGGATCCGACAGGCGGTGCTGGCGGCACAGCAGGCGACCAGCACGATCCTGAGCAACTACCGCACCGCCGAGGCGCGTAACGCGGCCAACTCCGACGATGTCACCGCCGCGCTGACCCCGGTCGACCGGGCGTTGCAGCCGAAGGAGGACGGGCGTGTCTGAATACACCCAGCGCTACCAGGGCAACAGCCACCAGCAGCTGTACGACGGCCTGATGGCGGGCAAGCCGGAGCAGATCGAGGGCGTGGCCACCCAGTGGGCCGAGCTCAAGGGCATCCTCGACGGCCTCGGCCGGGAGTTGAGCGGCGACCTCGACAAGCTCGGCAACACCTGGACGGGTTCGGCAGGTCAGGAGTTCCACCGGCGACTCAGCTTCATCGTCGCCCACACCAACGCGTTGGGCGAGGGGATGGCCGGCATCAAGCAGGGGTTGACCATGATGGCCGACCATCTGCGCGCCGCCCACAAGCAGGCCGAGAGCCCGGAGGAGACCGACGACAACGACAAGGCGATCGGCGGCGCGATCAAGGGTGGCGCGGTCTTCGGTCTGACCGGTCTGATCGTCGGGGGCATCGCGGGTCACCAGCAGGACAAGGCAGAGCAGGAGAAGGCCCACCAGCGGATGGTGAACCTGGTGGCCGACCTGGCCAGCAGTTACGACATCTCCGCCTACGACCGGGTGGTCGACCCGCCCCCGCCCGACCCGGATACTCCGAACACCGCCCGCAAGGATCCGACGACGCCACAGAGTGTCTCGGCCATCGCCAGGGTGACCGGCGGTCCCGACACCGGCGCGGACACCGGGCACACCGGCGACGCGACCATCTCGTCGCCCGACCGGGTTGCCCAACTGCCGGGCGACGGGTCAGCGCCGGGCGAGGTCGGCTCGGGCACCGGGGGCAGCCCGGCTGTCGGCGCCGCTCCGATCGGCGCTGGCAGCGACCTCGCCGACCCCGGCACCTCCCTCGCCGGAGCGGACCCACTTGTCGGCGGCGCGCTGCTCGGCGGGGGTGCCGCCGGGCTGGTCGGCCTGTCCGGGCCGGCCGGCGCGCCCGCCGGGGCGAGCACCGGCCCCGGCCTGCTCTACGCGGGGCAGGGCGGGTCACCGGCCGGCGGGGTGTTGCGCAGCGGCGCGCTCGCCGGCTCGGGCAACGCACCCCCCACCTCGGCTCGACCGACCGGCGGTGGTGCGGCCCCGGCGGAGACCCGTGCCGCCAACGGGGTCGGGCGCAGCATCGACGGCCAGCGCGGTGGGAGCGGCGGACGCCCGGCCATGACCGGTGGCAACGCCCGACCGGGGTCCGGCGGCGGCCGTCCCGGTGTGCTCGGCGGGCAGGGTCGAGCGCAGGACGACGACTCCGACGAGCGGCTGACCTGGTTGACTGAGGACGAGATGGTGTGGCAGGGCAACGAGAAGGCCGCACCCCCGGTGCTCGGCACCGGCGACTGACCACGGCCCACCCCGGCGCGCGCGCACCACACCCGGACGACGCGCGGTGCCCCCGATCGGACCCGATCCGGTCGGGGGCGCTGCCGTTCCCGGGCCCCGATCCACGGCGTCCACAGTGCGCATGGTGGTGGCGGTCACGCCCGCGCGGTCCTTCGCCGTGCTGCGATACGCCAGGACGGGCGATAGGTTGGTCGGGTGTCGTCCGCAGCGTTTGCCCGCCCAGCCCGGTGGGCTGTTCTGCGGTCACTGCGGGAACTGACCCGCCTGGCGGTCACCGCGCTGGTGCTCGCGGTCGGCCTCGGTGCCGCTCTCGCCGCGACCCCACCGCCCGCCCCCACGCAGCTCCGGCCCAGTGCGGTGAGCAGCCGGGTGGCAAGTGTCCGCCCCGACGCCGGCCTGGCCGTCGAGCGGGCCGGCCAGCCCACTGTCGCCCCGCCGGCAGGCACGCGCGATGCCGCCACGGCCGATACCGCCACGGCGACCGGTCCGGTCGCGGCGGGCCTGGTGCAGGCCCCGGCCATCGATCCCGGCCGTGGCACCCCTACCCGACGCGGCCCGCCCGCCCGCTGAGCCAGGCCCGGCGATCCCCGGGGCCCGATCCCGGCTGATCCCGTACGGCAGCTGAGTTCGCCGTCGACGGGACGACCCCGCCACCGGGCCGACCGGTGCTGCCGCGCCTTCCTGCCGCCCGTCGATACCCGCCTTCGACCGCGAGGTGCTGATCATGCAAACCATCCTCTCCGCCGTCCTGCCAGACCTCTCCCGGGTTGCCGTCATCTGGCTGAGCCTGCTCGGCGTGGTCACCGTCGCCGTCTCCGCTCTCCTGCTGCGACCCGGCCGGTTCCGCTTCGATCCGGGCTCCCGGATCCGTCGCGCGGCCATGCCGAGCCAACTCGAGCAGGCGCAGGAGGAGCGGGAGCAGAGCCGTTACGCGCAGGAGGTCGCGGTGGCCGCGGAGAGGGCGACCACCACAGCGCAACGCCGCCGCGCGGAGTGGGTGGCCGCGCAGGAGGAGGTCGAGGCGGCCTGGTTGCCGTACGAGTCGGCCGAGGCCGGCGTGCGGCGGCTCGACGCGGCGGCTGCGATGCCGCTGCCGCACACCGCGCGGACCCCCGCCGAGTACGCGGACCGCGAGCGCTACCTGCACCGGGCGGCGCTGGATGCGTACTGGCGGCGGGAGCTGTCGGTGGAGCAACTCAGCGGCGTCTTCGCGCACCGCGACGGCTGGGACCCGCGACTGCACCCGGTCGAGCAGGAGCTGGTGCTCCAGCGGGCGATCCGGGACAACCTGGCGGCCAAGCACGCCGCGGCCCGCGAGCGGGAGCAGGCCGCGTGGCGGGCGGCGGAGTTGGCGGTGGCCGCGGCTCGCAGTCTGCGCGAGGAGGCGCACGCCGCGACCGGTCGACGGGTCGCCGAGTCAGCGTCGGTGCTGCCGCTCAGCGAGGTTGCCCGACCGGTGGGCGCGCAGATCCGGGAGAACGTCGAGCAGACCCGGGAGAACAAGGTGACGGCTCGCGGTCGTGCGACGGTGCCCGCGTTCTGAGCCGAGCGGGGTCGGGTGGGTTAGCGTGACGGCATGTCCCGACAGGCGTGGGTCCTCGTGGTGGTCGCCGGCATCCTGGCGCTCGCCACACTTGTCGGTGCCGTGGTGCTGGCGGTGCGGGTGGTGCGTACGCGGCGGATGCTGACCGGGCTCGGCGCGGGCGGCAAGGTTGCCTTCTACGGGGCGCTGATCTACACGATCTTCCCGGTCGACGTACTGCCGGACCCGATCTACCTGGACGACATGGGGGTCCTTGCCGCCGCGTTGATCTACCTGACCCGGCTGGTGCACAAACGTCGGGCGGCGGGTCGGCAGTTGCCCGGTCAGCCGGACGCCCTGCCGGATCGGGACCGGGCGCGCCGCGTGCCATGATCAAGGTCGGCTCGGCGGACAGGGGACGGGCATGACGGGCGATCATCGGTTGGACGTGCACGATGACCGTGTTGTCGCCTTCTGCGCAGAACGGCACCTCGCGACGCTGACCACAGTGCGGGCGGACGGCACCCCGCACGTCGTACCGGTCGGCGTGACTCTCGACCCGGCGGCCGGGCTGGCCCGGGTCATCACCTCCGGCGCCTCCCGCAAGGCCCGTCAGGTGGCGGCGGCCGGCGCGGCGGGCGCGGCGGTGGCCGTGTGCCACGTGGATGGCCGCCGCTGGCTGACGATCGAGGGCCGGGCGGTGCTGCGGTCGGATCCGGCCGCCGTGGCGGAGGCGGAGCGACGGTACGCCGAGCGGTATCGGACACCACGCCCGAATCCGGAGCGGGTGGTCATCGAGATCACCGTGACCAGGCTGCTGGGGAGCCTCTGAGCTGACCGCGCGTCCCCAACGTCCGGTTCGGCAGGGCATGGACACCGCGCGACCCCCGGTGCCCCCGGCCGGCGGAATTCTCCGTGGAGCAGAGCGGTTACGCCCTCGGTACGCCCAGGGCCGAGACCACCGATGGTCGGCCCCCGTGTTGCGCCGAGCGCCATTCCCGGTGCTGCCGCCCTCCGCCCGCCGGAGGCGCCAACCCCCGAACGGAGACTCGACCATGAACCCGATCGTCCAGAAGAGCGGTCTGTCAGTCGTCGGCCTGCTGGTCGCAGGCGGTTGCGCCCTCGGCCCGGCGGTGGCCGCGCAGGCCGCCCCGGTGCAGGCCGCACCGGCCTCGGCGAACCAGAACGACCGACACGCCGAACGGATCCTCGGCGTCGACTACCAGGCCCAGCCGAACTTCTACTACTGCGGTCCGGCCGCGACCCGGATCGCGTTGTCCGCCCAGGGCAAGGCGCTCTCCCAGGACGAGGTGGCCCGACTGCTCGGCACCACCGAGGCGGGTACCCCCTCGGCCCTGGACACCACCCGGGTGCTGAACGAACTGACCGGCGGCAAGTACCGGACCACCGAGATCCGTGATTCGGTGGCCCGCCCCGACCAGGTCGAGCAGCTGCGCCGCGACGTGCTGGCCGCTGTCGACGCCGGCCGGCCGGTGGTGGCCAACATCAAGGGCACGACAGTGGACACCGACGGCAACCCGCACTCGTACGAAGGCGGCCACTACCTGACCCTCGTCGGCTACCGCGACGGTGGTGACACGATCCGGGTCGCCGACCCGGCAGACCCCGCGTTGGGCGAGTACTGGATGAGCCTGCCGAAGATCGCCAACTGGATCGCCGAGCGCGGCTACTCCTCCTGACCGTTCACCGGGCCGGCCTCTCCCGTGCGGGGAGGCCGGCCCGACCGTCGTTACGGGTCCGGGCGGCGAGGTGCGCGCGTCGACGGGCGCGGGCAGCCCGCGTTGGTCGGGCCCGGTGCAGGTGTCGCCGGACCGGCGGGTGGATCTCCGCTTCCCCGGCACCGGTTGCCCGGCGCACGATCCGGTTCGCGTCGTCGGGTTCGGAACCGGCCGCCCGGAGCAGGTCACTGGCTGCGGTGCGCAGTCCGGTGACGAGGGACTCGCCGAACGACCTGACCCCGCTCGCGGAGGCCCGCCCGGCCAACTCGGCGCACTCCTCGACCAACCGGCGGGTCCGCTGAGGGTCGTCACCGGCCTTGCACTCGGAACGCATCACCGCCACCGCCTGACCCAACCGGGCCATCGCGTCCGGCAGCTCCGGCGGAATCGGCTCGTCGTACTGCAGGGCGGTCGTCGACCAGCGGGCCATGGCACGAGTGTCCAACAACAACCGCTCCAGGTGATCCGCGCTGCGGGCGTACCTGTGGTACTGCTGCCGGCGGTGCCAGCGCGCCGGAGCGATCGTCACCACCTCCTCGGCCCCGCTGAGCGCATCGTGCAGCCGACTCAGGTCGCCGTCGGTGCCCCGTAGTCGCTCCAGGACTTTCAGGGTCCGGTCGCCGTCGCGCTCGCGCATCGATTGCGCCAGCTCGGCGAGTTGCTCGCAGAGGATCGTGAAGATCGGGGCCGCGGCCCGGTCCAGCACTCGCATCGGGTTGATCGGCAGCAACAGCGCGACCACCACCAGGCCGACCGCCCCGCCGACGAGCGCGTCGAAGATCCGGGGCAACTCCAGGCCACGTTCCATCGGGGCCAGTGTCGCGATCAGCACTGCGGTACCGCCGGCCTGACCGACCAGCGGACCACCCTTCCCGGCCACCAGCAACGCGGCGGCGATGGCCAGCGCGACCACTGCGCCGGTCTGCCACGGGCCCGAGCCCAGCACGAAACGCAGCGTATCGCCGATGATGATGCCCAGGCCGACGCCGCCCAACAGCTCGAAGGTGCGCCGAGCCCGCTGCCCGATGGCGGTGGCGATCGTACCGACGGCAGCGGCGGGAGCGAAGACGTGCGACCCGGGGCCGAGCAGGTTCTTGGCGAGCAGCGCGGCGATCGCCGCGGCCAACCCGGCCTGGACGGAGATCACCAGGGTGACCTCCCACTGCCGGGCCCGGATCCGGCCGGCCTGCCCGCCGCGGTTCCGCGCCTGCCGCACCTGCCGAACCGTCCGCTCGGCGGTCTCATCGAGTCGCGACTGATCACGGTCGGCGGGTGGGTGGTCGTCGGCCATGGGGGCGGTTACCCCGGCGACGGCAGGGCAATCGCGGCGGGGTCGGCACCACCGCCACCACCGACACCATCGAACACATCGTCACCCGTGGGTTTGTGCAGCCCCGTGGGGGTACCAGAGCCACACACCTCCCACCGATCCGCAACCGGTAAGGGGCCGTGACATGACCAACCCAGCAACCGCCGACGACCACGATGCCGTCGACATCCTGGTCGCCGATCATCGTGAGATCGAGGCAGTCCTCGTCGAGTTGGCGACCCGGCGGGGCACCCCCGAGCACCGCCGGCACCTCGTCGACGTAGTGATCGCCGAACTCGTCCGCCACTCGGTGGCCGAGGAGGCGTACGTCTATCCGATCGCCCGCAAGGCGCTGCCCGACGGCGACGAGATCGCCGACCGCGAGATAGCGGAGCACGCCGACGCCGAGCGGACCATGAAGGAGTTGGAGTCCACCGAGCCGTCCGACCCCCGCTTCGACGAGCTGCTCGCCCAGCTGACCAGCACCGTCCGACACCACGTGGCGGACGAGGAGAAGGAACTCTTTCCGCGGCTACGCGCCGCGACGGCCCGGGAGGAGTTGGTCGAGGCTGCCGCCAGGGTGACGGCGATCAAGAAGATCGGGCCGACCCGGCCACATCCGGGGAGCCCGGACAGCCCGCCGGCGACCAGGCTGCTCGCCCCCGGCATCGGTCTGGTCGACCGGCTGCGCGACGCGTTGAGCGGCCGACCCACCTCGATGGACGAGCTACGCGACAGGCAACAGCGCTGACCCGATTCGCGAACACCCGCCCGCGGCACTCCGGCCGACGTACGATCCGCGCGGGCGACGGCCAGCGATTCGGGTGTCGGGGCACGACCAACCGGGTACCGACCTCGTCGAGATCGAGGAGGACCGACATGGCCGCAGAGGACCCCGGACCGACAGGCGGCCCCGGGCCGCGCCAGACCTGGGCGGCGCTGCCCTGGCTGGTCCGAACCGCGGTGTCGTGGAGCGCCTGCCTGGTGGTGGTCGCCGCCGGGCTCTACCTGGTGGGCCGGATCGCCGTCCTGTTGGCGCCGCTGGCCATCGCTCTGGCCGCCACCATCTTCCTCACCGCGCTGCTCGATCCGGTCCTGCTTCTGCTGCGCCGGTTGCGCCTGCCGGCGGCGCTGGCCGCGCTCTGCACCGTACTGCTGCTGCTCGGCATCCTGGTCGGCGTCGGCGCCCTGGTGTGGAATCTGACCGCCAGCCAGTTCGATCAGCTCAGCCAGGAGCTGACGCAGGGGGTGGAACGCAGCCGGGACTTCGTGACGTCCACGCTGCCGGTCAGCGAGGCACAGCTGGATCATCTGGTCGACCAGGCCCGGCAGGGTCTCAGCGGCAGCTCTCCGGACCCGGTGGCGGGCGCCCGGACCGCCACGGAGGTGTTCGGCTCCGCGCTGCTGGCTCTCGTGCTGCTCTTCTTCCTGCTCAAGGACGGCCGGTCGATGTGGCACTGGGTGCTGTCCCGGGTGTCCGGCCAGACCCAGCCGGTGCTGGCCGAGGCCGGCAGGAACGGTTGGCAGACGTTGGGCGCGTACAGCCGGGGCACCATGTTCATCGCCGCGATCGACGCGCTGGGCATCGGGCTGGCCCTCGTGGTGCTGCGGGTACCACTCGCCCTGCCGCTGGCATTGATCACGTTCCTCGGCGGCTTCGTGCCGATCATCGGGGCGACGGTGGCCGGCGCGGTGGCGGTGCTGGTGGCGCTGGCCGCGAACGGTCCCACCACCGCGCTGCTCACCCTCGCGGCGGTGATCGCCGTGCAGCAGATCGAGGGCAACCTGCTGGAGCCGCTGGTCATGAAGCGGCAGGTCCGACTGCATCCGGCGGTGATCCTGGTGGCGGTCACCGCGGGCACGCTGATCGCGGGCATCGCTGGCGCCTTCGTCAGCGTCCCGATCACCGCCGTCCTCTGGCGCGTCATCGACACCGTCCAACAGCGCCGCTCGGCCTCGGCAATCCTGCCCGCCGACTGATCATCGGCCGAGGTGCGTGGTGAACCAGGTGCCGGCCTGGTCGGCGACCTGCTCAAGGGTGCCGGGCTCCTCGAAGAGATGGGTGGCGCCGGGGATCACCCGCAGCTCGCCGACCTCCCCCAACTCGGCCAGCGCCCGTTCGTTGAGCGTGATCACCTCTTCGTCCAGCCCGCCCACCAACAGCAACGTCGGGGTACGCACCTGGGCCAGCGCGTTCCCGGCCAGGTCCGGCCGACCACCTCGGCTGACCACGGCAGCCACCCGGTCGGCGCGGGACGCCACCGCTACCAGGGCAGCGGCGGCACCCGTACTGGCTCCGAACAGACCGATCGGCA
Organism: Micromonospora sp. D93; assembly: GCF_018070365.1. Classification (NCBI taxonomy): domain Bacteria; kingdom Bacillati; phylum Actinomycetota; class Actinomycetes; order Micromonosporales; family Micromonosporaceae; genus Micromonospora; species Micromonospora sp. D93. The sequence goes on along the minus strand of NZ_JAGPXW010000025.1, from coordinate 15,739 downwards.
CGTCACCGGCAGGACGTTCGACGGCGAGCCAGTCGACGATCCCGGCCAGCCGGCTGGCCAGCAGCCCGATGTCGAAGCGCAGTTCCGCGGTTCGCGCGTCCACCTCGTCCTCGGCCGGGGTGAGCAGATCCGCCAGCACCGTGCCGAGCCCACTGTCGTTCAGCGTCCGGGCCACCGCCACGTTGCGCGGGCTGTGCCGGGAACTGCCGCTGCCGTGCGCGAACAGCACCACGCCCACCGGCTGGGCGGGCAGCGTCAGGTCGGCGGGGAGCTGGACGTCCCCGATCGGAATCGTCACAGTGCCGCGCTGCTCGTCCATGCCCCCACCTCCGTGTGCTCGCCGGTGGTCCGGGTACCCCGCCCGCCGCCCGGCACGCACGCGGCGGCGGCGTCACTCCGCAGCGCGTGGGCGGGCCGCCGGGCCGCGTTTGCCCGATGGGGCGTCGGGTACGCGACGAGCGACCGCAGACCGTGTCGGCGCAACCGCGCCCCGACGGATCGCGAGGATCGCCATGGCCAAGCAGCAGATTTCCCGGCAGCAGCAGCTGACCGAGCAGTCCCAGCGTGAACAGGACGCCGAGCGCAATCAAGACTTCGGGGACCAGGATTTCGGGGACCAGGCCGCTTCTGCGCGGCTGCCCGACGATCCGAAGGCGGCGACGCCCCGGGACGCGATCGGACGTCCGTCCACCGGCGAGCCCATCTGACCTACACGGGACCGGCGAGCCGGTCTGACCCACCGGCGTGGGCGGGCGGGGCGGGAGCACTCCCGCCCCGCCCGTCACTGTTCGCGTTCGGGCAACCGCAGCAGCGGAGACCGGCCCGGTGGCTGCTCGGGCGGAGGGCCGGTCGGCTCGGCTGGCGGCACCGGCACCGTCACCGGTTCGTCGCAGGTCACCCGCAGCTTCTGGTCGTGGTGGCGCAGCTCCACCGCGTCGTCCGGGCCGCCGTGGCGCAGCGAGTATGTCGTCTGGTGCGGCCGGACATCCACCCGCAGCGCCAGCCCCCGCCACTGGAGCGAGAACTCCAGCCGGCTGAGTCGGCTGGAGAGCCGGGGGGCGAAGGACAGCTCGCCGTCGTGGTCCCGTAGACCACCGAACCCGCTCACCAGGGCGAGCCACGAGCCGGCCAACGACGCCATGTGTACGCCGTCGCGGGTGTTCTCGTTGAGGTCGTGCAGGTCCATGAGCGCGGCCTCACGCAGGTAGGTGTGCGCGAGTTCCGGGTGGCCCACCTCGGCGGCGAGCACCGACTGGGTGCAGGCCGACAACGACGAGTCGCGTACGGTGCGGCGCTCGTAGTAGAGGAAGTTGCGCACCTTCTCCTCGGGCGTGAAGGCGTCCCCCCGCCAGTGCATGGCAAGGACGAGGTCGGCCTGCTTCACCACCTGCTTGCGGTACAACTCGAAGTACGGGTAGTGCAGCAGCAACGGGTACTTCTCCGCCGGGGTGTGCGTGAAGTCCCACTCCTGGAGTCGGGTGAAGTCCGCCACCTGCTGGTGGACGTCGAGCTCCTCGTCGTAGGGCACGTACATGGAGGTGGCGGCGTCCCGCCAACTCGCGGCCTCCTCGTCGGTGACCCCGAGGTGGAACGCCTCGTCCCGGTAGCGCATCACCACGTCGGCGGCGGCGAGCAGGTTCCGTTGCGCCATCAGGTTGGTGTAGATGTTGTCGTTCTTCACCGCGGTGTACTCGTCCGGCCCGGTGACACCGTCGATGTGGAACTGCCCGTGCCGGTCGTGGTGGCCGATCGAGCGCCACAGCCGGGCGGTCTCCACGAGCAGCTCCAGCCCGATCTCCCGTTCCAGCTGGGTGTCCCCGGTGACCATCACGTAGCGACGCACGGCGTCGGCGATGTCGGCGGCGATGTGGAAGGCGGCAGTGCCGGCCGGCCAGTATCCGGATGATTCCGGGCCCTCGATGGTCCGCCAGGGGAAGGCTGCGCCCCGGAGGTTGAGCGTCTCGGCGCGTTCCCGCGCCGACTCCAGCGTGCTGTGCCTCCACTGCAACGCGCTGCGCACCGCGCTCGGCTGGGTGTACGTGAGCACCGGCAGGACGAACATCTCGGTGTCCCAGAAGGCGTGGCCGTCGTAGCCGGGGCCGGTCAGCCCCTTCGCCGAGATCGGCCGCTGCTCGGCGCGCGCGCCGGCCTGCAAGACGTGGAAGAGACCGAATCGGACCGCCTGCTGCACCTCCGGGTCGCCCTCGACGAGCACGTCGGAGGCGTCCCAGAACGTGTCGAGGTAGTTGCGCTGCTCCCGGTGGAGCCCGTCCCACCCGTCCAGCCGGGCGCCGGCCAGTGCCGCGCCGACCTGGTCACGCAGCGCCGGCAGGGAGCGACGGCTCGACCAGCTGTACGTCAGATACTTGATCACCCGCAGCTTCTCGCCGGGCTGGAGGACGCAGGCGACGGTGGTACGCACCCAGTCCTGGTATCCCTCGGACTCGATGGTGGTGTGGTCCGGGCCGTGCACCTCGTGTTCCATGGCGGCGGCGACCCGCAGCCCGGAGACCTTGGTGCGGTGGATCAGCTGACCACCGTCCGGGGTGGTCAGCTCCTCCTCGGCCTGGAGCGGCGACTCCAGGACCGCCGCGACCCGGGGGTCCTTGCTCTGCGCGGGCAGCGACTCGTTGGCCACCAACTCGGACTGCACGATCAGCCGCAGCGGGCGGTCGACGGCCTCCACCTCGTAGCTGATGGCGGCCACGGACCGCTGGGTGAACGAGACGAGGCGGGTGCTGCGGACCTTTACCTCGCGGCCGGCGGGCGAGCGCCAGTGCAGCTCCCGGTGCAGCGTGCCGGCCCGCAGGTCGAGGATCCGCTCGTGGGCGAGCAGCTCTCCGTAGCGCACGTCGAGCGGTTCGTCGTCGACCAGCAATCGGATCAGTTTGCCGTTCGTGACGTTGACGATGGTCTGCCCGGACTCGGGGAAGCCGTAGCCGGCCTCCGCGTACGGCAGCGGACGCAACTCGTAGAACGAGTTGAGGTAGGTGCCGGGCAAGCCGTGCGGCTCACCCTCGTCGAGGTTGCCCCGCAGACCGATGTGCCCGTTGGAGAGCGCGAACACCGACTCCGACTGGGCCAGCACGTCCATGTCCAGCCGGGTCTCCCGGACGTGCCACGGCTCGACCGGATAGGCGCGTTCACGAATCATGCGGGGCCTCGTTCGGCGGCGAGCGGGTCGGTATCGGTGCGGGTCGGCGCCGGCGGGTCGGCGACGTCGAGCAGGTCGGCGAGGTCCTTCACCACGATGTCGGCGCCGTGGGCGAGCAGTTCGTCAGCCTGCCCGACCCGGTCGACGCCGACCACGTAACCGAAGCCGCCTGCGCGACCGGCGGCCACTCCGGAGAGCGCGTCCTCGAAGACGGCGGCCTGTGTCGGGTCGACGCCGAGCAGCCTGGCCCCGGCGAGGAAGGTGTCGGGGTGTGGTTTGCCGCGCAGCCCCTCAGCGCGGGCGACGAGCCCGTCGACCCGGGCCTCCAGCAACGGCTCGAACCCGGCGGCGGCGACCACCTCACCCCCGTTCGCGCTCGCGGTGACCACGGCTCGGCGAAGCCCGGCGGCGGTCGCCGCCTTCAGGTATCGCACCGAGCCCGGGTAGACCTCGACACCGGCGGTACGCAGCTGGTGCAGCAGCAGGACGTTCTTGCGGTTGCCGAGGCCGTTGACGGTCTCGGCCTCCGGCGGGTCGTCCGGGCCGCCCTCGGGCAGCACGATCCCGCGGGAGGCGAGGAACGTCCGGACGCCGTCGGCCCGAGGTCGGCCGTCGACGTAGCGGTTGTAGTCCGGGCCCGGATCGAACGGTTGGAACGGCTCGCCGGAGACCGTGGCGCGCTGACGAAGAAACTCATCGAACGTCTGCGCCCAGGCGGCGTTGTGTACGCGGGCGGTCTGCGTCAGCACACCGTCCAGATCGAAGAGACAGGCGGTCACGTGAGCAGGTAGGCCCAGCACGGTACGAATCTATCCACCCTGCTGGGCCCGCAAACCCGTTTCCGCCGCCCTGAGGCGTTTCAGTTCGGTCGCAGAGTCCAGATCACGGTCATCACGGCTGTCGGTTTCCCGTCCTCGGTGGCGATTTCCACAGCGACGGGGAATTCCGGGCGCTGACCGGCCTCCAGTTCCTCGATCACCTCGACTGCGGGCCGGCCGAGTCGCGCGGTGGCCAGCACCGGACCCATTGCGAGTTTCCGATAGGCGATCTCGGCCCGGACGGCCAGCGGCACGGCTCGGTCGAGCAGCTGCCCGAAGGCGGCAAGCACGACCGCGCCGGAGGCCGTCTCGCCGACTGTGAACATGGCGCCGGCGTGCGGTCCGCCGATGTGGTTGTGGGTGGCCGGCGAGTCGGGCAGCCGGACGACCGCCCGCACGCCGCCCTCCGCCTCGGGCGCCACCTCGACGAACTCGAGACCGAGCGTACGAGCGAACGGCACCGCTTCCAGCATGCCGGCCGCCACCTGGCGGGAGTCGATAGTCATGGCCCGACGTTACTCATCGGTAACCAGGCCGGCAACCAGCAACTCTCGCCGGCGGCGGCACGCTCAGAGGTTGGCGATGGTGCGCAGGATCTCCGCGTAGAAGTTGCCGTCGATGCTGCGGAAGAAGGCGAAGTCCTGGCCCGGGTCGCCGAAGAACGGACGCAGCGTCCAGGCCAGTTGGGTGCCGACGAACCCGAAGAGCAGGATCCAGATGTAGAGCAGCGTCATGCTGGCCGGTCGTTGCGCCGGCTCGCCGCGTCGGGCGGTACGGCCGTCCCACGGGCGTTGCGCCACGTAGCCGGGCGGCAGCATGCCCGGCGGGAACGAGGCACCGGCGGGCTGCCCGGCCCACTGCGTCGGAACCTGGGCCGGAGCCTGGGTCGGAGCCGGCGCGGTCGTCACGGCGCCGTTCGGCGTCGACTCGGCCACCGTGGCTCCGGCCGGCACGGCGACCGGTTCGGCGCCCTGGCCGGCGGCCGGCGCCGCTGCCGGCGTCGCCCCGACGGCCACCGCGGCCGGCACGGCCTGGACCGGCGCCTGGGCGGCGGCCTGCTCGCCCACCTTGGCGTTGGCGGCCTCCGGCGCGAGCAGGCCGTGGTCGTTGAGCACCTGCATCCCGCTGGTCAGGAAGCGCAACCCGACAAGCGCCGACAGGGTCAGGATCGCCACGTTGAGCAGCTTGAAGAACCCGTAGTCGTTGGCGGTGATCAGGAAGAAGAGGCTGATCGGCGCGAACGCCACCGCGAGCATCGAGGTGACAGTGATCGCCACCATCACCAGCGCCAACGACTGCCGCACCGAGAGTCGGGCGCCGAAGACCAGGTTGAACAGGTAGAGCGTGGGCAGGCAGATGGCCAGCGTGACCAGGAACAGCAGTGGCAGCTTCAGCGCCGAGGTCAACGCCATCAGCGGACTGTGGAAGAAGCCCAGCACCGCCCCGTAGCAGGCCAACGCGATTGCGGAACTGGTCAGCATCCGCCCGGTCAGGGCGTTGAGGTCACGCTCGGCCACGATCTGCTGCCAGATGCCCTCGCGATCCCGCAGGATGCGCTCGATGACGAGCGGGCTGGGACGGTCACCCGACACGGGTGCACCCCTCTCGGTGGACTTTCACAGTGGACTGGGTGGGCAGACGGTAGGACACGGGGTGGCGAGCCCGCCACCCCGCTCCGGCGCGTCGTCAGCGCCAACCCACGTCGATCCGGTCGCCACGCTCGTCGAAGAAGTGCAGCGCGTCCATCCGCACCGAGACGGCGAGCGGGTGACCGGCGCTGACCGCCGGGTACGGCGCAAGCCGCACCGCCAGCTCCGCCGGGCGTCGGTGGTGCCGGCCCGGATCGGGGAGCACGCTGGTCTGGACGCCGCTGACCGGGGGCTCCTGCGCCTCCACCGGCTTGCCGGTGAGCCGCTGCATCACCGAGCCGAACCGGCGCAGGCCGCGCTGGCCGACCGGCGGCGGTTCGAGCGGTGCGCCCATCTCGTCGACCACGATCGCTGTCGCGCCGATGTCGAGGAACGCCAACGACTCGTGCCCGTGGTGCTCCAGGTAGCGGATCCGCCCGCGCAGCACGTCGCCGGGGCTGTCCGGTGCGACAGGGGTGAGCGCCTCGGCCCGCATGCCGACCACGATCCGCTCACCGTGGTAGTGCGCCACCGCCCGACTGCGGATGTCGTTCCAGGGCAGGTAGAGCGACTGGTCACCGAGGTTGAGCGTGACGTACCGGTCGAGGTGGACGTAGACCGACGCCTCCAGCAGGTTCATCCGTGGGCTGCCCAGGAACGCCGCCACGTAGAGCGTCGCCGGCCGGCCGTACACCTGGGTTGGTGTGCCCACGTCCTGGAGCACGCCGCGGCGCATGATGGCCACCCGGTCGGCCATGGTGAGCGCCTCGGCCTGGTCGTGCGTGACGTAGACGGTGGTGACGCCCAGCTCCCGGGTCAGGCCCGAGATCTCCGCCCGCAGCTCGGCCCGGAGACCGCTGTCCAGGTTGGACAGCGGCTCGTCCATCAGGAACAGGCCGGGCCGGCGGACGATCGCCCGGCCCATCGCGACCCGCTGCCGTTGGCCGCCGGAGAGCTGACCCGGTTTGCGGGCCAACACGTCGCCGATGCCCAGCGCGCTCGCCACGTCACTGACCCGTTCACCCCTCGGCTCGGGCTCGATCCCGGCCAGCCGCAGCGGAAACGCGATGTTGTCGCCGACTGTCATGTGCGGGTAGAGCGCGAAGTCCTGGAAGACCATGGCGATCTTGCGGTCCCGTGGGGGGAGGTCGTTCGCCAACTCCCCGTCGAGCATGACCGCGCCGGTGGTCGGGTCCTCCAAGCCGGCGATCATTCGCAGCACCGTCGACTTGCCGCACCCGGACGGCCCAAGCAGCACCATGAACTCGCCGTCGTTGACATCGAGATTGATGCTGTCGACGGCAATCGTGCCATCCCGGAAAACCTTGGTCACATCCTTGAGCGTGACGGTGCTCACCGTCTTCCCCCTCAGCGCGTCGGCCGAACCCCACAAGACTGTGACCAGGATCATGGGTTTGTGACATCGGGTAAACGTCTCATGTTCGATCGATGACGCTGCTATTAAACGACAGAAATCCGATCAACAGCGCGTGGACCGCTCGCCCGGCTCTCCGAGGAACACCCGGCGCACCACCCGCTCTGCCGCCCGCCCGTCGTCCAGCGTGCAGAACCGGGCCCGGAAGTGCTCGCGGGCCTTCGCCGCCGCGTCCGAGCGCACCGCGTCGGTACGGAACAGGTCGAGCAGATCGGCGAAAGTGGACGCCACAGCGCCCGGCGGTTCGGCCGTGACGTCGAAGTAGACCCCCCGAGCCAGCCGGTAGGCCTCCCAGTCCGGGGTGTAGAGCACGATCGGCCGGTCCAGCACCGCGTAGTCGAACATGGCCGACGAGTAGTCGGTGACCAACACGTCCGCCACCAGGTAGAGATCCTCCACCCGCTGGTGGCCGCTGACGTCGCGAACCCGCTCCCAGTCCTTCGGCCGGCCGGGACGTCGATCACGGTCGTGGAAGTAGTGGCTGCGCATCAGCAACCGGCCCGAGTCACCGAGCGCCTGGACGAACCGGTCCGGATCGAACGGCGGCCGGTAGCCGGGCAGGTGCTCGCGGTGCGTCGGGGCGTACAGGACGACAGGCTCGTCGGGGGCGAGGCCGAACTCCGCGCGGAGTCGGCGCACCTCGTCCGGGCCGGCGGTGACCAGGCGGTCGTTGCGCGGGTACCCCACCTCCAGGGTGGTGTACGTGGCCGGGTACGCCCGGTCCCACATCTGGGTGGAGAAGCTGTTGGCGCTGACGCTGTAGTCCCAGCGGTCCACCCGGCGCAACAGCCCGGCGAAGTCCATCCGGCCCGCGCCGATCGGGTGGCGTTGCTGATCCAGCCCCATCACCTTGACCGGCGTGCCGTGGTGGGTCTGCACGTGCACCTGTTCCGGTCGCTTGCGGACGAAGTCCGGGAAGTTGACGTTGTTGACCAGCCACCGGGCGCGGGCGAGCACCCGGTAGTACGCCGGCGTGCCGGCCACCACGTACTCCACCCCGGTCGGCACGGTGTCGACCCGGTCCCGGCGCACCACCCACACCCCGCGCACCTCCGGCGCCAACCGGCGGGCGACCTCGTAGATGGCCGCCGGGTTGCAGGAGTATCCCCGGTACCAGTACGCGGCGTACACCGCGAGCGTCGGGTCGACCGGCCGCCGCAACTCGGCCCGGTAGTACTCGCGCAGCAGCCCGTCGCGGGTCAGCCGGGCACCGCGCCGGGCGACCGGGCCGACAGTGCGCCGAGCGGTGCGGGCCCGCCGGCGGGCGGTGTCACGTGCCCGGCTGGCGGCCCGCAACGCGCTGAAGGTGCGCCACCGGCCGGACGCGACGAGCTTGTGCTTGATCCCCTCGACCCCGTCCGGCACCGGATAGCCGCCGGGCGGCAGCCAACGCTCGTAGTCGGCGGTGATCTGCGCGAAGAACGCCTCCCGCAGCTCCGGCGCGATCCGCTGACCGTTGCCGAGCACGGTCAGGTAGTGCCAGATCATCCGTTCGAAGACCGCCGGCCGCAGGGCCTCCGTCGCCGGCCCCCACGAATCCATCAGGTGGAAGACCCGGTGCCACTGCGGAAAGACCTCGAAGTGGCGGTCACCCCGGGTCCGGGTGATCGCGCCGGCGCGGCGTTGGCGGTAGTTGACGCAGACCCGGTCCAGTACGCCGATCCGGTGCGCGGCCATCAGCACCGGGTAGCTGAACGAGACGTCCTCGTACCAGCCGGGCGCGAAGCGCAACCCCAGGTCGACGAGGAACTCCCGCCGGACCAGCCGGTTCCACGCGGTGTGCAGCAGGTGCATCGCCCGCGGCCGGTCCCGCAACCGGAAGGTGCCCGGGCCCGGTGCCTCCGGAAACACCTCGGCCATCGCGCTGCGGGTGGCGGTGTCGTTCCAGTGGGAGCGGACGTGGTCGACAAGCAGGACGTCCGGGCGGGTGACCCGCAACCGCTCGGCGACCTCGGTCAGGCACTCCGGAGCCAGCCAGTCGTCACCGTCGAGGAACCACACGTACTCGCCGACGGCCCGGTCCAGCCCGATGTTCCGGGCCGGACCGAGACCGACGTTCTCCGCCAGCCGGACCGAACGGACCCGCTGGTCGCGGGCCGCGTACTCGTCGATGATGTCGCCGCTGGCGTCCGGCGAGCAGTCGTCGACGGCGATCACCTCGATGTCGGTCTCCGGCTGACCGAGGATGGAGTCCAGGCATTCCCGCAGGTATCCCTGCACCCGGAAGGCCGGCACCACGAAGCTGATCAGGGTCATCCGGCCGTCCCTCCGTCAGCGCGGCGCGGCACCTCCAGCGCCCGCCGGCGCCACCGACGCCCGCGCGCTACGGGCCGGTCGCACGAACCAGGCCAGGACGACGCTCACCACGAAAACCACGAGAAGGTACGCACCGAGTGTAGCCAGTCCGATACCCGCAATTCCGGCGATCGCCGCGAGGGCCAACAGCACCGAGCGGCCGCCCCAACCCAGCGTCGCCGCGTGCAGAGGCGGTGCCACCTGCCGCTTCTCCAGCCGGGCGGTCAGGTCGTAGTGGTGCACGGTGAGCACGAAGACATACCCGAAGATCAGCCAGCCGGGCGTCCCGCCGACCACTCCGACCGCGATGGCGAACAGGTACTCGGCGGCCCGCAACGCGGCGGGCACCAGCCAGTCCAGCGGACCGTTGTGCGCCGCTCCCGCGCCCAGCCCGGCGACGAGCAGCACCAGCAGCGCCACCGGCACCGCCCAGCGCAGCCCCTCGGGCGCGTCACTCAGCAACGCCCCGACCAGTAGCACCGCCGGGCCGAGCGCGGCGATCACCGCCAGGGTCAGCGGCCCCATCGGGCGGACCACCGGCAACCAGCGGGCCAACAGCCCGTCGTCGCGGTGCAGGGTGGCGTCGACAGTGTCCAGCACCGGCACCCACATCCAGCGGGCCCGCAGCGTCCGCAGAGCCCCGGTGTACGCGAACGCCAGCACCCCCCAGACCAGCACGGCGATCAGGCTGACCAGCGGGTTGAACAGCGCCACTGTCACCGCGATCAGCGCCCAGCGCTCACCGATCGGGAAGACCACTGTCCGCTTCAGCCAGTACGACACCGACCCGGTGTCCGCCTGCACCCGCGTCGACGCCGCGTTGAGCCGGTCACCGATCCCGCCGCTGGCGTTCGTCGCCGTACGCGGCCGGCGGGCCGCCTCGTCGTGCAGCACCCCGTACCAGGTGTCGGTCATGTGCCGGACGGTCTGCAAGGTCATCGCGGCGATCGCGAGCGCCCACCCGTTGCCCAGCCCGGCGTGGCTCACCCCGAAGCCCAGCCCCGCGTAGACCAGGTACTCCTTGGCCCGGTCCGCCATCGTGTCCAGCCAGCCGCCCCAGGCGCTGAAGTGCCGGGTGTAGCGGGCCAGCTGGCCGTCCACGCAGTCCAGCACGAAGCCGAGGTAGAGCAGCACCGCGCCGGCGACCAGCGCCGGTCGCCCACCGACCCCGAACAGCACCGCCGCGCCCAACGCGAAGAGCACCGAGATCACCGTCACCCCGGTCGGGGTGAGCCGAAGCCGGGCCGAGAGCCGGACCACGTACGGCGACCAGGTGCTGACGAAGTAGGTGGAGAAGAAGTCGTCCTTCTCCTTCACCGACAGCCGCAGCTCCGCCCGGTCCTCGTCGACAGCTGTCACCGCCGCCTCGGCAGCGGTCAGCCCGGCCTGGTCCTCGACCCGGTGGGCGACGAGCAGGCGTACCCGCTGGGCGAAGATCAGGGTGCCGAGCGCCGCGAGGCCCGCGAAGAGCCGGTCCACGGCGGACCCGGGGCCACCGGCCGCGACCGACCCGCCGGGTCCGGCCCCGCCGGTCGCCGGCAGCGGCGCCACGTCGCCGGCCGGGCCGATCGGGGCGGCGACGGGGAGCAGCCCGGACGCGGCGGCCCGGGCGGCGGCCGCGAGGGTCGGCAGGTCGTCCACGCCGACCCGCAGCGCGCCGCCGAACACGCCTGTGGCGTCTCCGTCGAGGGCGTCCAACGCGGCGGCGTCGACCACCTGGCCGCGTTCCTCCCGCACGGCGGTCCGACCGGGCACCGGCGGGTCGCCGAGCACCAGCGCCACAGTGGGTCCCACCGGGCTGGTGGCCAGGTGCCGCAGTACGGCGGTGTGCGCGACCAGGTCCGTGCCGGTGATCAGCACGGGCGCGATCGCGGTGGCGACCAGGTCAATCAGCTCGTCGAGGTTGGCGGCGAAGCGCACCTCGTTTGCCCCGGCCTGGCGCAACTGGGCGGCCAGGCGGTCGGCCAGCGGCTCGCCGGTGGCCGTGGTCAGGCCCGCCGCGGGCCTCCCGGCGGCGAGCACGATCGCGAGCGTCACCGCGGGACCGCGGCGTGGTACGCGTCGAGCGCCTCGGCGATGGTGCCGTCGAGCGTCAACCGGCCCGCGTCGAGGTACAACCCCCGACGGCAGAACCGGGTCAGGTCCTTTTCGTTGTGTGACACCAGCACCAGCGTGCGCCCCTCCCCGAGCAGACGATCAATCGTCGCGTAACACTTCTTGCGGAACTCCGCGTCCCCGACCGCTGTCACCTCGTCCATCAGCAGGATCGGGTGCGGCAGGTGCGAGATGATCGCGAAGCCCAGCCGCACCTTCATCCCCGACGAGTAGTGCCGCACCGACGTGTCGATGGCCCGTTCCACCTGCTCACCGGCGAACTCGACGATGTCGTCGAAGTGCCGCTTCAGGTAGCTCGTCGACAGTCCGTGCAACCCACCGACCAGGTGCAGGTTCTCCCGCCCGGTCAGGTCGTTGGAGAAACCGGCGGACAACTCCAGCAACGGCGCCACCGCGCCGTGCACCCGGATGCCGCCCTCATCCGGAATGAGCACTCCGGCGATCAGCCGCAGCAGGGTGCTCTTGCCGGTGCCGTTGCGACCGATCACCCCGACCGTCTCGCCGGGCTGGACGGTGAACGACACGTCCCGCAGCGGCCAGAACTGGCCGGGCAGCGCGCCACGGGCGCCCCGGTGGATGAACAACTCGCGTAGCCGCAGCTGACGGCGACGGTTGCGGACGAACCGGATGCCCAGGCCGTCCGCCTCGATGATCGGCGCGGCCACGTCAGAGCTCCTTGAGCACGGCGGGCTCCAACCGGCGGAACGACCACCAACCGGCGGCCAGCACCAGCAGACTGCCGACGATCGTGGTGGCGAGCAGCCGGGCGTCCGGGAACTCGTCCGGGTACCAGATCGCGTGGTGCAGCTGGAAGATCCCGACCAGCGGGTTCAGCTCGTAGACCACCTTCAGCCAGCCGGGCAGGCCGGACTCCCGGACCAGGCTGAGCGGATAGATGATCGGCGTGGCGTAGAAGAGCACCCGGATGATCAGCCGCATCAACCGTTCCACGTCGCGCATCAGCACGTTCCACGCGGACAGCAGCAGGGCGAGCCCGGTCAACAGGACGGCCTGGACGGTCACCGCCAGCGGCAGGGAGAGCAGCGACCAGCCGGGGTGGATCCGACCGTGCACCGCGTAGATCACCGCGATGGCGATCAGGATCGGCAGGCCCGCCGCGTACTCGGCGAACCGGCCGGTGACCCGGCCGATCGGAAAGACCTGCCGCGGCACGTTCATCGTGGTGATCAGCCGGGACTGGCCGGTCAGCGCGTTCGTCGCCTCGCTCAGCGCCGAACTGGTCCACATCCAGGCGAAGATGCCGGTGATCAGGAACAACGGGTACGACCCGGCCGCCTCACCGAGGTGCCGACCGGTGTCCCGGGAGTAGAGCACCCCGAAGACGAACCAGTAGATGGCGCCCATGCCGAGCGGCTCGATCAACGACCAGAAGTAGCCCAGCACCGACTGCTGGTACTTGACCGCCAGATCCCGCCGGACCAGGATGCGCAGCGAGTTGCGGTGCGACCACAACGCCGCGACGCCAGCGGTCACCGCGAGCCTCCCGCCTCCTGAAACGGACGACAGGTTAGCAGTCGGTGAACGATTGCCCCGAATCGACCGGACTCAGCACTCGATCACGTTGACGGCCAGACCGCCACGCGCCGTCTCCTTGTACTTGACCTTCATGTCGGCGCCCGTCTCCCGCATGGTCTTGATGACCTTGTCCAGCGACACCTTGTGCACACCGTCGCCGCGCAGCGCCAGCCGGGCGGCCGTGATCGCCTTGATGCTAGCCACCGCGTTGCGCTCGATGCAGGGGATCTGCACCAGGCCACCCACCGGGTCACACGTCAATCCGAGGTTGTGCTCCATCCCGATCTCGGCGGCGTTCTCCACCTGCTCCGGGGTGCCACCGAGCGCCTCGGCCAACCCCGCCGCCGCCATCGAGCACGCCGAACCGACCTCACCCTGGCAGCCCACCTCGGCGCCCGAGATCGACGCGTTCTCCTTGAACAGCACACCGATCGCGCCCGCCGTCAGCAGGAACCGCACCACGCCCTCGTCATCGGCCCCCGGCACGAACCGGGTGTAGTAGTGCAGCACCGCCGGAATGATCCCGGCCGCGCCGTTTGTCGGCGCGGTGACCACCCGGCCGCCCGCCGCGTTCTCCTCGTTGACAGCGAGCGCGAACAACGTCACCCAGTCCATCACGTGCAGCGGGTCGGCCGACCCGGCCTCCGCCTCCAGGCCACGCCGCAGCTCCGCCGCGCGCCGCCGCACCTTCAACCCCCCAGGGAGTACGCCGTCCCGCTCGCAGCCACGCTGCACGCACTCCTGCATCACCCGCCAGATCTCCAGCAGACCGGCCCGGATGTCCGCCTCGCTGCGCCAGGACCGCTCGTTGGCCAGCATCACCTCGCTGATCGACAGACCGGTACGGGTGGTGACGTCGAGGAGCTGCGCCCCGGTGAGGAAGGGGTACCGCACGACTGTGCTGTCCGGCTTGATCCGGTCCGCGCCGGCCGCCGCCTCGTCCACCACGAAACCGCCACCGACTGAGTAGTAGGTGCGGCTGCGCAACTCGGCACCGGCCCCGTCGTACGCCACGAAGGTCATCCCGTTCGGGTGGTACGGCAACGACCGACGGCGGTGCAGCGTCAGGTCCCGATCCGGATCGAAGTCGATCTCGTGCGCGTCCAGGATGTTGAGCCGCCGCTCGGCCCGGATCCGCTCGACCCGAGGACCGACGGTGTCCGTGTCGACAGTCTCCGGCGACTCGCCGGCCAACCCGAGCAGCACCGCCGGACCGCTGCCGTGGCCGTGCCCGGTGGCACCCAGGGAGCCGAACAGCTCGGCCTGCACCCGCGCCGTGTCAGTGAGCAACCCGTCGGCCTTGAGCCCGCCGACGAACGTCCGCGCGGCCCGCATCGGCCCCACCGTGTGTGAGCTGGACGGCCCGATACCGACGCTGAAGAGGTCGAAAACACTGATCATGGCTGCGCTTCCTCGCCGTCGTCCCGGCGTACGGGACCCGGCCGGGTCGTGACCACCGGTCTGGCGGCCCCGATGGTGACCGTCCGGGGTATGGGGTGCCGGCCCTCCGGGGTGTGGAAGACCGATCAGCCAGCCTACCCGCCCAGCTCACCGCCCATCCGGTCCGGGACGTGAACACCCGACCGCCGTCTCCCCCGCCCGGCGCACGCCTCCCCCCACCCCGTCCCGCTCCACCCCGTCCCGCTCCGCCCCGCCCCGCTCCGCCCCGCCCCGCCCCGCCCCGCGCCCGGCGCGGCCCTGGCCGCCCGGCGCCGCCTCGCCCGCCCCAGTCGCCCGCTCGCTCCGCAAGATCGTGCTCGATCCAGGATGTAGTGGTGTCCGCCCGCCTCGATGCCACTACAACCAGGATCGAGCACGATCTCCGCCCGGCTGCGGCGGGCGAGGCTGGCCGGGAGGGGGCGGCGGCCGAAAGCGGCGGCAGGCGCGGAGGCGTCAGCGGAGGGTTGCCCGGGTAAAGCACCTACGGGTCCACGGGTTGCCGCTCCTCCTCGGGACCGAGGGCGAGGTGGTCATCCCTTTCTACCGTGGATTGCAGACGCGGCGCACCGCCGCAGAGTGGGAGTACGACGATGAGTCGCAAACTGGTCCGGCCCCGCGAGGGGCGCATGATCGCCGGTGTCTGCGCCGGCCTCGGACGGCGGTTCGGCATGTCGGCCGGAATGGTCCGGCTGCTGTTCCTGCTGTCGCTGTTACTGCCCGGCACACAGGTGATCGTCTACCTGATCCTGTGGGTGCTGATGCCGAACGAGGACCGCTACCTGGCCTCCACCGGCCACTGACCCGCCCCGCACACCTGACGTAATCGCAGATCTTGGACAGTTTCCGTTAGCTGCTAACGGAAACTGTCCAAGTTTGCTCGGTCCGCCACCGCGACGATGCCTCATATCCGGCGAATCGGCCGCGCGCCCCAGCAGCGGACCTCCGGATCTCTCGGCTGCCGTTCCTCACGTCCCTTCCGCGCGCACCCACCCCTCGTCCGGTCCACAGCGCCGGTTCCACCGAGGGCTCCTGGCCTCCACCGGGCAATGCCCCCGGCCATGGCGCACCCCGGGGCGGCAACTTCAGGGAAGTTGCTGCCTCAGGGGCGCTGGAGGGACCAACATCCCGGAAGTTGCGCGGATCTTGGGCAACGGCGCGCCGGGCAGAGACGGGAGCGCCCGCTCCGACGACCTTGAGTTCCACCGGTCGTTGCAACACCCCTACCTCGATGGGGTGTCATGGAGTTCGAGCAGCGCAAGGACCGGAGTTCAGGATCGGCGGGAGTAGGCCGCGGGCTCGTTCGTGAGCGGGCGGCATA
>NZ_JAGPXW010000024.1:0-113464 GCF_018070365.1 Micromonospora sp. D93 | reverse complement strand
CAACATCGCCCACGAACTCAACACCCGACCCCGCGAAACGCTGGGCTGGGCCACCCCAACCCAACGCCTCGCGGAAGTCATCGCGCCCTAACGATTGCACTCAACCCTTGACCCCAAGCGGCGTGTCGTGGCAATAACTTCATGATCAACGGGGCGGGCGCGGGGGTGGGAGCGCTTCGCCAGGGCTGCGGTCAGCAGGAGGGCCGCCAGGGCGGCTACGAGCAGGATTGGGCCGACCGAGTCCAGGGTGTTGGTCAGGGTTTGTTGGAGCTGGGACGCCGCTTGGATTACCGGGTCTTTGAGGGCGTCGCGGGGGTTGGCAGCGAGGCGTAGCTCGTACCAGCCGTACCAGGCGACGTAGCCGCCGGCGAGCAGCAGCACCAGGCCACTGAGGCGGGGCACCAGCGCCCCGGCGACGCGCAGCCGGGCCACCAGACCGTCGCGCAGCAGCGCCACCCCGAGCGCGGCAACCGCGACCACCAGACCCATCCCGAGGGCGTACGCGCCGAACAGCGCCAACCCCTGACCGGTCGAGCCGGCCTGGAGGCTGGTCACCACGATGGCCAGGAACGGTGCGATGGCGCAGCCGAGCGACGCCAACGCGTACGCCGCGCCGAACAGCGCCATCGACGGCCAGGTCCGGGTCAGCCGGGGTGCGCGGGCGGACCAGCCGGGGGCGGGCAGCCGACGGCCGGCGAGCAACCAGCAGCCCGCCACGACCAGCAGCACACCGAGCGCCACTGTCAGCCACGGCAGCCGGGGCCGCAGCCAGCCGGCCAGCGGCGCGAGCGCCAGGCCGAATGCGCCGAACACCAGCACGTACCCCACTGTCAGCCCGGCCGCCGCGGTGAGCGCGCGGCCGACCGCGCCGCGGGTGTCCGACTTCCCGGCGACCAACAGCGAGAGGTACGCGGGCAGCAACGCGAAGCCGCACGGGTTGACCGCGCCGAGCATGCCGGCGGTCAGCGCGAGCAGCAGTGTGGCACTCACGCCCCGGCCAGTGCGGCGACCTTGGCGGTGAGCGCCTCACCGTCCAGGAAGCCCTCGTGGACGACAGTGCCGCTCCGGTCGATGATCACGAAGATGCTCTGCTCGGTCACCTTGAACCGCTTCCAGAGCGCGCCCTTGCTGTCCTCGATCTGCGGCGTGCCGCCGAGGTCGAACTCGGTGACGAACTCCTTCATCGCCTTCCGCTCGCCCAGCCCGGCGACGCCGACGATCGGCACGGTGTCCCGATACTTGGGTGCGATCTCGGCAACCGTCCAGGCCTGGCTGGCGCAGGTCGCGCACCACGGCGCCCAGAACCACAGCACCACCGGTTTGCCGGCGAGCTGTGCCGCGTCGAACGCGGCCCCGCCGAGGGTGGTCCCGGTGAAGCGGAGCACGTCCGGGACCTGCGCCGGGGCGGCGGGTGGCCCGCCGGTCGCCGATCCGGTCGGGGCGGGCGGGGCGCCGGTCGAGGCGGGGGCCGATCCGGCGGCGACGGGCCCACCCGGCGCGGTGCCGGTGCAGGCGGCAACGCCGAACAGGGCCACCACGAGCGCCCCGGCGGTCGCCGCGCGGCGTAGTCGCCCGGCCCCTGTCCACGCCATGCCGATCCGCATCCGCTTCTCCGTTTCCGGTCCGGAAGGGACCCTTGCTGGACCTGAGGCTTCGCTACTCGGCCTTGGCCAGCCGCAGCGCCAGCTCCGGGCAGACCTTGACCGCCTTCAGCGCGCCCTCCCGCAGCCAGGTCGGCACCGGGGTGGCGGGAAAGGCGGGATATCCGTTCGCGTCGAGCCGGATGAAGTCCGGTACGACGTGCGCGCACAGGCCGTGCCCGTCGCAGCGCGACCAGTCCAGGGTGAGCTTCTGCGGGTTCGCGTCGGGTGCGCCGGGCAGCCCCATAACGCCCTTGACCCGTCGGCCACAACCGTCGCCGGTGCTGTGCAGCCGCAGGTCCTCGGTGAAGACCTCGATCGCGGAGAGCGCGAACCTGGCGGTGCCGTCCGGATGGCTGCACGCGCCCCGGCCCTTCACCTCGCCGGCGGCAGCGCGCACCACGTCGGCCGGTTGGCTGCCGGCGACGGCCAGGTCCACCGCGCGGGCCAGGTCCGGCAGCCCCATCTTGCACGGGCCGCACTGACCGGCGGACTCGCCGGCCAGGTAGCGCACCACCTGGGCGGCCTCACCGAGCGGGCAGGTGTCGACACCGAGCGGGACGATGATGCCCGCACCGAGGGTGCCGCCGACAGCGGCCAGGCCCTTGCGGGAGACCTCGGCCTTCTCCGCCGCCTCCGGGGTGATCCACTTGCCGTGGTAGCCGCCCATCAGGATGCCCTGGACGTCCGGCACCTCGCAGAGATCGAGGACGTCACGCAGCGGCATGCCGGCGGTGCACTCCACAACGGCCGGTCGGCCCGCCACGCCGGTCACGGTGAGCAGCACGGTGCCCGGCTCGTCGTCGGTGCCGAGCGCCGCGTACTCGTACGGGCCCAGTCGGGCGCCGACGGCGAGCTGGGCGTACGTCTCGGCGTTGGACAGCAGGGTGGGCAGGCCGCTGACCCCGGAGTCGCTGGAACGCTTCTTGGTGCCCGGCGGGATGTGCGGCAGCCCGTTGATCCCGTTGACAAGTGCGCCACCCTCACCGGAGATGAACCGGTGCGGCACTGTGACGATCGTCGTCTGCACCGGCATCCGGCGCTCTTCGAGGGCCTCCATCAGCGAGTCCCGGCCGACCCCGTCGTCCGCCACACCGATCACGATCTCGTCGGCGTCCAGCGCGTACGCGGCGAGCGCCGCGCCGTCCAGGATCAGGTGCGGGGCGCGGGTCAGCAGCACCTTGTCCTTCCAGCTGGCCGGCTCCCCCTCGGTGGCGTTGACCACCACCACGGCCGCGAGGTCCTGCCGCTTGCAGGACTCCAGCACCGCGCGCAGTTTGCGGGCGAACGGGAACCCCGCCCCGCCCTTGCCCTTGAGCTGCATGCCCTCGGCGAGTTGGAGCAGCTGTGCCGGTTCCATCGGGCCGATGGGTCCGTGCACCTCCTCGTGCGCGAGCAGGTCGAGTCGGCCGTACTCGGCGAAGCCGGCGGTGAGCCGCGGCTCGCCCACGCAGGCGACCGGTGGCACGGCGGTCCGCATCACTTCGCCTCACCCCGCAGTCCGGCCCAGTACGCCCCGTCCACCGCGTCGGCGCTGGCCTTGCGGCGCTTGGACTTGCCCTCGCCGGCTGCCCGTCGAGCACGGCGGGACGCCAGGTCGACAAGGGTCGGGGTGTCGTCGACGGGCGGCGGCACCTCGTCCGGCACGTACCGGGCCGGCGGGCGCCAGTAGTCCGGCTCCTCGGGCAGGTCGTCCTCGACGCTGTGTCGGCCGCTGCCGCTGCGCGGCGCCGACGAGATCGGGCTGCTGGAGACCGGGCCGGCCGAGATCGGCTCGACGGAGATCGGGCCGGCGGAGATGGGGTCGTCGGCCTGCCAGCGACGCGGGCTGTCCCACGGCTCCTCGGGCTCGGCGAGGGTCGGCTGCGGCGGTGCCGAGTAACGACTGCCCTCGTCCTCGCTGCGGGACCGGCGACGGGACCGCTCGGCGGCCGGCTCGTCGGCGCGTCGCCGCCCGGTCGGAACAGCCTCGTCGCGGGTGCGGGAGCCGCGCCGCCGGGTCACCGGCTCCAACTCCTCCTCGTCGCGCCTGAACGTGCCGGTGTCCTCCACGCTGCGGCGGGCCGATCGGCTGGTAGTGGTCTCCTCGGTACGCCGGCTGCGCGAGGACCGTTCGGTGTCGCGGCGGGCCGCCGGCTCCTCCTCCCGTCGACGTCGGCTCGGCCGGGTCGGCTCGACGAGGGAGCCGGGCTCGGGCACCACGGGGACGGTGAACCGTTCGGGGTCACGCCGCGCGGCCGGCGCGGCCCAGGTGGCGGTGGTGGTCTCCGCCCAGGCGGGACGCTTGTCGGCGGCCTTGCTGCGCCGACCCAACCCGGCCAGGAGCGATCGGGCGGTCTTCGCCTCCTCGGCCCGGCCTACCATCACCGCGTTGCGCACCGCAGCCTGGTGTTGCTCACGGCTGCGCCGACCGATGGTGACCGAGAACCGGACCAGCAGGGCCAGCACCACCAGCAAGATGCAGCCGAGGTAGCTGAACATCACCCAGGGCGCTGCGGCCCGACCGGCGTTGAGGCCGTGAAAGACAGCGAACGGCCAGGCCAGGTACGCGGCGGAGTGCAGCGTGCGCCACAGCCACTTCGGACCGACGTCGGCGAAGCGGGCCCGGACGATGCCGGTCCAGATCACGCTGACCATCAGCAGTGCGGCCACCGTGCCGAGCCCGACGTAGAGCCCTCGGCCGCCGACGAACGGCACAAGCGCGTCGGTCGCGGCCGCCCGCCCGGTGGCGATCTTGGTGAGGACGTGGAAACCGAGCCCGGCCACGCCCAGCACGCCGGTGGCGCGGTGCGCCGACTGCATCAGCACCCGGTGCGAGATGCGCAGCACCAGCCGGTCGGTGGCGAGCAGACCGAGCATCACGGTGAGGCTCAGCGTCACCAGGGAGACAACCCCGGCGAAGAACTCGGTGAAGAAGAAGCCGTACGCGTACGCCGTCTGACCGGCGCCGGTCAGCATGACCGCCGCCCAGAGCGCGGCGAGCAGCGACGCGATCAGCAGGGTGCCCGCCGACCGGGACGGGGTCCGCACCCCCCGACTGCTGGCGCTGGTCCGGACGGTCGCCGCCTTGTTGTCCTGCTGTGCCCGGGCCATCTGCTCCTCGATCGTCTCGCGGCGGCGTACCACCGGCCGACCCCTGCTCCCCCATCCAGTACGGACCGGCGGGGCGCGCGGATCACCCGCCGACGGAAATTTCTCTGCCGAATTCGAACCGAGGGGCGCAGCCGTGCGTTGTGCCCGCTCCCACCCACCGATTTGGACCACGGGTCTCGCCGAACCGGGGGCCCCGAAGCATCCGCCACCATAGAGTGGTTTCGTGCAGTTTGACCGAAAGACTCCGTCCCGTCGTCGCGGCGTCTGGGTGGCCGCCGCCATCGGCGTACCCGCGCTGCTGGTGACCGCGCTGCTGGTCGGCCAGGCCCTCACCCCGAGTTCGACGGCCCCCGACGACCGCAACGTGGTGGCCGCCGACCCGACTCCGAGCAGTGTGGAGCAGAGCCCGGAGGAGTCGATCCCCCCGGCCGCGCCCGCCCCGGACGGCCTGGCCGTGGTCGACTACGACCCCGCGCCCGGTGGGTTCCCCGCCGATCCGGCCAGCATGGACGTCACGCCGCTGACCGAGGGCGCGCACCCGATCAGACGCATCGCCGCGTACGACGCGCCCGGCGGTCGTCCGCGCGCCTTCCTCGAACCGACGATCCGCGGTGTCGAGCTGACCATGCCGATCGCCCAACGGCGTGCCGGCTGGACCGCCGTCCTGCTGCCCTCGGCCAACCGACGACTCGCCTGGCTGCCTCCCGGCGGGTTCGAGACGGTGCCGCTGCGCGACCAGATCGTGGTCGAACGCAAGGTCCACCGGCTCACCTGGTACCGGGCCGGCAAGGCGGTGCGCTCCTGGGAGGTCAGCCTCGGCCAGTCGGGCCAGGAGACTCCACTCGGGCGGACCTTCATCCTGGGCCGCACCCCACCGCCGGAGGAGGTCTACGGCGGAGTGGACATCTACGCTCTCGGTTCGGTGCCCGACGACCCGGAGTCGGTGCCGTCCGGACTGCAGGGCGCGCACATCGGGGTGCACACCTGGCAGCACGACGGCGAGTTGGGCGAGAACACCACGAACGGCTGTATCCGGCTGACCCGCAGCGGTCAGCGGGAACTGCTCGCCGAGGTCCGCCCCGGCAGCAGCGTCGTCGTGGTCGACCAACTGGCCGCCCCGCCGCCGACCGCCTGAGCGCCGACGCTGCGCGGTCACTCGCCGAGCAGCCAGCCGTTCTGCTCGGCGACCCGGATCGCGTCGGCCCGGTTACGGGCACCGGTCTTGCCGATCGCCGCGGACAGGTGGTTGCGTACCGTCCCCTCGGACAGGTGCAGCGCCCGGGCCAGGTCGGCGACCGTGCCGCCGCCGCGCGCGGTCCGCAGCACCTCGGTCTCCCGCTCGGTCAGCGGACTGACCCCGGCGGCGAGGGTCTCCGCGGCCAGCGTCGGGTCGACCACCCGCAGGCCGGCGTGCACCCGGCGGACCGCGTCGGCGAGCTGTCGGGCCGGGGTGTCCTTGACCACGAAACCGCTCGCTCCGGCCTCCATCGCCCGCCGCAGGTAACCGGGTCGACCGAAGGTGGTCACCACAAGCACCCGGCAGGTCGGCAGCGCGGCCCGCAACGCCGCGGTGGCGGCGATCCCGTCCAGGCCGGGCATCTCCACATCCAGCAGGGCGACGTCGGGGGCGCTGCGTCGGGCCTCGGGCACCACCTCGTCGCCCCGGCCGACCTCGGCGACAACTGTCAGGTCCTCCTCCAGCGAGAGCAGGGCGGCCAGCGCACCCCGGACCAGCGCCTGGTCATCGGCGAGCAGCAGCCGGATCGGCGTGGGCAACGCGCTCACCGGGCCTCCCCCGGCGCGTGCACCCGCAGCAGAAAACCGCCGCCCGCCGGTCGACTACCGACGGTCACCACCGCGTCCAGCCGCCGCGCCCGCTCCCGCAGGCCGACCAGCCCGTGCCCGCTCGCATCGGGAGTGGACGGGCCACGACCGTCGTCACTGATCTCGACCTGATCCCTGTGCACCCGGATCAGGCAGCACCGCGCCCCGCTGTGCCGGACCACGTTCGTCACGCCCTCCCGTACCGTCCAGCCGAACAACCTGTCCCACTCCTCCGGCAGGTCCGGCACCTCGGTCGACACGTCGGCCGCGATGCCCGCCGCGGCCAGCGCCGAGCGGGCGCCGGCCAGCTCCGCGGCGAGACTGACCTCGCGGTACGCGCCGGCCGTCTTTCGTACGTCGGCCAGCGCGGCCCGAGCCAACGCCTCCACCTCGGCAATCTCGGCGGCGGCCCGTTCCCGGTCGACCTCGATCAGACGTCCGGCCAACTCGGCCTTGATCGCCACCACGGTCAGCGAGTGCCCGAGGATGTCGTGCAGGTCGCGGGCCGCGCGGGCCCGCTCCTCGGCGACCGCGAGCCGACCGATCTCCTGCTGGGCGGCCCGGAGTTCGCTGTTGCGCTGGGCCAGCCGGGACACCCCGAACATGGCGAACGAGGCGAGCAGCACCGCGAAGACGATGCCGTTCTCCGCCTCCCACCCCGGCACCAGCCAGGACGCCAGCGCGGGCGTCACGGCGCAGAGCACCACGGCGGCCAACGACTCCCACGGCGGCAGCAGGAACACCGCGGCCGCGGCCACGTAGACCAGGGTGGCCAGCCAGTCCCCGCTGGTGCCCGGGAGACTGGCCAGGCCCACCGCGAGCAGCAGCGCCAACCCGGCCCGCGCCCGGCCCGCCGGGATCGGCAGCAGGGCCTGGCGCAGCTTGCGGGCCCACTGGAACAGCAGCACGTACCCGACGCCGAAGACGACAATGGCCACCACGCCGAGGACCCGCCGCCACAGCTCCGGCTGGTGCAGGGCGGTGGCGAGCGGCACGTTGAGGAAGAACAGCCAGACGGCGGCCAGCAGCCAGCCGATGAACCGCCAGTGGCGGCTCACCGGCCAGGGTTGCCCCGTCGACAGGTCCATCGGGATCACGCTATCGGCCCGGCCGGTCAGACCCGCGCGGTGTCCCGGCGGAACAGCCGGGCCGCGCCGACGCCGAAGAGCAGCGCCCAGACGACGAGGTTGGCCACCGCCGCCATGCTCACTCCGTCACCGGTCAGTGGGGCGCGGGCCAGCACACCCATGCCGTACACCGGGGTGAACTTCGCGACCTGCTGGAGCACGTCCGGCAGCACCTCGACCGGGACGAACAGCCCGCCGAACATGGCCAGCACCGCCAGCACCGGGCCGATGATCTGCATGACGTTCTCCGCCGGCGCCAGGTAGCCGATGAAGAGACCGAACGCGGCGAAGACCAGCGAGCCGACCCAGGCGGCGAGCCCGGACAGCAGCCAGACGTACGCCGGGACGCGGACGCCGGCCACGGCACCCACCAGGAACTCGACGACGACCGCGAACAGACCGAGGCTCATCGCGGTGATCAGCTTCGTCGCCACGTACGCCGCCGGGCGTAGCGGGGTGAGCCGCAGCTGCCGGCTCCAACCCAGCGCCCGCTCGGTGGCCACCGCACCACCGACGCTGGTGGTCGCCACCATGGCCGCGTACACGGCCAGGCTGACCATGACGTACGCCGTCACCGGCCGACCGTTGTCCAGTGACTGCCCGCCCTGCGGCAGGCCGAAGATGAGGAAGAAGACGCCCGGCATGATCAGCGTGAAGGCGAGGGTGCGGCGGTTGCGCAGCACCCGGCGCAGCTCGATGAGCAGGGCGCCCGGGGCGAACCCGCCCAGCGCGGGCAGCCGACGGTCCGGCGCGGGGGCACCGGCGCGGGTGGGGGTGGAGGTGGTCATCTCAGGCTCCGGTCTGCGCGGTGGTCAGGGCGAGGAAGGCGTCCTCGAGGTTGCGGGAGGTGATCTCGACGTCCCGGGCGGCGGTCCTGGTCAGCAGGTGCCGGGCGATCGCGTCCGAGTCGCCGGTCCGCACCAGCACGCTGTCGCCGCGCACCTCCACGGCGTCCACCCCGGGCAGCGCGGCGAGGGCGGCCTGGTCGGCGCCGGGCAGGGTGGCCCGCACCGTACGGCCGGCGGCCAGGTTCTTGATCTCGGCGGTGGTGCCGTCGGCGACGATGCGCCCCTGCCGGACCAGCACGATCCGGTCGGCGTACGCGTCCGCCTCGTCCAGGTAGTGGGTGGCGAAGATGACCGTCCGCCCGCCCCGAGCGTCGCGGCGTAGGGCCTGCCAGAAGTCCCGCCGACCCTCGACGTCCATGCCTGTGGTCGGCTCGTCGAGCACCATCAGGTCCGGGTCGGGCAGCAGGGCCAACGCGAAGCGCAGTCGCTGCTGCTGACCACCCGAGCAGCGCCCGACCACCCGGTCGGCGATGTCGGTGATACCGGCTCGCTCCAGCACCTCCGCCGCCGGGCGGGTGTGCCGGTAGAAGTAGGCGGTCATCCGCACCGTCTCGCCCACTGTCAGGTCCTTGAGCAGCCCACCGGTCTGGAGCACGGCCGCGATCCGACCTCGGGCCACCGCGTCGTCCGGGGTGCCGCCGAGGACCCGAACGGTGCCGGTGTCCGGGCGGGACAGCCCGAGCAGCATGTCGATGGTGGTGGTCTTGCCCGCGCCGTTCGGGCCGAGGAACGCCACCACCTCGCCGGGCTGTACCCGTAGGCTCAACCCGTCGACAGCGGTGACAGCGCCGAAGCTCTTGGTGAGGCCGTCCAACTCGACGGCCGGATGCGTACTGGTCATGTCACTGATGCTCCGGCAGCGCGTACCCCGATGCCCGGAGCGGTCGTCACGCCCCGACCGTGACATTTGTCAGGGGGCCGTTTCCCGGAGGGTTTCCCGGCCCGACAGCGGGTAACCGCCGGGCCGAACGCCGCGACACCGGGAGGACGCGATGGGTGCCACGCCGCAGGGTCAGGTCGACACGGTCGTGCTGATCCACGGACTCTGGATGACGCCACGCAGCTGGGAGGGTTGGGCCCAGCGGTACACCGAGCGCGGCATGCACGTCATCGCCCCTGCCTGGCCCGGCATGGACCGGTCCGTGGAGCAGCTGCGCGACGACCCCGGCCCGATCGCCGAGCAGAGCATGGCCACGATCGTCGCGCACTACGACAAGATCATCCGGGCGCTGCCGCGACCGCCGATCATCATGGGGCACTCGTTCGGCGGTCTGTTCGCCCAGGTCCTCGCCGACCGGGGTCTCGGCGCGGCGGTGGTGGGAGTGCACCCCGCAGCGATCAAGGGGGTGCTCAAGGTGCCGCTGAGTCAGCTGCGCTCCGGCTTCCCGATCCTGCGCAGCCCCGCCAACCGGAACAAGGCCGTCCCGTTCACCCCGGACGACTTCGCCTACGCCTTCGGCAACACGATGAGCCGCGAGGACTCCGACCGGGCCTGGCAGCGCTACGCCGTCCCCGGCGCCGGACGGGTCTTCTTCGAGGGCGCTTTCGCCAACCTCGACCCGCGCTCGCCGGCCCGGGTCGACTTCGGGCGCAACGACCGGGCACCGCTGCTCCTGATGGCCGGCGAGGTCGACCACGTGGTGCCGGCGTCGGTGGTCCGCGCCAACGCCGGGCTCTACCAGAAGTCCCGGGCCCTCACCGCGTACGAGCAGTTCGCCGGCCGGTCACACTTCACCGTCGGCCAGGACGGCTGGGAGCAGATCGCCGACTACGCGCTGGACTGGGCGCTGCGCGCGGCGGCCCTACCTCGGGAGATGACCATCGCCAGCGAGACCCCCCGCCGCTGAACGCATTACCAAGCGTTCGCTCATCGGGCCTGGCACCGCTCGTTGCGGGCGCGGGCCTGCGCCGACTGCCACCGGCGCAGCGCTTCCTTGACGATCACGTACTCGGGGTGCCTCTTAGCTGATGATTTGCCAGCTATCGTCGCCCTCCGCAACTCCGTGATCGACGGGTCAGGGGGCGGAGGGCGGCGGCTGAGGAGGACCGGAGCTGAGGAGAGGGGTGCCAACGAGCGTGATGACTCTGAGGCATCAATATGCCTCAGAGTCATCACGCTCAAAGTGAAGCTGGCGTCAGTTGCCGAACGTCAACGCCGGTCAGGTGCGGCGGCTTCGAGCCCGATGTAGAGCTGGAAGCAGCGCGGTAGGCCAGAGCCGATGATCGCCTACCTGAGAAGGCGGCTCAGCCGGGTTTGGCATGGGCGGGCCCGCCTGGGGTATCTCGGTGGGATGAGGGCCAGTTTCCGGCTTGGCCGGGTCGCGGGGGTTCCGGTAGGCGTCAACTGGAGCGTGCTGGTCATCTTCGCGTTGATCGCGTGGGGGTTGGCCGCGAACCAGTTCCCCCGCTCGTACCCCGACCGCTCGTCAGTGGCGTACACGGTCGCCGGGCTGGCCGCGGCGGTGGTCTTCTTCGTCGGCCTGCTCGCCCACGAGGTCTCGCACGCGATCGTCGCCAAACGCAACGGGCTGGAGGTCGACGGCATCACGCTGTGGCTGTTCGGTGGCGTCGCCGAGCTGCGGGGTGAGCCGCGTGACCCGGGCGCGGAGTTGCGGATCGCGGGCGTCGGCCCGTTGGTCAGCCTGCTGATCGGGGCGTTCTTCGGTGCCATCGCGGCGTTGCTCGCGCTGGCCGGGCAGGACGGGCTGCTGTTCGGGGCGGTGGCCTGGCTGGCGGGGATCAACGTGCTGCTGGCCGTCTTCAACGTGCTGCCGGCCGCGCCCCTGGACGGTGGCCGGTTGCTGCGTGCCGCGGTCTGGAAGGCGACCGGCGACCGGACCCGGGCATCAGTGGTCGCCGCCCGGGCTGGCTGGGTGCTGGGTGTGCTGCTGATCGGCCTGGGGCTGTGGCAGTTCCTGTCCGGCGTCGGTTTCGGTGGGCTCTGGCTGGCGTTGATCGGCTGGTTCCTGATCGGCGCGGCCGGGATGGAGGAACGGCAGGCCCGCACCGGCAACGCGCTGCGCGGGATACGGGTGGGCGACGTGATGACCTCGCAACCGCAGACCGCCTCGGCGGAGATGACTGTCGCGGACTTCGTCGACAACTACCTGTTCGCGTACCGGCATTCGGCGCTGCCGCTGACCGAGGACGGCCGGCCGACCGGCCTGGTCACCGTCGACCGGGTGCGGGGCGTACCGCCGGAGCGGCGGGCCTCGACCACGCTGGCCGAGGTGGCCTGCCGGGCCGACGAACTGGTGCTGGCCCAGCCCGGCGAACAACTCAACGACCTACTCCCCCGGCTCACCGAGTGCGCCGACGGCCGAGCCCTCGTCATAACCGAGGACGGCCACCTGACCGGCATAGTCTCCCCCAGCGACATCAGCCGAGCCGTCCAACGCAGCACCCTGGTTGGCCAGGGCGGTCAGCGGGGGAAGTAGCGGTCCAGGGCGTCGGTGCGGAAGGTGCCCTTGGGGTCCAGGTCGGCCAGGAGGGCGGCGAAGTCGGCGTACCTCGGGTAGCGGGTGGACAACTCGGCCGGGTCGGTGACGAAGACCTTGCCCCAGTGTGGGCGGGGCGCGAAGGGCGCCAGCCGCTCCTCCACCGCGGCCACCACCGGCAGCACCGCCGCGGTGTCGTCGACCCAGGTGAAGTGCAGCACGAAGCTGTCCCGCCGGTAGTTCGGGCTGAGCCACAGCTCGTCGGCCGCCACGGTACGCAGCTCGGACACCAGCAGCACCGGGGCGATCAGGTCCGCCACGTCGTCCAGCGCGGCGAGCGCGTCGGCCGCCGCCGTACGCGCGACGTGGTACTCGGACTGCAGTTCGTCGCCACTGCTCGGGGTGAAGCCGAGCTTGAAGTGCGGCAGCCGCTCGTGCCACGGGCCCGGCTCGCCGAGCTGCGGGGTGCAGTTCTCCGCCGGCATCCCGAGCACCGGGTGCCGGGGCTGGTCGGCGGCGGTGGTGCCCAGCCAGTCCTCCGGGGGTGGCGGCTGATCCGCCAGCTGTTTGCGCCACACCTCACGCAACCGGGGCGTACGGAAGTCGGTGAAGACACTCACGCTGTACGCCGAGCCGAGCGCCTCGTCCAGCGCCGTCCGGTCGAGGTCGAGGCGTACGTACTGGCGCAGCGCGAACGTCGGCACGACGTCCAGTGTGACGCGGGTGACCAGGCCGAGCGCGCCGAGCCCGACCACCATGCCGGCGAACGTGTCGGTGTCGCGGTCGACCCGGAGCAGATCGCCGTCGGCGGTGACCAGCTCCAGGCCGGCGACAGCGCTGGCCAGGTTGCCGTGGGTCTGGCCGGAGCCGTGGGTGGCGGTGGCCACCGCTCCGGCCACCGAGATGTGCGGCAGTGAGGCGAGGTTCGCCAGCGCGTACCCCTGGGTGTGCAACTGTCGGGCGACGTCGCCGTAGCGCAGCGCGCCGCTCACGGTGACCTGCCCCCGCTCGTGGTCCACCTCGATGACCGGGGGCAGCCCGGCGAGGCTGACCAGGTCGCCGTCGGTGTCACCGAGACGGTTGAAGGAGTGCCCACTGCCCACCGCCCGGATCCGGCTGCTGCCGTCGACGAGCCGACGCAGTTCGTCGACGGAGGTGGGCCGGTGGAACGCCTTCGCGGCGTACCGCACGTTGCCGGCCCAGTTGCGGCGCGGAACGTCAGTGGTCGACGCGGCGTGCGATCCCTGCGCGGTCATGTGGCGGTCTCCCGATCGGTGCTCTGGTGGTCGGCCAACGCGGTGACGAGGGCGTCCAGAACCGTATCCGTCTGGAAGGTGCTGTAACCACGTTGGGCGATCGGCAGACCGGCAGCGGTGGCGCGTTCGATCTCCCCCCGGGCCGCCTGCCGGGCCGACGCGTCCCCGGACATCAGCGCGTCCTGGCCGCGTCGGATCAACCGGTCGACCCGGTCCATCTGGTAGCCGCGCAGGCCGACCGTGAGCTCGGGGGCCTCGAAGGCGGCGCGACGCAGCGCGACCAGGTCGACGAACCGGTCTCCGGCATGGCGGGCGAGCGCGGCGGACACCTGCTCGGGCTGCTCGCGGACCTGGTCGAGGACGAGCAGCTCGATGGCGGGGCGGCCGTCGAGCGGGTGGCGGGCGGTCACCAGCTCACGCGGCACACCCTGCGCCGGCACCAGCAACAGTCGTGGTGGTTTCGCGTAACCGTCGCGTCGCGGCGGCTCGTCGAGGACCAGCGTGGCGACCTCGGCCCACCGGATCTCCCGACGCAGGCCGGGCCGCCGGATGCTGAGCCCGTCCGCGTGGATCCCGAACCGGAACGGCCGCAAAGCGCTGACCAGCACCACAACGCCGAGCGCGATCGCCCCCACCGCGATGATCGTTCGTAACAGGGCGCCGTCGCTGGGATAGACCAACAAGAGCACTCCACCGAGTACGCACACCAGGGCGAGCGCACGGGCCCCCCGATTCCGGCGCAATTCCACGCTCGGACCCCCGTTTCATGACCGTGGCGTCGGTCCCGACATCTTCCGCCAGACCGGGCACCAAGGACACCGGTCGATCGGGCACGGTTGTTCTCGTCGTCGTCGGGGAACCCTACGCCCATGAGCAGCTACCGCGATCCGGCCGCACGAGGTGACGTCTTCCCCTCCGAGGAGGAGCTGGACCCGACCGGCACCGAGGTCGAGCAGGCCAGCGGGCCGCCGGCCGGCGGGTTTCCGAGCCACCCGTCGCCCACTCCCGGCCCTCGACCGACACCGGCACCCGCGCCCGCTCCGACGCCGGTGCCGGCGCCCGGCCCGCCACCGCGCGCTCCGGGCGCGCAGTCGATAGTGACCCGCCACCTGGACGGCTCGGTGGAGGTGGTCACCGACCTCGACGGTGACGGTGTCGCCGACGTCGTCCAGATCGACGTGGACGGCGACGGCATCCCGGACATCACCTATGTGGACACTGACCACGACGGGCGTCTGGACACCGTGCTGGGCGATCCGAACGCGGTCGGGACGGGCGTCCACCGCGCCTGACCGGAGGCGCGGTCGCCTCAGAGCTTCGCCATCACCTCGCTGGCGACCAGCTCCAGGTGCTCCAGGTCGCTGAGGTCCAGCACCTGGAGGTAGAGCCGCTCGCTGCCGATCTCCGCGTACCGGCCGATGGTGTCCAGCACCTCGGCGGGTGTCCCCGCCAGACCGTTGGCCCGCAGCTCGTCCGGCTCGCGGCCGATGGCGGCGGCCCGGCGGGCCACCTCGGCGTCGTCGCGCCCGCAGCAGAGCACCAGGGCGTTGGACCACACCATCTCGGCCGGGTCCCGACCGATCTCGACGCAGGCCGCGCGGACCCGGTCGAACTGCGCAGCCGTGTCCGGCACCGAGGCGAACGGCAGGTTGAACTCGTCGGCGTAGCGGGCGGCCAGCCGAGGGGTGCGCTTCGGGCCCGTCCCGCCGAGCAGGATCGGTGGACGCGGCTGCTGCACGGGCTTGGGCAGGGCGGGCGAGTCACGGACCGGGTAGTACCGGCCGTCGTGGTCGAACCGCTCCCCCGGCGGCGTGGACCAGAGCCCGGTGATGACGGCGAGCTGCTCCTCCAGCCGGTCGAACCGCTCGGCCAGCGGCGGGAACGGGATGCCGTACGCGCTGTGCTCCTCGGCGTACCAGCCGGTGCCGATGCCCAACTCCACCCGGCCGCCGCTCATCTGGTCGACCTGCGCCACGGTGATCGCCAGCGGGCCGGGCAGCCGGAAGGTGGCGGCGGTCATCAACGTGCCGAGCCGGATACGGCTGGTGTCCCGGGCCAGGCCGGCGAGCGAGGTCCACGCGTCGGTGGGGCCGGGTTCGCCGCTCACGTCACCCATCATCAGGTAGTGGTCGGACCGGAAGAACGCGCCGTAGCCGGCGTCCTCGGCGCAGCGGGCGACGGCGAGCAACTGGTCGTAGCTGGCGCCCTGCTGGGGCTCGGTGAAGATCCGAAGTTCCATGATCCGAGCATAGGGAGCCGGTCGGCGGTGCCGCGCCGGGACGGCGCCGACAGTCGTATGCTTTGACAGTCATATGAACGAGGAGGCATATTGGGGAGGTGTCCACCGACGTCTTCACCGTCCTCGCCGAGCCCACCCGACGCAGGATTCTCGACCAGCTCCGCGACGCCGAACGCAGCGTCGGCGAGCTGGTCGACGGGCTCGGGGTCAGCCAGCCAGCCGTCTCCAAACACCTGCGGGTGCTTCGCGACGCCGGCTTCGTCACCTGCCGAACGGCCGCTCGACAGCGGATCTACCGCCTCGACCCGGGCCCGCTGCGGGACGTCGACAGCTGGCTCGACCCGTACCGGCGGCTCTGGACCCGACACCTGGACGCCCTGGAACGACACCTCGACAGTCAGGAGCAGTGAATGGACCGCGACGCGTTCCGCCCGAGCCCACCCGCCGATGTGCGCGCCGAGCCCGTCGACGACGGCGCGACACTGGTCTTCGTCCGCGACCTGCGGCATCCGCCAGCCACCGTCTGGGCGGCACTGACCGACCCGGCGCAGCTCGCGCAGTGGGCGCCGTTCCTCGCCGACCGCGATCTCGGCAAATCCGGCGCCGCCGTGCTCACCCTCGTCGACGGCGAGACCACCCAGGAGGACCCGGCGACGGTACGCCGGGCCGAGCCGCCGCACCTGTTGGAGTACACCTGGGGCGACGACCTGCTGCGCTGGGAGCTGAGCCCGCAGGGCAGCGGCACCCGGCTCACCCTGCGGCACACCCTCGCCGACCGGGGCATGCTGCCGATGGTCGCGGCCGGCTGGCACCTCTGCCTCGACGTGGCCGACCGGCTGCTCGACGGCGACCCGGTCGGCCCGATCCGCGGCGCGGAGGCCAAGGACTTCGGCTGGCCCGAGCTGCGCGACGCGTACGCCGAACAGCTCGGTGAGGGCTGACCGGTACAGTCCCGGCGGCCCCGGAGCCCGGAGCCGCCGGAACCCGGTCAGACGTACGGCCGCTTGGCGTACGCCTCGCGGAGCGCTGTCAACCCGACCGCCTTCGGCGTCAGGGTGCCCCACCCGGAGTTGAAGTAGTTGGTTCGCACGATCCGTGGCCCCCGCTCGGCGTTGAGCTGGGCGATCGCCGGCGGCACGGTGGCGATCCAGGCCGCCTGGTTCGGGATCTCGGCCGACCTGACCCCCCACTCGGCGATGATCACGGGCCGGGACAGCGCCACCGGCCCGAGATCCGCCACCGCCCAGTCCTTGGTGCGACGGAACCGGGCCAGCGCGGTGTGGCTGGCGTTGGTGGCGTACGCGTTCCACTGGAGATAGTCGAGGCGGGACATCAGCGACTCCGGGTGGGTGCGCTGGAAGCAGGCCCGGTCGAAGCCGCCCAGCCCCACCGAGAAGGTCGTCCCGGCCGGCAGCGTCCGTGCCTTGAACCACGTCAGGATGTAGTTCATCGCCTGCACCGCCCGGGCGTCCGACTCGGCCCAGGTGTACGCCTTGCCGTCCTCGGTGGTGCCGAACTCGTGATCGGTGTCCAACTCCGAGGCGAGCTGGATGTTCACCCCGAAACCGAGCAGCCGATACTGCGCCAGGGCGCGGTGGAGGAGCCCGTCACACTGGCCCTTGAGCACCTGGCCGTACCCGTACGCCTTCGGCCAGGTGGTGCCGGGACGCTGCTGGATGGTCATCGACGGCGCCGGCACTGTGTAGTTGGTGACGTCCACTGTGAAGGTCTGCGGCCCCTGGTTCGGGGCGCCGTAGTGCTTCAGCTCAAGGACCATGTTCATCTGCACCCCGGCCCTGCCCAGGCTGACCAGCCAGGGCCGGTTGTAGCCGGGGAAGATGTAGCCGTCGGCGAAGCTGCGGTACTGGGTGAGGGACCGGAAGTTGCCGCCGGCCATGTCAGCGGTCGGATCGGCGCCGCCGGAGAGGTAGTAGCCGCCGAGCACGGGTTGGCCCAGGCTGTAGTCGGCGGCGGCCGTCGCGGTGTTGCCGGAGGCGTCACGGACCTGGACGGTGACCCGGGCCATCACGCCACCGACCGATACACGGCCACGGAGCCGTTGTCGGAAACCCGGGTCCAGACACGCCCGGAGTTGTCGGTGACGGTCACGGTGAGCGGGTCGATGACCGCCGCGACCTTGACCGGCGCGCTGCTGTTGCCCTGCGCGTCGGTGACCACGATGGTGACGGTCAGCGGTTTGGTGTCGGCGTCTGAGTAGGTGACGGTCAGCAGCATCTGCTCACCCGGCGTGAAGACGGATGCGTTCAAGGCTGCGGTCACGGTGGGAGCGGCCATGTCGGGCCCTTTCTGGCTCGGTCGCCAGGGCTCGGCGCGCGAATGAGCGACGCCGGACCCGGGCGGGGTCCACAGTGCGAAAGGCCGGTGGGGCACGGGGACGGATGGCACGGCCGGTGGGCGGCGTCGCCTGACTGCCGGCGGTGCTGACGTCCTTGTCCCGGTGGGCGGAGGCACCGCTGCGGGCGCCCGCAGGGGTGTCGGTGGCAGCAACGGCCTGTCGTACGTGCGATCGGTACGGCAGCTGTGCCGCGACCGCCACGGCTTCGAGGCCGGGCTGGGTGAGGGCGGCACCGGTGGGGACGATGTTGTCCCCACCGGGCCGGAAGATCGGGATGTGGCCCGCCACCCGTCTACCTCCACCTGCCCCAAGGGTGCTCTACCAGGGGCTTTACCGTCTTGTCCGGATTGCGACAGCGCCCGGCGAGGCTCGCGGGACGCCGGAACGATGTCGACAGATCCGGCCGCTTCACGGGTTCACCGACGGCCCGACCAGCGCCGTCGGAGGCGGCGGCGCTGGCGTTCAGTCGAGATGGTCGGCGGGTGCGGTCTGGAGCAGCCAGGCCAGCGGCATCCGCGCCCGCGTCTCGTAGCTGCCGTCCCCGCTCAGCCGGTGCAGGGTGACCGTTTGCGCACCGTCCCGATCGACGACCCAGTACTGCGGGATCCCCGCCGAGGCGTACTCGCGGACCTTGGTCACCGAGTCCATCGCCTCCGAGCCCGGCGAGACGATCTCCACGACGAGTACGACGTCGGCGACCGCGGCCCAGACGCTGCGGGACGGCGGCTTACGCCAGACACTCACATCGGGGATGCGGCCACCGTCACCGTCCGGTCCGGAGATGCGCACACCAACTGCCTGAAGCACCTGCTCGGCGGGCCAACCCGCCACGATCAACCAGGCGAAGAGGCGACTGGCGATCGTGGCGTGTTCCGAATCGGTCAGCGGCATGACCGACAGGACCCCCTCGGGGCTGGTCTCGTAGCGGTGACCGTTCGGATCTGCGGCGTTCATCGCTGCCACGTCGTCGAGCGTCACAACGGCGGGCATGTGCATGCCGACAGCCTCAGCGCTCATGAGTCTGACCCTAGGTGACCAGCGGCGTCGAGCACCGCACCCGAAGGCTCAGCGACGCCGCCGCGCCGGGTCGAGGAGGGCGGGCGGGGTGTCGAACTTCTCGTGTGCGGCAAGGTCTACCCCCGGCGCGACGATGGCGTCGATCGCGTCGAGCACGTCGTCGGGGAGCACGGTGTCCGCGGCGGCGAGCTGGGCGTGCAGGTGCTCCATGGTGCGGGGGCCGATGATCGCGCTGGTCACGGCCGGGTGGGCGGTGACGAACCCGAGCGCGAGTTGGATCATGCTGAGCCCTGCCTCGTCGGCGACGGTGGCCAGCCGCTCGACGGCGTCGAGCCGAGCCTGGTTGGCCGGGACGCTGAGGTCGAAGCGGGCGGGCAGGAGCACCGAGCGGCTGGTGGTGATCTCCCGGCCGGCACGGATCGCACCGGACAGCCAGCCCGAGGCGAGCGGGCTCCAGGCGAGCACGCCGAGCCCGTACTGCTCGGTGACGGGCAGGACGTGGGCCTCGATTCCTCGTTGCAGGATCGAGTAGCTGGGCTGCTCCGTCACGTAGCGGCTCAGGTGGTGCTCCCGGGCGGCCCACTCGGCCTGCACGATGCGGTACGCGGGGAAGGTCGAGGAACCGAAGTAGCGGATCTTTCCCGCCCGTTGCAGGTCGGTCAACGCCGACAGGGTCTCCTCGTCGCTGGTGGTCGGATCCCACCTGTGGATCTGGTAGAGGTCGACGTGGTCGACGCCGAGACGGCGCAGGCTGTTGTCCAACTCGGTGACCAGCCAGCGGCGCGAGCTGCTCCGCTGATTACGCTCGTCGCCCATCGGCATGCCGGCCTTCGTGGCCAGCACGATGTCGTCCCGGCGGCCGGCGATGGCCTTGCCGACCATCTCCTCCGATTGGCCCTGGCTGTACATGTCGGCGGTGTCGATCAGGTTGATTCCGGCCTCCAGGGCGGCGTCGACGATCGCCGTCGCCTCGTCCTGGGTGGTCTGCCCCAGCTTGCCGAAGTTCATCGCGCCGAGCGCGAGGGTGCTGACCTGGACGCCGGTGCGCCCCAAAGTGCGGTACTGCATGGCTGCTCCTCCACGGAAGGGTGAGGTGGCACTGGCCCCACCCGCTCTGGCATCCTGAGCAAGTGGAACCACGTTCCGCTAAGAACAATACGGAACAGCGTTCCGTTTGCCAAGCCGAGTGATGGGGGTAACGGCACGGTGGCCGACATCGACAGCGGATCAGGACGCTCGACCCCGCGGAAGCGGGCCGACGCCCGGCGCAACGAGGCGACACTGCTGGAAGCCGCCGCCTCGGCCTTCGTCACCTCGGGCGTGGACGCGCCGGTACGCGACATCGCCGCCCGAGCCGGCGTCGGTGTGGGCACGATCTACCGCCACTTCCCGACCCGCGCCGACCTCATCGTGGCCGTCTACCGGCACCAGGTCGAGGCATGCGCGGAGGCCGGCCCGGCGCTGCTGGCCGCCAGCGGCACACCGCACGCCGCCCTCGCCCAATGGATCAACCTCTTCGTCGACTTCCTGGTCACGAAGCACGGCCTCGCCGAGGCGCTCCAGTCCGACAACGCGGCCTTCGAGACCCTGCACGCCTACTTCCTGGACCGCCTCGTGCCGGTGTGCGCCCAACTGATCGACGCCGCCATCGCGGCCGGTGAGATCCGGCCCGACGTGACCGCCTTCGAGTTGCTGCGCGGTGTCGGCAATCTCTGCATCGGCGCCGGCGAACCCCGCTACGACGCGCGTCGCATGGTCGAACTCCTCGTCGCGGGGCTGCGCCAACGCCAGGGCGCCGGGCCGCGATAGCTTATTGATCATGGCGGACTGGGAGCTTCGGCCGGCCTCGGCGGCGGACGTCGAGGCGGTGGCCGAGTTGCGGTCAGGTGGATGTGTTCATGGTCCGCGCGCCCGGGACGATCACCGTCGAGGCTCGGACAATGTCAATGTAACGTTGACAGATGACGTCGGAGCTGGCCCGGTTGGCGGAGGTTCGCGCTACCCGCGTTCGCCTGGACGAGCAGGAGCTGGAGATCATCGACCGCGCGCGCCAGGACGGCGCGACGTGGGCGCAGATCGCGACGGCACTCGGCCTCGGCAGCCGGCAGGCCGCCGAACAGCGTCGACAGCGGCTGGTGGCGGCGGGGTGGTCGCGGCGGCAGCAACGTGACCTCCGACTGCCTCCGCAGATTGCGGCGCTGCGGACGGCGGTGGCCGACCTCGGCCGGTGGATCGGTGCCGACCAGCGGTGGGACGACCGATTTCGTCGAGCGGCACTCGTGCGCAGCACTGTCGACGCCGCCCTGGATGCCGCCCCGGGCTCGCTGTACGCGTTGGCCCTACACCTGGCCGCCGATCTCGCCGAAGCGGGCGAGCGACTGCCCGCGCCCGCTCGAACCGTCGCGACCAAGATCGACGCCGCCTTGTCAACCTCCCGTTGACAAGGCGCAGCAGCATTGCCCAGGCCGACCTCAAGCTTGAGGATGTGAGTCACCTCGACTCAACTCGGAGTGCTCATGCGTCGCAACGCGGGCCTGTTCGTGGCCATCTCAGTGCTGTCCGGCTTCGGCAGCAGCGCCATGTCCCTGGTCGCCGGCATCTGGATCCTGGACCTCAGCGGCTCCACCGGCCTCGCCGCCCTCGCCGGGCTCTGCGTGTACGCCCCGGTGCTCGCCGGCCCGTGGCTGGGCGGCCTGCTCGACCGGGCGCCCCGACGGCCCCTGGTCATCGCCGTCAACCTCATGTTGGCCGCCGCCCTGCTGGCACTCCTCGCGGTGCGCGGGCCGGGGCAGACCTGGCTCATCTTCGCCGTCTCGTGCGCCTACGGCGTCAGCTACGTGCTGATCGACGCCGGCGAGACGGCGCTGCTGCCGTCGGCAGTGGCACCGACCGAACTCGGAGACGTCAACGGGTGGCGCTCCAGCGCGCAGGAGGGCATGAAGCTCGTCGCTCCCCTGGCCGGGGCCGGCCTCTACGCGTGGCGCGGCGGCCACGCGGCCGCCGTCCTCAGCGCGGCCATGCCGGTCCTGGTCGCCATCCTGTACGCGGTGCTCCGCCTGAGCCGGACGCCTCCCGACCAGCACACCGAACGCGCCGGCGGCCCGCGTACCGGATTGGTGGTCCTGTTCGGACAGCGAGCGACACGTCTGCCGATCGTGCTCGCCGCGGTGTCGATCGCCATGTCCGGCTTCACGACGGCCGGGATCTACGCGATCGTCGTGACCGAGCTGCGTCTGCCGACGACGTTCCTGGGTGTGCTGGCCAGCGCGCAGGGCGCCGGTTCCGTTCTCGGTGGCCTGATCGTCGGGCGGCTCATCGGGGCGAGAGGCGCCAATGCCGTCGGTGTCGCCGGTACGACGCTGTTCGCCGTCGGCTGCCTGGCCCGTTGTCTGCCGTGGTGGCCGGCCACTGTCGTCGGAGCGGTGGTCATCGGCGTCGGCCTGCCCTGGGCCCTGGTCGCGGCGGTGACCGCCGTACAGACCCACACGCCGTCGGCGCTGCTGGGACGCGTCTCCGCGACAGCCAACACCACGATGTTCGGGCCCCTCGTCGTGGCGATCCCCCTCGGCTCCGCGGCCGTGCACCTCGGCGCCCGCCCGCCGCTCATCGGCGCCACGGCGATCTGCCTGACCGCCGTGGTGGCGGCCACGCTCCACCACCGGTCGACGCCGTCCGACGAGACGTCGACCGCGCCGGCGCCGCGCCGAACGGCGGGAACGGGTCCGGCGAGCCGCTGACCGGGTTCACCCGCGTACCGGATGGGTTGCCTGGAAGGCGAGCCGACGGTCCGCGTCGGCGGCGATCTGGTCGAGGATCTCGTCCAGGTCGAGGAAGACCGACCACCGCTCGCGGCCGGTGACGTCGGCCAGCCGGTCCACGAGCAACTCCTCCAGGTCGGTGACCCGCTTCCCCTTCCACACCTTGTCGGCCACGCTGACCAGCAGGTCGTCGACGCCGACGCCGTCCCGGCGCCAGGACGCGTGGTCGCGCGCGAACCGGGCCGACGACTCGGCGACGCCGTGCTGGAGCAGCAGCTCGTATCCGGCGGGCTCGTGTGCGGAACCGGGCCCGGACAGCTCCTCCGGGTGCCGAACCTTGCCGATGTCGTGGGTGGCGGCGCCGAAGAGCACCGCCTCGCTGTCGAACGGGAGCTGCGGGAACCGGTGCGCCATCGCATCGGTGAGCTGTGCGGCCACGTCGTGCACGGCCCGCAGGTGCGCGGCGAGGCGCGGCGGCGCGTGCAGCGCCTCCAGCAGGGCCACGACCTGGTCGGGCAACGGCCGGAGCGGCGGGTCCGCGGGGGCGGTGAGCGCGCGGCGCAACGAATCGGACGTCACCGCGGCAAGGGTACGACCACCTCGCGCTCCCCGCCCCTCTCGCGGGGCAGCCAGAGCGGGTTCGTCTTGGCTACGCTCCCCCGCACCAGGGAAGGGGTTCCATCGGGTCTCCGGCCCCGCACGAGCCAACCCTGACCCGTCCGCCGTCCGCCTGGATACTGTCTAGTCATGCCGCTCAGTCCGGACGAGGTCGAGGTGTTCGAGCACTCCAGGGCCCGCCTGGAGGCGATCGCCTATCGCCTGCTGGGCTCGGCCAGCGACGCGGAGGACGCCGTCCAGGACACCTTCCTGCGCTGGCAGGGCGCCCACCGGGAGCACGTCGAGACGCCGGAGGCGTGGCTGACGAAGGTCCTCACCAACGTGTGCCTGAACCAGCTGACGTCGGCGCGGGCCAGGCGGGAGACCTATGTGGGCACGTGGCTGCCCGAACCGGTCCTCGCCGGGGACCGGATGCTCGGTCCGCTCGACACCGCCGAGCAGCGCGAGTCGGTCTCGATGGCGGTGCTCACCCTGCTGGAGCGGTTGTCGCCCAACGAGCGCGCGGTGTACGTGCTACGGGAGGCCTTCGACTACTCGCACGGTGAGATCGCCGAGATCCTCGGCATCACCGAGTCGAACTGCCAGCAGACCTACCACCGCGCCAAGCAGCACGTCACCGCGGAGCGGGCCCGCGCCGAGGTCGACCAGGCCGCCGCTCGGAAGATCGTCGCGGAGTTCCTCACTGCCGCCAACAACGGCGAGATCCAGCGGCTGGTGGAGCTGTTGACCGACAACGCGACGAGCCTCGGCGACGGCGGCGGCAAGATCCCGGCCCGGACCACACCGATCGTCGGCGCACTGGCGGTGGCTAAGTTCCTGCGTGGCCTGTTCAAGCCCGCCGACATCAAACGGGACCTGGTCGGAGGCAGCCCCGCCGTGCACATCACCACCGCAAACGGCGCTCCGGCGATGGTGGTCGTGATCGACGACCGGGTCATCGGCGTGATGTCGCTGGAGATGACGCCCGAGGGTGTCACGGCCATCCACAACCAGGTCAACCCCGACAAGCTCGTCCGCGCCAGCCGGCAGTGGTCCGCCTCCGAACACGAGGAACCCACCCTCCACGTCTGGTGACCCAGGTCATAGCCAACTCCTGTCAGGAATCGCGTCGCTGTCCGGTTCAGGAAGCGACCACCCACCGAGACAGGAGTGCCACCATGAAGCACCGCATCGTCGTCCTCGGATCGGGCTACGCCGGAGCCATGGCCGCCGGGCGCCTCGCCAAGCGGCTACACCCGCACGACACCGAGATCACCGTCGTCAACGCCGACGCCGACTTCGTCGAGCGGGTCCGCATGCACCAACTCGCCGCCGGGCAGGACCTCAAACCACGCCCACTGAGCGAGATCTACGCCGGCACCGCCGTCAAGCCTCGGCTGGCCCGGGTCACCGCCGTCGACGCCGACCCCAGGACCGTCGCGCTCGCCGACGACCACGGCACCGACGAGATCGCCTACGACACGCTCGTCTACGCCCTCGGCAGCGCAACCGCCGACCACGGCGTCCCCGGGGTCGCCGAGCACGCGTACGACATCGCCGGCAGGCCCTCGGCGCTGCGGTTGCGCGACCGCCTCGCCCACCTCGCGGCCGGCGGGACGGTGCTCGTCGTCGGCGGGGGCCTCACCGGCCTCGAAGCGGTCACCGAGATCGCGGAGGCCCGGCCGGACCTCGACGTCGCGCTCGCCGCCCGCGGCGGTCTCGGCGACTGGCTCACCGGCAAGGCGCAGCAGCACCTGCGCGGCGTCTGCGGCCGGCTCGGCATCACCGTCCACGAGCACACCGACATCGCGCGGGTCGAGGCGGCCGGTGCGGTCACCCGCGACGGTCGGGAAATCCCGGCCCAGGTGACCGTCTGGACGACCGGCTTCGCCGTCCACCCCATCGCCGCCGCCACGACCCTGGCCGTCGCGGAGACCGGGCAGATCATCGTCGACGACTCGATGCGGTCGGTATCCCACCCCGAGGTGTACGCCGTTGGCGACGCCGCCATCGCCGGAGGCCCGGCCGGCAAGCCACTGCGGATGTCCTGCGCCTCGGGTATCCCGATGGCCTGGCAGGCCGCCGACGCCATCGCCGCACGCCTGACCGGTCGGGCGAAATTTTCCAAGGCTCCGCTGCGCTACTTCAACCAGTGCATCAGCCTCGGCCGGCACGACGGCATCATCCAGTACGTGACCGCCGACGACCGGGCCAAGCCGTCCCTCCTCACCGGAAAGCTCGCGGCACTCTACAAGGAGTTCGTCTGCATGGGCGCGGCCTGGAGCATGGCGCACCCGGTCCTGTACCCGGTCCGCCGCCACCGGATCGTCCCGACCCGAACGGAGATCCGTACAGCCGCGTCCTGACCGTCCCTGCACCAGCCCTAGGCTGTCGCAATGGCGGCGGAGCATGTGGTGATCGACCTCGACGAAAACGGTCACGAGCCGGCCGAACGGAGCGGCATCACCCAGGCGATCGTCGCGAACAGGCGGAAGATGCTCCTTCAACTCGTCGTCGTCTTCGTGATCGGTGCGGTGCTCGGCGGTGTCGGTGTCGGTGAGTTGCGAGACTCTCGTACACAGCGCGAGCGATCCACTGTTGTCGCTCTCGTGGCCCTAACCGAGTCGGGCTATTTGGGAGGCTCGAACTCCAGGGGAACCGTCCAGCTGAACGGGCAGCTGACACTGGTCAACACCGGCCCCGCGCCGATCACGATCCGCGCCATCCAAGCGGAGAGGCCGGGCGTCCAGGTACGCGGTATGGGTCAGGCTCGGCTGATACGCGCGGGCGGCACGGGCCAGATCCTCGTCGATCTGCAATTGGAGTGCTCGACCGCGTTCCAGCCGGAGCCGTTGTCGGTGCGGTTCTCCGTCGAAACCGAGGACAAGCGGCTCAGAGAGGTGCGCTACCCGGTCGCTCTCGTCGGAAGCGCCTGGCAGGAGGATGCCCTGCGCATGTGCGAGCTCCCGCTCGACTCATAGCTGGGGCGGCGGCGGTCGGGCGGGCCGGAATCCCGCTGGGGCGGCCCGCCCGCATTCGCCCCGGAGTCGATTACCAGCCGTGGCCCCAACCGGCCTGAGCTGGCGCGGCCATCCAGGTGACCGCCTCCTGTTCGGACCTGTTCGGCCACTCAAACGGGCTGCGTCTGCTCGACCAGTTGCACCAGCACCAGAGCCGTCCTCCTGTCCGGTTGCACAGAGGCGGTGCGGATCAGGTAGGTGCCGGCAGCCACGTCCACAGTGAGGTGGGTGGTGTGCTCCAGCCCGTCGCCCGTATAGCCGGAGTCGAACAACTGGGCTGGCCCGCTGGTCGTCCACGTGCCGGCGTCCTCCCAGTCGGCGATCTTGAGCGCTCGGGGAACGAGGCGGAGGACATCCGCCTCGGAGTTGGCGTAGATCCACCGTACGAAGATCCGCCGGTCCGGGAGGTACGTGGTGGAAGCCGGCTCGTCAGCCAGAACAAGCGCCTGGTCGGCACCGACATCCAGCACTCCGATGTAACCGTCGACCTGGCAGGCCCGGTCGTAGTCACCCCAGGAATCACCGTCGTCCATCGACGCGCCCGTCCACTCGCCGAGCGCTGACGTCGGCACGGCGATGAGCGGCCCGCCACCCGAATCAACCCACGGCAGCTGGCTGACCGGCCTGCGCGTACGAGCGAGGACGCCGGCCAGGTCGGTCATGTCGGTCACGATCGCGTCGGCACCGGCGGCGGCGAGACGTTCGGCCTTGCCGGGCTTGTTGGCGTACCCGACACAGGCGACACCGGCTGCTCGGGCGGCTGCGACGTCGGTGGCGGAGTCACCGACCAGAACAGCGGCATCGGGTGCGACCTTCAACGCTCGCAGGGCCTGCACAACGGGTGCCGGGTTGGGCTTCAGCAGATCGGGATGCTCGCCTCGGCCGACGACGGCGGCGAAATAGCGGGCACGGTCGCGGCGCCCGAGGTAGGCGTCGATGGCGGCGGCCGAGTTGTTGCTGACGATGGCGAGCGGGCGCCCGGTCGCCCGGCACGCCGCGACCATGTCGAAGGCTCCGATCGTCGTCTCCGCGGACGCCGCTGCCTCGACCTCCGCCGCCTCCAGGGCCGCACCGACAACGCCTACCAACTCGGGTGCGAACACAGC
This sequence comes from Micromonospora sp. D93, assembly GCF_018070365.1. Classification (NCBI taxonomy): domain Bacteria; kingdom Bacillati; phylum Actinomycetota; class Actinomycetes; order Micromonosporales; family Micromonosporaceae; genus Micromonospora; species Micromonospora sp. D93. The sequence goes on along the minus strand of NZ_JAGPXW010000024.1, from coordinate 86,146 downwards.
TGTCGCGCGGAACAGCTCCAGCGGGTCGTTTCCGTCGCGCAGCTCATCGGGCAGGACGACGCCCCGGCTGAGGATCAGCTGACGCAGGTCGGCGGCGACGCGCGGCGCGGCCTTGCTCCCGAACAGGCGGCAGATCGGACCGTCGAAGTCGACGAGTACGACTTCGGCCCGCTCGGCGATGTCAGCGAGCCGGTCGGGTGGCCGTTCTGCCTCGATCGTCACCATGCGCTCCAGTAGGCCGCCTTCGCCGTCAAGGCTGTCGATACTAGAGCCGGCGACGCAGCTCCGGTTCAGCGGTCCTGCTCTGCCGGTGCCGATACTCCCGTTGCCCGCAGGGTGTCGTAGGGATGGCGGCCGTAGGTCTCGCGGTACGCCTGGGCAAACCGCCCGGGGTGGGTCCAACCCCAGCGTCGGGCCGTCTCCGCCACGGTCTGCCCCGGCTTGGGGTGTTGCAGGTCCCAGTGCGCCTGGCGTAATCGGACGGCACGCAGGAAGGCCATCGGACCCTGACCGTGGTGACGCTGGAACGCGACCTGTAACGCGCGCTGGCTCACCTCGCAGGCTTCGGCTATTCGGCCCACTGTCAACGGGACCGCGGCATGCGCCTCGATGAACTCGGCGGCCCGGCGTACGATCGCGCGGCCCACGCCGGACTGTCCGGGCAGGTAGTTGATGGTCATCGTGGTGTTCGGGAACACCGCGACGGCGGTGCTCGCCACCAGGTCCACCAGGCCGGCCCGGGCCAGTGGGCTGGCGACCACCGCGTTGATGGCGAGTTGTCGCCGCGCGAACGTCGTCACCGACTGCCAGAGCAGCGCCATGGCCGGCGAGAGGGGTGCCAGCGTGGTGAACCGGAAGTTCGCGGCGGGTAGGCCGGTGCGGGCGTGAGCGCCCGCCGCGATCCGTTGCATCGGTAGCCGGACAACTGTGGACGCCATGTCATCGACGAGGTGGAGTGCGCCCACCTCGGGGTAGCGGCCAGTCGTGCCGGGGCCGAGGCGCAGTTCCTCGTCGGCGGCGCGGACGGCGTACCGGCCGTGCGTCAAGGTCACCGCGGCGAACTCGGGATAGGGCAACGACTCGATGCGGCTGCGCATCGTGTAGCGGGTCTCCCCGATCTCCAGTTCGTCGACCCGCAGCGTGACTCGCCGGTAGCGGAACCGAGCGGGTGGCCCGGAGATCCGGACCCGGTGTTCTCCGAATCTGAGTGCGATCAGATGGTGCGCTCGTTCTGGGTCGTCGGTCTCGACGACATCTCGGGTCACAGGCTCCAGCCCGTCAGGGTTCCCCGTCCACGGCATTGGCCGTCACCTCCGTTGGGCCGCTAATCCGGCCCGAACTGATTGAACGTGATAGTTGGTGGTTCGCAACGGCCTGTCGGTGACTTACGGACGACGGCAGTAACGTTCGCTGTCGACGTGACACGCCCGATCTCGTGATCCGATCCGCTTCCCGTAACCGGCTGGCCGTTTCGCGAACGAGGGATCGCGCGAGGGTTCTCCAGCAGGCCACAATCGAGACGGATCAGGTCGCACGCCAGGGCCCCACTGCTGCGGTCTTCCGTGCGAGCGGGATGACTGTGGCTTTGTGGTTACACGTTTCTCGTGACGAACTTGTCGGGTTCTTGACTCTCCAGCAGATGCAGCGGTCTCGTTCACCAGCCCTAGCCTCTGCGTGTCCGAGCCACTCACCCTGGCCCGGCCCATTCGGCCGGCCGATCGGGGTCCGCGACGATGCGACCCCGGTCGGCCGGTCCCGCGCCTGTCGGAGCTTCGAATCGGCATCGGTACCGACGAGACCACCCTGACCACGTCTGCCGAGGCCCTGCATCGTTAAGGGTAGGGACAGCCTCATCACATCTCAGCCGCCCGGCCACCGCAGGTCGCCGAGCGGACGCATCCGTCGGACGCCGCCCCGCTTGGCAGCGAGGGAGCCGGGATGCGACAGGGCGTCGAGGCGTGGACTCCAGCCAGTCGGCACAGGTACGTCACCCACGATGTGTCGCAGGCACACGACGTGATCCGGCAGAGATGCGCGGGGCTGGAGCTCTGGTCGCACAGCGTCGCCGACCCGTTCACCTACCGCGAGGAGATAATCGACGTCGGGTCGATCCTGGCGACCCGGGTGCAATGCGCCATGGACGTCGAGATACATCTTGAGCCGTTGGCTGACCTGCTGATCATTGCGATGGTGAGCGGGCGGGCCGAGGCACGGGATGGCCGGAACGAGGCACGGGCAGGCCCCGGCCAGGTGCTCCTGCAGAAGCCCGGCCGTCCCCTCGTCAACATTGGCCAGCACTTCGATCTCTACAGCATCAACCTGGACTTGGCCATGGTGACCGAGGCGGCCACCGAGCGGACAGGAATCGACCCCGGCGACTTCCGATTCGAGGCGATGACGCCCGTGTCGGACGAGTTGGGCCAGTTCTGGCACCACACCGCGGCCCATATCTATCGCCTCTTCACGGGCCCTGCGGAGCCGCTACGAAGCCCGCTTGTGATCCGTGCCGCCACCGACCTGGCCGCCTCCGCCGCTCTCGCCGCCTTTCCGAACACCGCGATGACGCTGTCCTACCGGTTGGACGCCAGCCCGTTAGCGACCGGCCCGGTACGCCGCGCCGTGTCGTTCATCGAGACACATGCCGGCGAAGCGATCACCGCCACCCAGATCGCCGACGCCGCCCGCGTCACGCCCCGCGCCCTGCAAACGGCGTTCCGCCGCCACCTGGGCACCACTCCGATGGCGTACCTTCGCCGGACCCGGCTGGACCGGTCCCACCAGGACCTGCTCGACGCCGATCCGACGCAGGGGGACACGGTGACCGCGATTGCGAACCGCTGGGGCTACGTGCACGCGGGCCGGTTCGCGGCCGACTATCGGGCGGCGTACGGCCGTTCTCCCACTGTCACCCTGCACGCCTGATCCGGCCCGGGCCTGGCCCGCCTGGCCACCATGCTCGGCGCAGCCGAGCCGCCCTCGGACGGCTCGGCCCGCTCGTCGCCACGTCAGGGTGTCACCCGGGTGGCCGGGCTGTCGCCCGGCAGACCTCCCGCGTCGCGGTCCGACTCCACCGGCGGCAACGGGGTGGTCCCGAGGACACCGCCGTCCCTGGAGTACGCGGTGAGAGTGGCCGCCTGGTCCGCTGGTACCCGGGTGGTGCCGGCGTTCGACGCGTCGAGGACGACAGTGGCCGAGGGTGCGCCTCCGACCGTCACCGTGACGCGGGCCGCGTCCGGCGGGGCGATCACCCGCACCTCGCCCGTGGGGGGCCGGGCGCCGTCCTCGGTCCGGACCCGCCAGCCGATCGGTCGCCTGTCGACGCCGTCGGCCGGCAACAGCAGCCGCAGGTCGGTCCACCAGCCGGTCCGATCGTCGCCGTGCATGGCGTACGCGATCACTCCCCCGCCCGTCGGCTGCACGGTGAGCAGCGCGGCGGCCTGGCCGTGTACGCGCCCCGACCACCGCATCCGCACGGTCGTGCCGGCGGCCGGGAGGTGACTGTCCTGGAGTGCCGTCTGGACGAAGTTGCGGAGGTTGGCGTCGTCGAGCGGCGTGCCTTGGGCGGGTCGGCGAACGGCGCTGACCAGGGATTCCATCTCCGGCCCGGTCGGATCGAGTCCGACGTACGGGCCGCCGCCCAGACCGCCCTGGAAGAACACCTGGTCGTCTCGGCTGACCCGGACAACGGGTTCCTGCGACAGCGGCTCGGGAGGCAGGACGGCGAACCCGACTCCTCCTCCGTCCGCCCTGGCGATGTCCTGGTACTCCACAGTCCCCCTCGACGTGTATCGAGGGTCGCCGCTGATCGTCACTGTGGATTCCGCCGGACCGACGACGACCGCGAACCCGGCCTGGCCGGGGTATGCCTGCATCAGCGTCATCACCGGCTCGTCGTCGCCCTCGCTGTGGCCGCCGTACCGCATCTGCTGGGCATCGGCACCGGCCGGACCCACGTACCAAACAAGTGCCTCCCTGGTCAGCAGGCCGAAGCGCAGCGGCACCGCGACCAGCGCGACCCGGTGGCCCGGCTGGTCACTGCCGTAGACCAGCCGGATCCGGTCACGGTCGCCGACCTTCCATTCACCCAACGGCGCGTCGATTCTCACCGGCGAATCAGCGCTGATCCGCGCCCGGAGCGCGTCCAGCCAGGCCCGGTCCCCGGCCAGCGCGCCCCGGGGTGGCGCGTCGAGCAGCGCCCTCGGAGTGGCGGCGACCGCGAGGCCAGGTGCCCATCCGGGCAGGCGAACCACGTTGGTCTGGACCCCGACGAGCGCGACCCCGACCGCGGCGGCCAAGGCCGTCCGGATCAGCCGCGTCCGCTGGTGCCGTCGCTCGCGGCGCGCGAACCCGGGCCATGGATCCTCGGGTACGTCGACTCCGTGCGCGGCCTCCCGCAGGGCGGGACTGAGCGTCGAATTGGCGAAGTTTCCGGTCATGCCAGTTCCTCCTCGAGCCGTGCCGGGGACTGTGCGGCGGGTGGGGCGAAATCGCTTCGCAGTCGGGCCAACCCGCGCGACGCCTGGCTCTTCACCGCGCCCACGGAGCAGCCGAGAACCTTTGCGGTGTCCGCCTCGCTTAGGTCCTCGAAGTAACGCAGCACCAGCACCGCCTGCGTCCTGGGCGGTAACCGCCGTAACGCGGCGAGGAGCAGTTGCCGCTGTTCCACCTGCACGTACGCGTCATGCGTCGGCTTGCTGTCGCCGGTCAGCAGCGGCACCTCCAACGGCCGCCGTCGACGCCGCCAGGAGATCGCCGTGTTGACCATCGCCCGGCGTACGTAGACCTCGGGCGCGTCCCTGCGCAGCACCCGCCCCCAGCGCCGGTGGGTCTTCTCCAACGCCGACTGCGTCAGGTCCTCGGCTGTCCCCCGGTCACCGGTCAGCAGGTACGCCGTGCGGAGCAGCGATCCCCACTGTCGTTGGACGAACAGCCGGAACTCTTCGTCGTCCTCGTGCCGACTCACTCCACCTCCAGGTCGCGTCCACCTCGCGTCCAACTGCGGACGCAGAGTGAGACGCCACCTGCGGCCTCCGGGGTTGAGTGGAAGATCGCACGCCAGGCAGATCCGGGTCTGTCGGTGGCTACCCGGGTGGGGCGAAGATCTGGGCGCCGATCATGGTGAACGTGCCCACCGCCATGATGATCGACCCGAGCGCGGTGTGGACCGTCAGGGCCAGCACCAGCCCTACCAGCGCGACGCAGGCACCGACCACGAAAATGGCCCGCTGCCTCCGAGTCATCCGGAACCAGGTCCGTTCGCTCCTCCTCGCCATGCCAGCAGCGTTTCACGATTCACAGCACAACGCCGCGCTCGCAAGGTGTTCAAGCGGAAGGCTCAGTCCTCTGGTTGTTGACCCGTAGACGGCCCGTTTGACTCAGCCTGGCGCTCGGCCTGCCAGATGGCGTGTCCCTTGAGCAGGTATCCGATCCAGTAGATCGTGAAAAGGATCAGGAAGCAGGCGAAGAACATTCCCGAGATGATGCTCGCGAGAACGAGCGCTCCCTGGCCGTCGCTCAGCCCGTAGATCACGAAGGCGACGAGGCCCAGAAGGAAGAACAAGACCATGTAGAGCGGCAGTGTCGAACTGTCTGCCGGGTGGGACGCGCGAGGCGGCCAAGAGACGCGAGGGTCGTTGCTGATCACCTGACGAGTATCAGGGGCTCACTTGGTCGACACCAGCGATCTTCTCGTCGGGCAGGCATGCCTCTCCTGACCCCCAGCCGGGGGTCAGGAGGCCGCAGACCGCCCGCTCGGTGACGGCTGGCCACTACTGCTGGTCGGGGACGTGTGGTCGATTGGAAGCCCGATGACATCATTACCGACCATCGAACACGTCATCGAGCACGAGTCTCGCCCGCCCTGGAACATCCTCGTCCGGAAAGATCTCCGCACAGAGACTGAGGACTTGCGCCGAACTGGTCAGACCAAGGCGCTCGACCAGGAAGCGGATGTCTTCGGCATCCCGTCGACGCGCGGCGAGCACCTTCATAGCTAACAGGTGCTCCGGCGACGCCGCCAACACCCGCAGGCCCGGGTGGTCGAAGACGCGAGGAGCCATCGCGTCGCCGCCCGGCGCGACGTAGGCGCTCGCCTGCTCATTGAGCCACCAGTATGGGAGGCCAAGTTCATCGGCGACGGCCCTCGCTTCGTCGAGCACGACGCCGTGCGGCTGGAAGACAGCATCGATGTCCCGGGTCGCGCGGCGCGCGTCGTAGGCCAGCGCCATCGCAAGGCATCTTCGATCGCACTACGGTCCAGCAGCGGGTCATCGGCGCTCACGCGACGTTCAACTCCTGGGCCGCTACATAAATGCCGCGACGCCGGAACGCCGCTGGCGCGTGCACCACCGCGTCGACACGTGCGGCACGCGTGTTGAAGGGGAACCAGAACTGCCGCAGCGAGCGCGTCGCAACCCACGGCGGCGCGCCTCGCCCATCTTTTGCCGCCAAATGCTCCGCCAACGCCGCCAGGAAGACGTCCCAGTGCTCGTCACCGACTAGAGCCGGTTCCGCGTCTAGCAGACCAGCACGGTCGCCGGCCGGTTCCCATCGGTACTCCTCCAGGAACTCCGCCACCAACCGCCACCGTCGCGTCTCGTCAACCCCGACAAGCAGGGCACCAAGTCGCTCCACCGTCAGGGGCTCATAAGCCGCAGCACGATCCTTCACACCTGTGACGCTAGTACACCCGCAGGTAGATCCAGGCTCAGCCACTGCACAAGCGCGGAATCCCGCTCCACGTCGACAGCTGAGGTCGACGCGGAACGGGACCGTCGGCGGACTACCCGTCAGAACCCGTCCCATTGGCGGGCCGAGCATTTCCAGGTCTTTCCGCCATCCTGCGAGATACAGACCACGAGGATCTTGCCGAGGATGGGCAGGTTGAGGGTGAAGATGTGAGCCTTGGTCTTCGCGTACACGACGCCGGAGTTCTCGGCGATGTCGGCCAGCGCCCACCCGGGGTCCGGTCGGTCCACTGTCGCCACCCGGTGCATCGACTCGATGTCCTTGCCGTCGAGGAGCGTCCTGATCTCGTCCGCCGAGGGCTCACCGTCGCCGACCAGCGTGTCCACGGTGTACGGGCCGTCGACGGCGACGCCGTTGGCCTTCTCGAAGGCGGCCTTCGTACCGCCCACCGTGGTGCTGCCGGCGAGGTCGAGGGTGAGGATCGGCCCGCCCGTCAGGCGCGACAGCAGGCACTCCCAGATCGTTTTGCCCGAGGCGACGCACATGGTCAGGCACCACTCCCGGCCGTCGGGGGTGGACGAGGCGAAGAGCAGGGAGGTCGCCGTCCCACTGTCACCTTTGCCGTCGTACGCCCCGTCGGCGAGGTCGGCCATGGTGGCGCCGAGGACGTCCCGACTGCCCGGAATCGTGCCGACGACCTTCACACCGTCGACCTCCTTTCCGGCGGCGAGCGCTTCGAGTTGGTCGCCTGTGAGGTTCCGGCCGCCGGTGTCGACAGCCAGCACCGTGTCCAGGTCGCCGACGGGCCGGCCGGTCAGGTCCTCGAACTGTTGCAGCATCGTCCCCGGCGCGCCGGGGTGGTCGGTGACCGTCGTCCGGGCCTCACCACCCTCGGCGGCCTGAGACGGGGCGTACGACGCGGTCAGCCCGACGATCAGGGCGGTCGTGACGATGGTGGCGCGCCTGGCGATGTCCCGCAGAGTTGTCATCCTGTCCTCATCTCGGTGATCGGTGTCGGCGGGGTGGGCTACCAGCGACACGTGACGATGTCGCCGAAGTCGTTGGGGGACCCCACGTCGCAGTGGTCGTCGATCCACTCACCGATGTCGCCGAGGGTGTCCACGATCCAGGCGATCGCCGCCTTGATCGCGCCCCAGATGCTGAAGTAGACGACTGTCGTTTCGGGGGTGCCGCCGGCCTCGTCGATGACGTCCTTCGTCGACATGGCGGCATTCGGCTTCTCGATGATGTCCAGCACCCGTACCCCTGTGGTGTCCTTGCCGGCCAGCAGCGCCGCGACCTGCTCCGGGGTCCGCTCCTTGCCGTCGTCGACAGCCACGATCGCGCGGTCGATCAGCACCTCACGGCTGCCGCTGACGGCCTGGGCGATGCGGGTCATCTCGCCCACCGTGAGGTCGTTGCCGAGCGCGGGACCGGTGAACCGCCGGACCGAGGCGGTGCCGGCCGGGTTGATCTGGATCTCGTCGGCCGTGATCATGTCGTCCGCCCCGAAGGGCGCCCAGGCGAACGTCCACTTCCCGGCGACGCAGCGGAACTGGCCGTACTCCCGGCCCTCGGGCGCGGTCTCGGTGCGGAGGATCTTGCCGTGCTCGTCGACGTGCTGGACCACGCAGTCGGCGCCCTTCTGCGGCGGCTTCTCGGTCTGGGCCACGGCGGCGGAGGACATGGCCAGCACCGTCCCGCTGACCACCCCGATCACCGCGAGGCGGTGTGCCAAACGACTCATCGAACGCTCCATTCCCGATGCGGAAGAAACTGGTGTCCGAAGAGTGGCGGGCCGCGCTGAAGCGGCCCGGAAACGGCGCTGAAAGCGGGGTACGACGCTCAGTGCAGCCGCGTGGCGTCGAGCTGTTCGAGGTCGGCGCGGATCGAGTCGGCGTCGGCATCACCGAGTTCGTCGAGGATGGTCAGGGCTCGACTCCAGGCGGCACGGGTGGCGCCGAGGTCGGCGAGGGCCCGGTGGCTGCCGCCGAGATTGACGTACGTGCTCGCCTCGGCGTACCTGTCGTGGACCTGGGTGAAGAGTTCGAGGGCGTGCTCGTAGCAGGCGATCGCCCGCCGGTCGTCCCCGAGTTGGTGATGAGCGTGGCCGAGGCTGTCCCAGGTGTCGGCCTGCCCCTGGACGTCGTCGACCTCCTGCAACATCCGCAGCGCCTCGCCGCACGAGGCGAGGGCACTGTGGTAGTCGCCGAGCAACGCCTCCTGCCACCCGACCGCGTTGAGGGTGTACCCCTGCCCGGCCCGGTTTCCCGTCCCCCGGAACAGGGTCAGTGCCCGCCGGGAGTGGCGCAGCGCCTGCCGGTGCTGGCCCTGCCGCTCGGCCAGTTGACCAAGGTTGAGGCAGGTGTGCGCGCGGCCGGCGTCGTCGCCGACGTCGCTGAACAGGTCGAGTGCGCGCCGCAGGTGGTCGTCGGCCTCGTCGTACCGTCGGAGCCGGGAGCAGGCGAGACCGAGGCTGCGGTGCGCGTGGCCCTGCCCCGCCTGGTCCCCGATGCGGGACGCGGCGGCCAGCGCGATCTGTTGCGTGCCGAGCCAGTCCTGCCAGTGCCCCTGCCGGTGCAGGAAGCCGGCAAGGGTCCAGGCGAGTCGCCAGGCGTGTCCCTCGAACCCGGACCGCGCCGCGAGCGGTACCGCGGCGAGCAGGACGGGGACCTCGGCGGTGAACCAGGCCGCGGCGGCCGACCGGCTCCTGGGGCGTTCCGGCGTCACACCCGCCCGGGGTGGCGGGAGGCTGATCGCGCTGAAGTGCGGGTGCAGTGCGAGGTCGGCGGCGTGGGCGGTGTGCAGGCAGTGGTCGAGCAGCCGGTGCACGGCGTCCCGACGCTCGGCCGGCGGCTCGGTCTCGTCGGCGAGGTCGGCGGCGTACGCGCGCAGCAGGTCGTGGAACGCGTAGCGCCCGTACGTGTGCTCGGTGAAGAGGTTCGCCCGGGTCAGCTCGGTCAGCAGGGGACCGGTCGTCTGCCCGTCGGCGCCGGCCAGGCTGGCCACGGCCGGGGCGGCGACGTCCGGGCCGGGATGCAGGCTCAGCAGCCGGAACAGCCGGGCCGCTGGTGGGCTGAGCGTGCGGCACGACCAGGAGAAGACCGCCCGGACGTCGGTGGCCTCGTCGCCTGCGCGGAAGGCGTCCAGGTCGCCCAGTTCGCCGGCGACGGCGGCCAACGAGAAGTGCCGGTTGGTGGCGGCTCTGGCCGCGACGATGGCCAGGGCGATGGGCAGCCGCGCGCACCTGTCGGCGATGTCGTCGACCGCTGCGGGTTCGGCGGCGACCTGGCGCTCCCCGAGGCGGCGGACCAGCATGTCGCGGGCTTCGCCAGGGCTCAGCAGGTCGAGGGGCACCGGTTGGGCGCTTTCGGTGACGACCAACGGGATGAGCTGGTCGCGGCTGGTGACGATCGCGAGGCAGTCCGGCGAGCCGGGCAGCAACGGCCGGACCTGTTCCGCGTCGCGCGCGTTGTCGAGCACCACCAGCAGACGCTTACCGGCCACAGTCGTGCGGTACAGGCTCACCATCGTGTCCGGGTCGCTGGGCATCCGCGCCGCCGGAACGCCGAGTGCCTCCAGGAATCCGTGCAGCGCCCGCGCCGGTTCGGTAGGTGTGGCCGCCGGGTCGAAGCCGCGCAGGTTGACGTAGAGCTGCCCGTCGGGGAAGCGCGCGGCCGCGCGGTGCGCCCAGTGCACGGCAAACGCGGTCTTGCCGACGCCGGCGGTCCCGGACACCACGACCGCGCCGCCCCGGTCGACGAGCGCGTCGAGGGCGGCGATCTCCGCGTCACGTCCGGTGAACGTGGGTACGGGCGGAGGCAGTTGCGCCGCGACCGGCACCGCCGCGGCCGCAGCCGGGGCCGGGGCGGCGATCGCGGTGTCCTGGCGCAGGATGGCGCACTCCAGATCCCGTAGCCGCGGACCCGGGTCGATGCCGAGGTTCTCCCGCAGGTTGTCGCGCAGCCGCCGGTACGTGGCGACCGCCTCGCCCTGGCGGCCGTCGCGATACAGGGCGAGCATCAGTTGCGCGTGCAGGTGCTCGTCGAGGGGGTGCTGTCGGACGAGCCGTTCCAATCCGGGGACGAGCCCGGCGTGCTCACCGACGGACAACCGGGCCTCGGCGAGGGATCGTTCGGCCTCCAAGCGCAGGCGGGCCAGGTGTTCCGCCTGCTCCTCAAGCCAGGCGGACCCGGCCACGTCGGCCAACGGTGGGCCCCGCCACAGCGCCACAGCGGCCGTCAGGTGCTTCACCTGCTCGTTGGGGTCCGTCGAGCGCCGGGCCAGCTCGATGAGGCGCTCGGCGGCCTGGACATCAGTGGAATCCGGCCCGGTGCCGAGCAGATAACCGGGCTGGCGCGCCACTATCGATCCGGGCTCGCCGAGCACCCCGCGCAGGTAGGAGACGTGGCGTTGCAACGTGTTCGCCGCGGTGGCCGGTAGCTGGTCGCCCCAGACCACGTCGATGAGCCGGTCGACGCTGACCACCCGGCCCGCGTGCAGCGCCAACGTCGCCAGCACCGCCTTGCGGCGCAGGCCGTTCACCGCCTGCGGACTGCCGGCGACGACCACCTCCACCGGCCCGAGCAGCCTGACGCGCACGCCCGTGCCAGCGATTGACATCACCGAATCAAACTAACGTCCCCAGCCCAGCAAACTCGATCTATTCGTCGCGTAATGGACACGATCCACGGGCACGCCGGGTGACGGTGGGCGTGACGCAGGGCCCACCGCCACCGACGCCGCTAGCCGGTGTACTTGCCGTTGCGGGTGTCCCCCTCCGCGCTGTCGTAGGACACCTTGCGGTAGCGGTGCACCGAACCCTTCTTGACCGCCTGCCAGTGGTACGCCGCCACCTCGTAGTCGTGGTGCTTGTAGTAGTCACCGAACGACTTGTAGTAGATCCGGTGCCGGGCATACCCGCCGCAGTTGGCGAGGTAGCTGTAGGAGTACATCTTCATCCCGCCGAAGTCGGACGAGTAGTACGTCTTCGACGGATGCCACACCGAGCCCGGGTTCGGGTAGCCGGGCAGCTCGGCCCAGTTGTACGAGTTCCAGTACAGGTCCCAGCAGGTCATCACCGCCGCCGCGGCCATGCCACCCGACGTCGGCACGGCGAGATCGTCGGCGACGACCACCGACGCGGCGATGGTCCGGTTGGCCAGCTCCGGTGGTGTGGGCGTGCCGGCCGGCGGCTCCGACAGCAGCTCCCGCGGCACCGGCACGGACCGGGGCGTGATGGTCAGGTAGGTCTTCAGGATGCCCTGCTTGTCGTCGTACGCCAGGGGCGCGTTGCGGCCCATCGCCCCGTCCTGACGAATGCCCCAGTCGCCGGACTCCGCGTCACGGGAGAACACCACCCGTACACCGTTCTGGTAGCCCAGCCGCGCCAGCTCGATCTCGCGGTCCACGGGCTCGTCGTCGTACACCGCTGAACTCGGCCCCCCGGCGGCGCTGGCCGGCGCGGCGTTCCACGCGGCCACCGTCGGCAGGACGACCAGCACTGCGAGCAGTGCCCGTCCCGACAGCATTCTTGCCATCACAACTCCTCATCCGATCGATCCCGAGACGCGGACCCGGACGGATCGCGTCTCTGTGTGCCGTCGCCATCCTTCGAGGCGAGGTTCAGAGCGCCGTCAAGGTGGCGTCAATCGCGCCCCTGTTTCGGTGTCGTAACGGCGACGTTCGGGTGCGCAGGCCCGCCGGGGCAGCGCCAAATGAGACATGGACCGGCTTCGACTGGAAGGCAGCCGATGAGCGCGACAGCGGATCACGGGTTGAGCCGGCGGTGCACGCTCGTGGTGGCCGCGGCCGGGTACGGCAAGACGTTCGCCGTACGAGACTGGCTGGGTGACCGCCCGGCGCGCTGGTGCGACGCGGCGGACCTCGCAGCCCTGGCGACAGCCGGGCCGGAACACCTTCTCTCGCTGAGCGCCCGGTCCTCGCCGGACCTGCCCGTCGACGAGCCGAGCTGGCTCGTCCTCGACGACGTGCCGCGACTCCCCCGCCGCCGGCTACAGGCGCTGCTGGACAGCCTCGAACACCTTCCGCCGCAGCTCAGGGTGGTTCTGGTGACCCGCCACCCGCCAACACTCTCCCGCCGGCAGTCGGGGCTGCTCGCCGAGCACGGCCCGCCGGACCTCCGGCTCTCACTCGACCAGGTGGCGTCCCTCCTCGCCGACCACGGTCTGACCGACCCGGCACTCGCGGCCCGGATCCACGCCGCGACCACCGGTTGGCCGGCACTGGTCACCCTGGCCGCACGGACGGCCGCTGCCGCCGGCACGGACTGGGATGACCTGACCGAGCCGGGTACGCCGCTGGAGTCCTGTCTGGTGCGCGACGTGTTCGCGGAGTTGGCGCCCGAGGTCCAGCGGCTGCTGCGCGACGCGGCGCACCTCGACCCGTTCCACAGGGACCTGGCCCGCGTGCTCGGGCACCGACACGGAGTTCACTGGCTGGACCAGCTGACCCGCGCCGGCATCCTCCTCCCCACGACGACCGACGGGCACGAATACCGGATGGTGCCGGTCGTCGCCAGCGTCGCCCGCCGCCGGTTCCCGTTGACCCCGGCGGGGACGCAACGCCTGCACGCGAGAGCGGCACAGTGGTACGCCGAGCACGGGTTCCTCGTCGCGGCCCTGCGGTCGTACCAGGAATCGGGTGTCACCGAGGCCGCGGCGCGGATCCTCGCCGACCACGGCGCGGCGCTGCTCGCCGCGGGCGGCGCCGAGGCCGTCGTCGACGCCTTCCAGTCCCTGCCCGAGCACGCCCGGTCCGACGACCTGCGGCTGCTCTACGGAGAGGCACAGCAGATGCGCGGCGACTTCGAGCCCGCACTCGCCGCGTACGCCATGCTGGCCGACCGTCAGGAGTCCCTCGCTGCCGGGCTGGCCTGGCGGTACGGCCTCGTGCACTACCTGCGCGGCGAACCGCACTCCGCCCTGGAGGTCTTCCAACGCGGTGTGCTCGACGCGCACCCGTCCACCGACAACGCCCGACTGCTCGCCTGGACGGCCGCGGCCCAGTGGACCAGCGGAAACGCCGCGGCGTGCCAGGACAACGCCGAACGGGCCCTCGCCGCGGCGACGGCGATCGGCGGTGACGCGGCGCTCGCCGCCGCCCACACCGCGCTCGCCCTGGACGCCAAGCTTCGTGGTGACCGACCGGCAGCCGACGAGCATCACGAGAAGGCGCTGCACGCCGCCGAGGCGGCACGCGACACCGTCCAGGTGACCCGCATCCGCGCCAACCGCGCGTCCGCCCTGGTGGGCGAGGGCCGATACCTCGAAGCACTGGCGGAGGTGCGGCCCGCTGTGGAGTTGGCCCAGACCAACGGGTACGCCGCGATGCTCGCGCTGGCCCTCTGCAACGAGGGCTCGGCGCACTTCCACCTCGGTCAGCTCGCCGAGGCCACCGCGTGTTACGAACGTGCCGTACCGCTGCTTCAGCGGATGGGATCCCGCAAGGTGGCGTACCCGTTGGTGGGTATCGGCGATATCCACGCCCTGCGCGGCCGTACCAACCTGGCCCGCGCGGCGTACGAGGAGGCGTTGCGCGCCAGCGAACCCGTCAACGATCTCCAGATCCAGGTGCCGGCGCTCGCCGGACTGGCCCGCGTGCTGGCCGCCGAGGACGGCGACACCGCGTTCGCCCTGGCCCAACGCGCCGTCGAACTGGAACGCGGCCCGGACTCGGCGACCGCCCGACTCGCGCTCGGCTGGGTGGCGCTGGAGATCGGCGACCGCGCACAGGCCGCGGAGGTGGCGCTGACGGCGTCCGCAGCCGCCCGCCGGCATCGTGACCGTGCGGCGCTCGCCGAGGCGCTGGAGCTTCGCGGGGCCGCCGCCACCGACACCGACGACACCCGACGCGCCTGGCGGGAGGCGGCGGCGACCCTGCGCGACATCACGTCGGTCGTGGCCGCGGACCGACTCACGGTGCTGCTGAGCCGGCTGCCCGGGGCGGATCCTCAGGAGCGCGTCGACGCCCGGTTGGCCGCCGAACGGCTGGCCAGCGCCGGGGTGCCGCCGCCGACGCTCAGCCGGCAGGGCCCCCGCCGCCCCGCGCAGGTCACCGTCCGCACCCTCGGACGCTTCGAGGTGTACGTGGACGGCACGCAGGTGGTGGCGGCGGCCTGGCAGTCACGTAAGGCCCGCGACCTCCTCCGCATCCTCGCCGCCCGGCGTGGTCGCGCGGTGCCCCGGGAACAACTCGGCGAGATGCTGTGGCCCGCCCAGGACCCGGCCCGGGTCAGTCACCGGCTGTCCGTGGCGCTGTCCACCCTCCGCGGCGTGCTCGATCCGCAGCGCCGCAGCCCGACGGACCACTTCGTCATCGCCGCGCACCCGAGCCTCGCCCTCGACGTCGGTCACGTCGAACTCGACGTCGAGGAGTTCCGCACCGAATCGGCACACGGCCTCCGGCTGGCCGAGCAGGGCGAAACCGAAGACGCCCGCGCCGCGCTGCTCCTCGCCGAGCAGCGCTACCGGGGAGACTTCCTGGAGGACGAGCCGTACGACGACTGGTCCCGACCGACCCGCGAGGAGGCACGCCGGGTCTACCTGCGCGTGGTACGCAAGCTGGCCTCGCTCGCCCGCGACGACGGCGACATCGACGAGACCATCCGGCACCTCGGCCGCGCCCTCGAACTGGAACCCCACGACGAGGGTGTGCACGGTGAGTTCATCCGGACGCTCACCGCTGCGGGCCGGCACGGCGAGGCCGCACAGGCGTACCGACGCTACGGGGAGGCGATGTCCGCCATCGGCGTACCGGCTCGGGCGCGAGGCAGGCTGTGCGACGCACAGGGGTGGTCGTAGGCTGATGTCTCGCCCACGCGTCGTCAATGGGGAGCGCTGTGACCACACGTATCGGCACGGTGATCGTCGACCAGACCATCTCTGTCGACGGGTACTCAGCCGGGCACAACCAGACCGAGGAACGCCCGTTCGGCGACGACGGCGGTGACGGCTGGGGCCGAGGGCTGCACGCCTGGATGTTCGACGCCGCCGACGAGAACCAGGCCGAGCTCGACCTGATCAAAGCCGCCTCGGCGGTCGTCATGGGGCGCAACATGTTCGGCCCCGTGCGTGGCCCCTGGGATCGGCAGTGGAATGGCTGGTGGGGTGAGGACCCCCCGTTCCACAAGCCGGTGTTCGTGCTCACGCATCACGCGCGCGAGCCGCAGCCGATGGAGGGCGGCACGACCTTCCACTTCGTCACCGACGGAATCGAGTCGGCGCTCGCGCAGGCGCGCGCGGCGGCCGGTGACGGCGACATCCTCATCCACGGCGGCGCGACCACCATCAACCAGTACCTCGCCGCCGGCCTGGTCGACGAGCTGCGGCTGCACATCGTGCCCCTCACCCTCGGCTCCGGCGTGCGGCTGTTCGACGGTGTCCCGCCGCAGAAGCTCGAACAGGTGACGTCGCGCGCGGCAAGCTCGGTCCTGCACGTCACCTACCGCGTGCTCTCCTGAACCGACGGAGGATGCGTTGTCTGCTATCGCGTCACTGACACTGGTCCCCAGGGACAGCATCACCGAACTGGCCCGCCTGGCCCGCACATCGCCGTCGTCGTTCCACACGTACCTGGCGGAACACGGGGGCAAGGCACGGCAGGAGTACGACTGGTCCGGGTACTGCATGCTCTACGTCCTGACCTATCTGGAGGAACGTGGCATCGACCTGGAGCAGCCGGAGCTCAATGCCGAGTCGGAGGCCATCAACAGCGCCTACGGCCTGACCACGCTCGTCGCTCCCGCCCGGCGGTTGGTGGAGCAGCTCGATCCCAGCGCGCACCGCGAGGACGAGTTGGTCGCCCATTTCGAGGAGATGGGGGTGGCCTTCGAGGAGAGCGGCGTGGCCGGTCTGGACACGCTGCGGATGTTGCGCGACACCATCTCCGAACTCCGCGACGACCAGATCCTGCTGATCAACATCGGCTGAGACCGACTGGGCTCATGCCATCAGTCGAGGCAGCGGACATGGACGGCGATGTGCTGTGGCTGACCGCCGGTGTCGCGGTGCAGGACCTCGAGCTCGACCCGGTGTCGGTCCGTTGAAACGGGATCGTCCTTCTCGCCGGCCAGGCAGGTCGGGTACGTACCGCCGTGATGCAGTGTCCCGCCCACGTCCTGCCAGCTCTCGGCGATCACCGAGTAGATCGTGTCGCCGTCAAGAGGGCGGCGAGCGGTCTCGTCTTCCTCGAAGGCGACCAACCTGGTCTGCTCGTTCGACCAGGTGACCACCCCGACGAGCAGCTCCGGCCGGGCGGTGTGCGGGTCGTCGGCAAGCTTGGCCGCCCCGAAGCCGCCGACCAGCCCTACGGTGACCAGCGCCAGGGAAAGTGCGATCGTTGCGAGGCGACGACGTGGCGCGAGAACGCCCGTGCGTCGTAGCACGTCAGCGGGTGCCAGTGGCATGCCCGCAAGGTACGCGATCGGCGCCCGCCGGGCTGACCCAGAAGATCAATGGGTTGGCAGGTCTTGGCAATGGTGTGGCAGGGTGCTCGTCATGACTCAGTTCCGAAAGGTCCATGGCGCGTAGGTCGCCGGGTGCGCTGCGCGCACCGTTGAAGTCAGCCGGGCGGAATGCGGGCAAGCTCCGCCCCATCGATGGTCTGTCGAAAGGCGCGAACGCGGCGATCGTCAGGCTCGAAGGCACCCATCCGGGTTTCCTTCCAGTAGCGACCGCGCTGGACGGCTACCGTAGCGCCATTCGACGCTCGGGACGGTGGCTGGATCTAGGGGATGACTGTTCCTGTCCGGGTTGCGATGTGTTGTACCAGCGAGACGTCCTGGGCGACGCGATGCGCCGACTGCCAACGGCCGCCTCCCGCGAGTTGCGGCGTGTCGTCGACCCGTTGGACGAGGAGTTTCGCCGGAAGACTCTGCCTGACCCCCGAGCTGCCGAGTTGAGCGCGTGGCACGCGCAGGCGTGGTGGCGGCAACGGATAAGGGAACGGTGACGGCAGTAGGGTGCGCGCCGTGGGATAAGCGCGGTCACTCACCGGCCGTCAGGGCTTCGGAAAGTTGGTCTTCTCGTCGGGCGGTCTCCCAAACCGGGCGCTGGGGCTCGTCGTTGTGCACGAGGATGTCGGCGTGCCGGGTCGGGCGGGCCGTAGCGAAGTAGAGCTGCTGCGAGGGGATGTAACGCTCGCGCCAGCGTCGTTCGACGTCGGCCCGAGATGACACCCGGCGCTCTCGGATCACGGCACGATCCACTGTCTCCTCCAGTGCCGTCGACACGAAGACGCGCAGGTTCCACCGATCAAGCAGTTCCGGGCGCAGGAGGAAGACACCGTCGAAGACGAGAACGGCGTTGGCCGGGGCAGTCGTGACCGGCGGAGACAGCACGGCATCCGCGGTGCGGTCGTAGACAGCGGGTTGGAAGAGTCGATCTCCGCCCGGCCCGAGCGGATCGAGCAGGACCCGGTTCAGCGCGTCGTTGTCGTGGGTGTCGTAGTAGCAGCCTTCGGCCGAGTACTCGCCGCGCGCGTAGCGCTGCGCCCGGGGAAGGAGGAAATCGTCGATCGTGGCGCGGATGACGTCGCGCCCCTGTTCACGCAGGACGGCGGCCAACTCGTCGGCGAGGGTGGTCTTGCCGGAGGCGGGCGGTCCGTCGATGGCGACCCGCGTCGGGTGGGCGACCGTAACGGAGTCAACCGCCTCAGCCAAGCGTTCGAGCAGCTCGTCACGCGTGCCCTGGACCATGTCACCGTCCTGCCGGGTCAGGGGCGGCCGGCGTTTGTCTTGATCGTGTCGACGAACGCGTCCCAGGCGGCGGGCGCGAAGCTCAGCATTCCGGCATCGGGCGCCTTGGAGTCGCGAACGTCGACCTGGACGCGCCGGTCGCGCACCTCCACGCACTGGCCATTGCTGCCGGAACGGCTCGACGTGCGCCAGGCGTTACGTTCCATGCTTGCTCAGCTCCTTGATGAACTTGATCGACTCGGCGGGTGACATCGCCAGCGTCTTCAGATTGTCGTACGCCGCCGCCAGCCGCGCCAGGTCGCGGCTCGACTCAAGGAACAGCTCGCCAGCCAGGGTCTCGATGTAGCCCAGTGGCGGCTCGTCGCGCTCGAAGCTGAGCAGGGCGAAGCCGCTGCTGTCCGCCAAGTGGGAGCCGGCCTCGAAGCGCAGCACCTGGATCGTCACGTTCGGCAGCCGACTCAGCATGACCAGGTGATCCAGTTGCTCACGCAGCACGTCCGGGCCGCCGACCTCGGTACGTACCGACGCCTCGGACAGGATGGCGTGCATCCGCAACGGCGTGGGCTTCCGACGCAGCACCTCCTGCCGGGTCATTCGCGCGGAAACCCGCTGCTCGACGGTCTCCGGGTCGGTCTCGCGGCCGATGACGTTGACTTCGCGGGCATAGCTCTCGGTCTGCAGTAGACCGGGCACGAGCATCGGCTCAAAGTTCTTCAGCTCCACGGCCTCGATCTCGTACGCGATGTAGGTGGCGTACTTGCCACCAAGGCGCTGCCACCAGCCGTCCTCACGCAGGCCGCGCGCCTGATCGAGCAGCGAGGTCCCCGGTTCCTCGTCAATCTTGACGCCGTACGCGACCAGCAGCTCCATCACGTCGCCGACGCGAGGTCTGATCTCTCCCGACTCGATCCGGCTGATTCGAGACGGTGAGCAGGTGACGGTGTCCGCCACTCCCTCACCGGTCAGGCCCTTCGCTTCGCGGAGCTTGCGTAGCTCCCGGCCCAGTCGCCGGGAGCGCGGTGTCGCGGGCGTAAATCGAGGCATGTCATGATTCTGCACCGCGCCGCGCTCTTCGGCCCGCCCTGACTCACGTGCCCGGCGTGTCGATCATGTACATCTTCTTGCTTTGCATCACATGATGCGCAAGTCTGATGACTGTCAGCAATGAAGCGTCGTCACAGCGTGAGTCACCGGCGCGCGGCAAACTCCCGGTCCCGGCGTCGCCAGAAAGCGAGCGTGCGAATGGTTTCCGAAGTCGTATCGATCGTGTTCGGCGGCCTGGTGCCCGGGTTCCTGTGCGGGCTCCTCGCCTTCCGGGTCAAGTCGCGATGGTGCCCGCGCTGCGGGGAGTCCACCGATGCCATCCAGCCATCGCCGGAGCGGGAGCAATGAACCAGCCCAGCCGCCGCAACGGCAACGAGCCGCCAATCGGGCGGCGGATGGCAGAGCTACGCGCACGTCGGGGCATGAGCCAGCAGGTCTTCGCCGACCGGATCCGCAAGTCGAAGAGCTGGGTGGACAAGGTCGAGCGAGGAGTGCGTACCCTCGATCGGCTCTCGGTGATCGAGACGGTCGCCGCAGCCCTCGGCGTCGCCCCAGAGGTCCTGCTCGCGGGCAAGGCCCCGCGCCAGCAACTCCCCGACACCGGCGGCGACGTGGAACGACTCCGCGCGGCGCTGGCCCGCTACGACCTACCCGCCGGCGGCAAGCCAGCGCCGTCGTTGGCTCAGCTCGATGCCCAGGCGGGGTACGCGTGGAGCGCGTACCGCAACGGCCACCACCCCCAGGTGCTGCGTCTGCTGCCCGACCTGCTCTGCGATAGCCGCACGCGGGCGGGAGACACCGCGGATTTGCTGGTACGGGTGTACCGGCTCGCCGCCCAGGTGCTGGTCAAACTCGGCGAGGCGGATCTCGCCTGGCTGGCCGCCGATCGGGCGATGAGCGCCGCCTCCGGTGACCCCTGGCGCACCGGCCTCGCGGCGATCTCTCTCGCGCAGGCGCTGCGAGCCCTGCGACGAGGCCGGCTGGCGATGACGGCCGCCGTCGACGCCGTAGGCCAGTTGGATTTGGCACCGTCCCACGTCCGCCGGCCCGGCGTGATGGGGACCCTGTTGATCGAAGCGGCGCTCGGTGCCGCAGTCAGCGGGGACGCCAGCGCGGCAGGCGAAATCACCGAGCGCGCGGCTCGCCTCGCCGACGGCCAGCGTCAGCACGACTGCGACGGCATCGGGTTCGGTCCCACACCTGTCGACCTCGCCCACGCCCTGATCGCGATGTGGTTCGGTGACCACCAATCCGCCGTGAGCACTCACCAACGCGCCACCAGCGGTAACGCCTGGCATCTGCTCCCCGCCGAACACCGGGCCGCCCACCTGATCGACATCACCCACGCCTATCTGGACCTCGGCGACGTGCGTTCCGCCGGCCGGGCGCTGGTCGCCGCCGACCGCATCGCCACCTGGGAGACACGAATCCGCCCCGTGGCCCGGGCGGCGCTGACCGCTGTGTTCCGCGCCGGACCGACGGCGGCCGACGTGACTCGGTTAGCCGCCACGATGCGACTGACCCCGCAGTGAGCTTTACGCGACTGGCAGGCGGTAGCGAATCGCGCTCAGTCGGCCCGGACCGCAGGGTCTGGCCCTGCCCCATCCTGAGTCGCGCGCTGCCGTCGCCGCAGCAACACGGCTGACACCAGGTAGCCCACACCGACGACCGCCCACAGTGCGGCAAATACCCAACGCCACGGCTTGGGGTCTCCGAGGGCCACGGCCGCCCACCCAACGGCCACGAGAAGCCAGACACCTCCCCTGACGAAACTCTGCTTCGGCGTCTTGGCTGTCTGCCACCACGGGTTCTTGGCTGGCTTCATATCGGAGATCTTCGCATTCATCACGGGACCACGCCTCCCTGACCAGCCTCGGGATAGAAGATCGGTGATGACTGGTCCGGTAGCTGTTTCCCCGGTCAGCACGCCTGCCGTTGTCGGGTGGCGTCGGCGTCAGCGGGTGCTCTTGGCTGTGGTCCACGGCGAGGCCGACGATTATCGTTCCGGCTATGAACGAGCCGGCGGAGGTGACGATGCCCGTGCGCGTCCTCTCGTGGCTTGGGGTCGCGGCGGCCACCGTCATAGCGGCGGCTGCCGCGGCGGGCTTCTGGTGGTTGGCCGTGCCGCGCTTTGACGTCTGCGCGGCCGTCCTGCCCGCGCGTGCCGGCTGCCGGATCGCCGGTCGGGTGTCCACCGCGACACTCTGGACGGCTGTCGTCGTGGTGTTTTATGTGGCGACCGTCGTCGTCGCCCTCGCCCGCCCGCGTGGTCGCTGGTGGCCGTTGGCGGTGGGGATCGCGCTGCTGATCGTCGCGGCGTTGTGGGGCTACCGGGCGGTGCTGTACCAAACCTGACCCGCGGGCGGACTTCTCAGCGAGCGATAGCCGACCAGTTTGGGCCGAATTGCCTCGGGTATGCGCAGGTCATGGACATGAAGATGATGCAGCAGCAGATGATGCAGATGCTCGAAGGAATGAGCTTTCCGGCGAGCAAGCAGCAGATCATGAATCAGATGATGCAGCGTGGTGCCAGCAATGATCAGATGGAGATGATGAAGAAGATGCCAATGGACAACTTCAACTCCATGGACGACCTTATGGCCGCAGCCAGCAAGATGATGAAGATGAGTTGACCGGGTCCTCGCCGGCTTGTCGGCGAGCGTTCTACCGTAGGTCACGAACGTGGTGGGGCGGGCGGGACTCGAACCCGCGACCGAGGGATTATGAGTCCCCTGCTCTAACCGGCTGAGCTACCGCCCCGAACACCGCGCCGGATCTTATCCCGCTAGGCGGTCAGCAGCCAGCATCGAGCCGGCCGGCGCCCACGCGTGCACCAGCACGATGGGCAACAGGAATATAACAGCGTGCTCGGGTACGCCTGTCAGCCGGCGCGCAGCTCGTCCAGGACGGCGCCGGCGGCGCGCCAGCCGCTGGTGAGGGCGCCCTGGATCGATGGGCTGTCCCGGTGGTCGCCGGCCACGAACAGGCCCTCCCCCAACGCCACCGGCTTGCGCAGCCGTCCCTGCGGCGGCGGTGCGGCGGGTAGCGCCCGCGGAACGGCCACGGTGGTGAGGTGGGTCCAGTCGGCGGTGGAGCGGCCGTACAGCCGGGTCAGCTCGGCCCGGATGGTCGGCTCGGGTGGGGCATTCGGACCGACCACCGAGGTGGCGATCAGGTGCCGTCCGGCCGGCGCGTACGTCGGGGCGGCGTTGCTGAGCACCACAGTGTTGGCGACGAGTTCGCGTCGGTCGCCGTCGACGAGCAGGATCGGTTCGGTGAGCGGCGGCTCGGGGGCGCTGTGGTAGTAGGTGGTGTAGCTGTGCATGCGTACCGTCGCCAGGGCCGGCAGCAGCGCGGACGCGGCGGGCGGGTCGACGGCGACCACGACGGCCCGGCAGCGGATGTCGCCGGCCTGGGTGCGGACCCGGCCCGGGGTGACCTCCGCGACCGGGGTGTCCAGGTCGAGCAGGTCGGCGGGCAGCGGTGCGGCGATGGCCCGGGGCAGCGCGGCCATCCCTTCGGCGGGCAGGCCGATCCGGCCGCGGGCGAAGGAGCGCAGCACCATCGCCAGTACGTGGCTGGAGGTGGAGAGTTCCCGTTCGATGAACACACCGGACAGGAACGGTCGCAGCAGCTCCTCGATGATGGCGTCGGAGAGGCCGGCGCGGCGCAGCGCCGTCTCGGTGCTGGTTTCCGGCGCGGCGAGCAACCGGGATGCGGGCAGTGTGGCGCAGCCGGTGGCGAGCGCGGCGAAACGTAGCCGGTCGAGCAGGGAGCCGACGCCGGCGAGCGCGGTGCCGGGCCCACCGGTCGGTTCGCGCAGCGGGTTGACCAGCCGCAGCAGCTTGTCGCCCTTGCGGACCAGCACACCGGAGGTGAAGTACCCGAGGTTGAGCTGGTCGGTGTCGAGCAGCGTGCCGAGCCGGGGGTAGGCGGTGTTGAGCACCTGGAAGCCCCGGTCGATGAGGTGACCGTCGACCACCTCGGTGGCGACCCGGCCGCCGAGCCGACCCTCGGCCTCCACCAGCCGCCACGGCACGCCGGCGCGGTGCAGCCGGCGGGCGGCGGCGAGGCCGGCCAGGCCGCCGCCGACGATGACCACATCGGTTTCAGCCAGCACCGCGCGCCTCCCGCTCACCGTTCGCCCGGGACAACCGGCCCGGCCACCAGATCTTCGGCCCGATGTCGTACGCGAGTGCGGGCACCAGCAGCGACCGGACGATGATGGTGTCGATCAGTACCCCGATCGCGACCGCCGTACCCAACTCGACGAGCACCACGAGTGGCAGGACGGCGAGGGCGGAGAACGTCGCGGCGAGCACGATGCCGGCGGAGGTGATCACCCCGCCGGTGACGGCGAGGCCGGCGAGCACCCCGGCGCGGGTGCCTCGCTCGACCGATTCCTCGCGGACCCGGCTCATCAGGAAGATGTTGTAGTCGATGCCGAGCGCGACCAGGAAGACGAACGCGAACAGCGGGAACGACGAGTCCACGCCGGGGAAGTCGAAGACGTGCCGGAACAGCAGCGCGCAGAGGCCGAGGGTCGCCGCGAAGCTGAGCAGCACTGTGGCGATCAGCAGCAGCGGGGCGAGCAGCGCGCGCAGCAACAGGGCCAGGATGACAGCGATGACCACAAGCACCACCGGGATGATGACGTTCTGGTCGCGCTTCGCGGCGTCCGAGGTGTCCACGTTGATCGCGGTGAAGCCACCGACCACCGCGTCCGCGCCGGGCACCTGGTGTACGGCCACCCGCAGCTCGCGGATGGTCCGCTCGGCGCCGTCGCTGTCGGGTGAGTCGGTCAGGGTCGCTTCCAGCTGCACCCGCCCGTCGACGACCTTAGGGGCGGCGTTCTCCTCGGGTGGGCCGGTCTGCGGTCCGGCCGGAAGGGGGCGGACATCGGCGACGCCGGGCACGTCCTTCGCCACCTGGGCGACCTGCCGGGCGGTCTGCTCGGTGGTGAAGATGGTGGCCGGGCTGCCGGTGCCGGCCGGGTAGTGCCGGGAGATCACCTCCTGACCGTCGACCGAGTCGGTGCGCTGGGTGAACAGGTCGGACTGGCCGAGCGTGGTGGCGCCGAGCTGGGTGAGGCCGAGCGTCAGCAGGGCCAGCACGACGGCGGTGGTCAGCCAGATCGGCCGGGCGTGCCGGGCCACGAAGCCGGCGACACGGCTCCAGATGCCGTGTTCGGCCCGCGGGTCGGCCTGGTCGGCGCGGGGCCGTCGGGGCCAGAACGCCCACCGTCCGCCGAGCACCAGCAGCGCGGGCAGGAAGGTGAGCATCACCAGCAGGGTCGCGGCGATGCCGATGGCGGCGACCGGGCCGAGCGCCCGGTTGGAGTTGAGGCTGGACAGCAGCAGGCAGAGCAGGCTGACGATGACAGTGCCGCCGGACGCGATGATGGCCGGCGCGGCGCCCCTCCAGGCGGTCTTCATGGCGTCCCAGGGGCGGTCGTGCCGGTGCAGCTCCTCCCGGTAGCGAGCGATCAGCAGCAACGCGTAGTCGGTGCCGGCGCCGAAGACCAGCACGGTGAGGATGCCCTGGGCCTGCCCGTTGAGCTTGACCACGTCCGCGTCGGCGAGCAGGTAGACGAAGACCGAGGCGAGGGCGTACGACATCCCGGCGGCGAGCAGCGGGAAGATCCAGAGGACCGGGCTGCGGTAGACGATCAGCAGGATGACGAGCACCACGACCAGGGTGACAAGCAGCAGTGGCCCGTCGATGGCGGAGAAGACCTCGATCAGGTCGGCGAGCAGGCCGGCCGGGCCGGAGACGTCCACGGTGAGGCCGTCCCGGTCGCCGCCGGTGATGTCGCGGAGTTGCTCGACGACAGTGCCGATCTCCTCGCCCTCGGCGTCGTCCACAGGTACGACGACCTGGAGTGCCTGGCCGTCGTCGCTCGGGATGGGCGGGGGCAGCGGGGTGACCACGCCGGGGATCTGGGCGAAGCGGGCGGCGTCGGCGCGCACCCGTTGCCGGTCCGCGTCGGTGATTCCGGAGGGGCGCTCGTAGACGACCAGAGCCGGGATGGTCTGCCTGTCGACGAACTCGCCGGCGAGGTCCTGGGCGCGGGTCGCCTCGGCGTCGGTGGGCAGGAAGGCCGCGTTGTCGTTGGTGGCGACCTCGCTGAGGCGCCCGGCGTACGGGCCGGCCACGCCGCCGATCACCAACCAGGCCAGCACGACCGCCACCGCGATCAGCGTGGCCTTGCCGCCTCGTCCGGACATTCGCACTCGCCCCATCCTGCCGGGCAAGCAGGTCGAGGGTGGGGTGAAACGGGATCACACACACGAAAACGCCCGCCGGCCGGTGGCTGACGGGCGTACGTGGAAAGCTCCCCCGATTGGACTCGAACCAATAACCTGCCGGTTAACAGCCGGCTGCTCTGCCAATTGAGCTACAGGGGATCGTGCTCCGCGCGGCTTCGGATCTCCCCGACGCCGTGCGACGGGACAAGAGTACAGGACATCCCGGGGTGGCGGTCCAGTGGGTTCCCGCCCCGCCGTCGCATTGACAAAAGGGGTAAATCGCCATCCGGGCACAAGCATGCTTGAGCGGAGAGCAGGATGGGTAGTTAGCTGCGGACAGAGGACGCAGGCGCGAACAGGTCGCCTTCCGACGGGGCAACTCGCCGGGGGTGACGGCGCGTCAGGTACGGAAGGAGCCGCCATGCGCGGAAAGATCATGTTTCTTGGCGGGCTGGCTGCGGGATTCGTCCTGGGCGCCCGTGCCGGCCGGGAAAAGTACGAAGAGCTCGTGGTCCGGGGCCGCAAGGTGCTCGACCACCCGACCGTCCAGGAGGCGGCCGGGGTCGCGCAGGCCCAGGCCAACAAGCTCTACAGCGAGGGCAAGGACAAGCTCGGCCAGACCAAACTGGGCGAGAAGCTGGGCACCGGCAACGGCAGCACCGGCACGCAGGAGCTGACCGCCGCCGACGACGCGTTCGCCGGCACGCCCGCCACAGTGGGCGCCAAGGCGGGCACCAGCACGGTCGGCACGACCTCCGGGTCGCCGTCGTCCACCAACCCCCGCACCAAGCCGTCCGGCTCGGGCACGAACGCCAGCACGCTCTGACCAATCGCACGTACACGGGCCGGTCGCCGCAGGGCGACCGGCCCGTGGTCTGTCCGGGGTGCGGTCAGTCCTTGCTGCTGAACGCCGCGTCGAAGGCAGCGCTCGGTGCGTCGAAGGCGAGCCGGCGGACGAACTCCAACGCCTCCGGGGCGCCGAGCAGCCGGTCCATCCCGGCGTCCTCCCACTCGACCGAGATAGGGCCGGTGTAGCCGATCGCGTTCAACGCGCGGAAGCAGTCCTCCCAGGGCACGTCGCCGTGGCCCGTGGAGACGAAGTCCCACCCGCGCCGCAGGTCGGCCCAGGGCAGGTGCGAGGCGAGCCGGCCACGCCGGCCATCCCCGGTACGCACCTTCGCGTCCTTGCAGTCCACGTGGTAGATCCGGTCGGCGAAGTCGAAGATGAAGTTCACCGGGTCCAGTTCCTGCCACACGAAGTGCGACGGGTCCCAGTTCAGCCCGAACGCGGGCCGGTTGCCGATCGCCTCCAGCGTCCGCTTCGTCGTCCAGTAGTCGTACGCGATCTCACTCGGGTGCACCTCGTGCGCGAACCGCACCCCCACCTCGTCGAACACGTCGAGGATGGGGTTCCACCGGTCGGCGAAGTCCTGGTAGCCGCGCTCGATCATCGCCGGCGGCACCGGCGGGAACATCGCGAGGGTGTGCCAGATCGACGAACCGGTGAAGCCGACGACGGTCTTCACTCCGAGCTTTGCCGCCGCCCGCGCCGTGTCCTTGATCTCCTCGGCAGCCCGCTGACGAACCCCCTCGGGCTCCCCGTCGCCCCAGATGCGGCCGGGCAGGATGTCCTGGTGCCGCTCGTCGATCGGGTGGTCGCAGACCGCCTGACCAACGAGGTGGTTGGAGATCGTGAAGACCTCAAGGTTGTGCTTCGCGAGGGTCTCGCGCTTGCGCTCGACGTACGAGTCGTCGGCGAGTGCCTTGTCGACCTCGAAGTGGTCGCCCCAGCAGGCGATCTCCAGACCGTCGTAGCCCCACTCGGAGGCGAGCCGGCAGACCTCCTCGAACGGAAGGTCGGCCCACTGGCCGGTGAAGAGCGTGATGGGTCGCGCCATTGTCCTTCTCCCCTTTGTGATGGGGATTCCATGTGCGGACCGGGGCGAGGGTGACCGGACGTACGCGGCACTCGTGCGGTCACCGGTGGGTGCGGAGCACACCTGAGCCCGGCGGGTTGCGCCTCCCACCGGGTCACCGGCCACCAACACGGTCGCCGACCCCCACCCTATTTCCGCGCCACCCCATCGGGGAAGCCCTGCGGTGGGCCGATCGTCAGACCATTTCCTCGGGGGCGGGCAGGACAGCCCGCACGGTGAAGCCGCCACCGGCGCGCGGGCCGGCCGAGAACGTGCCGCCGAGCCGCTCGGCGCGCCTGCGTACCCCGAGCAGACCCCGGCCGGCGGCCTGGGTGCCGCCGCCGGACGGAGCGGGACCGGCGCCCTCGTCGCGGACCTCGATGGTGATGCCCGCGGCGTCGTAGCGCAGGCGGACCCCGACCGGAGCGCCCGGCGCGTGCCGGCAGGCGTTGGTCAGCGCTTCCTCAATGATCCGGTACGCCACCACGTCGACCGGGCCGGGCAGCGGCCGGGGTTGCCCGGCCACGGTCCACCGCACCGGTTGGCCGGCGGTGAAGCCCTCCACCAACGCGTCGAGACGGTTCAGGCTGGGCGTCGGCCCGGACGGGTCGTCGGGCTCCTCGGCCCGGCCCAGCGCACCGAGCAGCTGATGACCTCGCGCCAGCACCGTCCCACGCCACTGCGCGAACAACCCCATGCAGGTCAAGGTACGGCAGCCAGCTGTACGCCGGTCGGCGGCGTCCACGCACACCCGCAACCCGCCACACCCGCCGACCCGGCCGACGAAGCGGTGCGAGCGTGATGTCTGTGGGTCATCAAGATGATTCACAGACATCACGCTCGTTGGAGACACCGCGTCGCGCTTTGCCGCGGCCCCTCCGGGTCAGTCGGTCAGGGCAGGGTCCACTTCTGGTTGGCCGCGTTCAGGCAGGTCCAGAGGTGCACGACGGTGCTGTCGGCGGAGTTGTTGCCGGAGACGTCCAGGCACTTGCCCGACGACGGGTTGCGCAGGGTGCCGTCGGACGCCGCCGCCCAGTTCTGCGCGCCGCTGCCGTTGCAGGTCCAGAGCTGGATCTTGGTGCCGTTGGCGGTGCCACCACCGGAGACGTCCAGGCACTTGCCCAGCGCCTTGAGGGTCGAGCCGGACACCGTCCAGCTCTGCGCCGTGCCGCCGTTGCAGGTGTAGAGCTGGATCTGGGTGCCGTCGGCGGTCCCGCCGCTGCGCACGTCCAGGCACTTGCCGGCCAGACCCTTGATCGGGCCGACCCCGGTGCCGCCGCCGCCCTTGACCAGGGTGAAGTCGTCCAGGTCGAAGAGCCCCGTTCCGCTACCGGTGAAGGTGAGGTAGAGGTTCTGGGTGCCGGACGGGACGTTGGACAGCGCCGTGGTGACGTTGGCGTAGGTCGCCCAACTGCCGGTGTTGGGCACGGCGACCGAGCCGAGCACCGGGCCGGTGGCCGAGCCGGTGCGCACCTGGATGGTGCCACCCGCCCCGCCGGAGACGACCCGGGCCGTGAACGAGGTGACCCCGGTCAGGTTGACCCCGTTGTACGCGGCCCAGTCACCCGGCTCGATGTAGCCGAGGGTCTGCCCACCGTTGGCGCCCTCCTTGGTGAACGCGGAGACGCCGTTGGCCGAGCTGAACGCCTCGGCCTGGATCGTGCCGGTGGGCGGTGGGGTGGTGCCCAGCTCCTTGATCCGGATGTTGCGGAAGAGGGCGTCGTCACCGGTGCCGTGGTTCTGGATGCCGATGTGGCCGGCCAGCGAGCGGACCGGGTCGGTGTTGGTGAAATCGTTGATCTTCGCCCCGTTGAGGAAGATCTGCAGCCGCTCGCCCTCGACCAGCAGCTCGTAGGTGTTCCACTCCCCCGGCGCGTTCAACGCCGCGTCGCGGGCGGCGATGTCGGCGGACTTGTAGGTGTAGACCGCGCCGGTGGTGCGGTCGGCCGCGTCGGTGGCGTCGATCTGGATCTCGTAGCCGTTGTCCACCGCCGACCACGGGTCACTCGACGGTGGGAACCCGATGAAGATGCCGGAGTTGTCGTCACCGGCCAGCTTCCAGTCCAGCTTCAGCGAGTAGTTGGTGAACTGCTTCGTGTTGTACCAGTACAGCCCCATGCCGCCGACCGAGGTCAGGGTGGCGTCCGAGTTGGTGAAGTTGCCCGGGCCGGCCTGTGACCAACCGGCGGTCGAACCGTTGAACAGCGGGGTGTAGCCGGTCTCGGGCCGGCAGTCGGCCTTGCTCCGACCGGAGGCGTACCGGATGCCGCCGAGTAGGTGGTTCCGGAACCCCGACTCCGCGTACGAAGCCTGGGTGTGCCCCGCGCCGGTGTAGAAGGACCGGCCACCGCTGTAGCTCTTGCACCAGCTCAGCGGGTGGTCGGCGCCCATCCCGCCGCCGGAGTACGACGACTCGTCAAGCGTGGCCAGCACGTGGGCGGTCGAACGCGGGTTGGTGCGGTAGTTGTACCACTCGTCGGTGCGGGTCCAGGTCTGCGGCAGGTGCCCGGTGGCCGCGTGACCCCGGTCCTCCACCTTCATGTTGGCCTGCTGGATCGCGGGGTGCGAGGAGAACCACGCCCCCACGAGGTTGCCGTAGAACGGCCAGTCGTACTCGGTGTCGGCGGCGGCGTGCACACCCACGTACCCGCGGCCGGAGCCGATGTACGACTCGAAGGCGGTCTGCTGGCTGGCGTTGAGCACGTCGCCTGTGGTGTTGAGGAAGACGACAGCCTCGTACTGGTTGAGGTTGCTCGTGGTGAACGCGGCGGCGTCCTCGGTCGCGGTGACTGTGAAGTTGTTCGCCGCACCCAGGTCGCGGATGGTCTGGATGCCGACCGGGATCGCGTCGTGCCGGAAACCGGCGGTCTTGGAGAAGACCAGTACGTCGTACGGGGCGTCGGCGGCGCTGGCCGGGGTGGCCGGGGTGGTGCAGGCGATGACGGCGAGTGCGGCCATGGCCGCACCGAGGACGGGTCGCAGGCGTCTGCGCATATCGCTCTCCTAATTGCGGTTAGGAGGGGCCCCTCGCACCACTCTAGGCGTTGTCGAAGGGCCCCTCCCGCCAGCTCAGGGCAGGGTCCACTTTTGGTTGGCGGCGGCGGTGCAGGTCCACAGGTGGACCACCGTGCTGTCGGCGGAGCTGCTACCGGAGACGTCGAGGCACTTGCCCGACGACGTGTTGCGGAGCGTGCCGTCGGCCTGGGCGGCCCAGTTCTGGGCGCCACTGCCGTTGCAGGTCCAGAGCTGGATCTTGGTGCCGTCGGCGGTGGCAGCACCCGAGACGTCCAGGCACTTGCCCAACGACTTGATCGTCGAGTTCGGCGTCACGGCCCAGGTCTGCGCCGTACTGCCGTTGCAGGTGTAGATCTGGATCTGCGTGCCGTCGGCGGTGGCGGCGCTCCGCACGTCCAGGCACTTGCCACCGAGGCCCTTGATCGCCCCAGCCCCACCGGCCGGGGGCGTCCCGGTGACGAGGGAGAAGGCGTCCAGGTCGTAGAGCGCCCCGGTGCCCGACCCGGCGAAGGTCAGGTAGAGCGTGGTCGTGCCGGTCGGCGGGTTGGTGATCGTCCCGGTGACCGTGGCGAAGGTTTCCCAGCCGCCGGTCACGGGGACCGTGGCCGAGCCGAGCACCGTGCCGGTGGCCGAGCCGGCCCGGACCTGGAGGGTGCCACCGGCGCCCGCCGAGGAGACCCGGGCATTGAACGATGTCACGTTGCCCAGCCGGTACGGCTGGAACGCGATCCAGTCGCCGTTGTTGATGTCACCGACGGTCTTGCCGCCCTCGGCCGGGGTCTTGCTGAACACGTTGATCCCCGACGAGGTGCCGTAGAACTCGGCCTGGCGGTGCCGCGGCGGCAGCGTGTGCTGGGTGTGCGTGGTCAGTCCACCGGCGTCGGTGTACTCGGCGTCGAAGATCGCGAAGATGTTCGCCGCGTCGTCGTGCTCGCCGTCGACCGGGATGGTGATCGAGCCCGAGCAACCGGTCTTCGAGGTGATCTGGTGCCCGTGCTGGTCGTGCCCGAGCACGTAGGTCATCTTGACCTTCGTGCAGTCGATGGTGCCGTCCTCCGGGTCGGTCACCGTGATGCTGTACGGCACGGTGTCCCCGAAGCTGAACAGCTGACCGTTGCCCGGGTTGTTGATCGTGACAGTGGGCGCGGTGTTGCCGACGCTGATCTGCACGCTGCTGCTGCCGGTGGCGCCCTGCGGGTCCCGCACGGTCAGCGTGGCGGTGTAGGTGCCGTTGGCGCTGTAGGTCTTCGTCGGGTTGGCGGCGGTCGAGGTGGTCCCGTCACCGAACGCCCACGAGTAGGTCAACGTGCCGCCCTCGGGGTCGGACGAGCCGGCCGAGGAGAAGGTCACCGCGAGCGGGGCTGCCCCGGAGGTGCGGTTGGCGGTGGCTTTCGCGGTGGGCGCCCGGTTGCCGCCGCCGACGTAGTCGAAGCGGTAGAGCGCCGAGTTGGCGTCACCGTTGAAGTAACCGGTGCCGTAGTCGAGCACGTAGTACGCGCCGTCCGGGCCGAACGCCGAGTCCATCACCTGCTTGCCGACCCAGGGGAACGTGTCGATGGTGCCCCGGGAGCCGTCGGAGTTGACGTGGATCGGCTTGATCCAGCCGCGGCCGAACTCGGTGGCGAAGAACTGACCGTCGAACGACTGCGGGAACTTGGTGGTGGAGGTCGACGAGGCGTTGTACCGGTAGACCGGGCCGCCCATCGGCGACTCTGAGCCGCCGCCGAACTCGGTCGGAGTGCCGGCGTCGCCGGCGTACCGGATCCAGGCCGGCTGGGCGGGCGGCAGGGTGGTCAGGCCGGTGTTGCGGAACGAGTTGTTCGTCGGTCCGCCGGTGCAGTTGTACTTGGAGCCGCTGGCGCTGGTGGCGAAGTCGAACTCGTTGTACGTCTCCGTGCTGGTGTTGGTGCCGGTGCAGTACGGCCAGCCGTAGTTGCCGGGCGCGGCGACCCGGTTGAACTCCACCTGGCCGGACGGCCCGCGGGTGGAGCTGGTGGAGCCGGCGTCCGGCCCGTAGTCACCGACGTAGACCACACCGGTGGCCTTGTCCACGCTGATCCGGAACGGGTTGCGGAACCCCATCGCGTAGATCTCCGGCCGAGTCTTGGCCGTGCCGGGGGCGAACAGGTTGCCCGACGGGATGGAGTACGTGCCGTTGGCGTTCACCTTGATCCGCAGGACCTTGCCGCGCAGGTCGTTGGTGTTGCCGGCGCTGCGCTGCGCGTCGTACGCGGGGTTGCGGTTGGTCCGCTCGTCCAGCGGCGAGTAGCCGGACGACTCGAACGGGTTGGTGTCGTCGCCGGTGGACAGGTAGAGGTTGCCGGCGGCGTCGAAGTCGATGTCCCCACCGACGTGGCAGCACACGCCACGGCTGGCCGGGACGTCGAGCACGTCGACCTTGCTGGACTGGTTGAGCGTGAAGTCCGAGTTGAGGGTGAACCGGGAGAGCCGGTTGACACCGTCCCAGGCGGAGAAGTCGCTGCCGGTGGCCGGCGCGTCCCCGCCAGGGGTGGAGAGCGGCGGGGCGTAGTAGAGGTAGATGTACCGGTTGGAGGCGAAGCCCGGGTCGACCCCGACGCCCTGCAACCCCTCCTCGTCGTGGTTGTACACCGACAGGGTGCCGATCGCGGTGGTGGTGCCGTTGGAATCGGTGCGGCGCAGGGTGCCGTTGCGGGCCGTGTGCAGGACCGAGCGGTCCGGCAGCACCGCCAGTGACATCGGCTCACCCATGTCGGTCACGCCGCGGGCCAGCTCGACCTGCTGGAAGTCGCTGGCGACGATCGTGTGCGCCTGCGCGGGGGCCGAGCCGGCGGCGAATGTGACAGTGCCGGCGGCGACCGCCAGCAGCAGCGCTGATCCGGCGGAGAACCATCGTCGGGACCGTTGTCTGGGAGCGTCCTTCATGGACATCTGTGCTGTCCCTTCCTGACGAATGACTGCCAGGCCGGGCGCGCGCCGTCGCGCCGGATGCCGTAGCGGTGAGGGGGGTCGATGGGTTACCGCGCCGCCGGTTCACCTCGACGAAACATGTTCGTGTTGGTCACGACACTAAGTCGCACGTGTCGATGTGTCCATACCTTCCGGCGATTCAGCATCAACTTTTGTCGATTTGATCGAAAGTCGCCGGTCAGGCGCGTCGGTCGATCGCCTGCCCGGCCAGCGCGACCAGGGCCACGCGGGCCTCGTCGGCCACCATCGCGCTCTGCAGGGCGGAGAGCGCGGCCTCGGTCCGGACCCGGATCATCTGCTCGATCCGCTCCCGGGCGCCGGTCGCCTCGATGATGTCGCGCAGCTCCGCCGCGCCCTCGGCGTCCAACGCCGGGTTGCCGAACAGCTCCCGCAGCCGGATGGTCTGCGGCCGGTCGGCGGCGCTGCGGGCCAGCGCCATCATGACAGTGGGCTTGCCCTCACGCAGGTCGTCCAGGACCGATTTCCCGGTGACCGCCGGGTCGCCGAACACGCCAAGGACGTCGTCGCGGAGCTGGAACGCGTCACCAAGCGGGTCACCGAACTCGCCCAGCGCGGCGATCAGCTCGGGCTCCGCGCCGGCCAGGGCCGCGCCGATCTGCAACGGGCGGGTGACCGTGTACCTGGCGGCCTTCATCCGGATCACGGTGAGCGCGCTGGCCACCGAGCCGTCACCCACGCCCGAGACCAGGTCCAGGTACTCCCCCGCGATCACCTCGGTCCGCATCAGCGCGAACACGCTGTACCCCCGGTGCACCTCCTCGGTGCTCAGCCCGCACTCGTGGAACATCTGATCCGACCAGGCCGCGCAGAGGTCCCCGCAGAGCAGCGCGGTGTTGCGGCCGTACGCCTCGGGGTCACCGCGCCACGACGAGCGGGCGTGCAGGTCGGCGAAGAGCCGGTGCACCGACGGCTCACCCCGACGGCGGTCGCTGCCGTCCAGGATGTCGTCGTGGATCAACGCGAACGCGTGGAACAGCTCCAGGGCCGCCGCGGCCACCACGATCGGGGTGCCGTCCGCGGCCCCCGCGCCGCGCCAGCCCCAGTAGCAGAAGAGCGGTCGTAACCGCTTGCCACCGGCCAGCACGAACCGTTGGAGCGCGGTGAACACGCCGCGCGGCGCGCCATCCGGCCAGTCCGGGCCCTGCCGGCTGAGAAACCCGGCCAGCTCCGCGTCGAAGCGCGCCCGCAGTTCGCTGGCGTCGGTGGGCGCGACAGTGACAGTCATGAGCCCTCCCCCGACCCGCCCGCACCGCCGGGGCTCAGCCCGGCCAGCTCCAGCAGCAACGCCTTGACCTCGGTGGCCGCGATCTTGTCCCGGGCCGCGGTCGGGTCGGAGCAGAGCAGCACCGGGCCGTCCGCCGGGTCGTCCGGCAGCCGCCCGTGCGAGCCGCGCACCGCCTGCGCGCCGGCGTCCAGGCCGACCGCGCTCATCAGGTACCGCATGCCGAGCTTCTTGCGGGCCAGCGCCACCCCGGCGCGGGCCTTCGCGGCACCGGGGTTGGCCGGGTCGAAGAACAGCTCCGCCGGGTCGTACCCCGGCTTGCGGTGGATTTCCACCAGCCGGGCGAAGTCCGGTGCCTGGGCGTCGTCCAGCCAGTAGTAGTAGGTGAACCAGGCGTCCGGTTCGGCCACCAGCACCAGCTCACCGGCGCGCGGATGGTCCAGGCCGTGTGCGGCCTTGCCCTCGGCGTCCAGCACCTCGGCCACCCCGGGCAGGCCGGCGCAGAGCTTCGCCACCGCAGGCACGTCGGCCGGATCCTTCACGTAGACGTGCGCGATCTGGTGGTCGGCGACCGCGAACGCCTTCGACGTCCACGGGTCGAGATACTCCATGCCCGCCTGGGTGTGCACGTGCAACAGGCCCTCGGCGCGCAGCAACCGGTTGACGTCCACCGGCCGGGACACGTCGGTGATGCCGTACTCCGACAGCACCACCACAGTGGCGTCCCTGGCCCGGGCGGCGTCCAGGAGCGGGCCGAGCACCGTGTCCAGCTCCGCTGCCGCCGCGGCGGCCTGGGCCGACGAGGGACCGAAGCGTTGCAGGTCGTAGTCCAGGTGCGGCACGTAGACGAGCGTCAGGTCGGGTGACACGTCGGCGAGGATCTGCTCGGCCGCCTGGCAGATCCACCGCGACGACGGCAGCCCGGCCGTCGGCCCCCAGTAGGTGAAGAGCGGGAACGTGCCCAGCCGCCCGGTGAGCGCGTCGTGCAGCTCCGGCGGGTCGGTGTAGCAGTCCGGCTCCTTGCGCCCGTCGGCGTAGTAGACCGGGCGGGGCGTCACCGTCCAGTTGACGTCCGCGCCCATGGCGTACCACCAGCAGACGTTGGCGACTGTGTAGCCGGGCTCGGCCCGACGGGCGGCCTGCCACAGCTTGTCCCCTCCGACCAGCGCGTTGTGCTGCCGCCACAGCAACACCTCGCCCAGGTCCCGGAAATACCACCCGTTGCCGACGATGCCGTGCCCGCTGGGCTGCTCGCCGGTGAGGAAGGTGGACTGCACCGAGCAGGTCACGGCGGGCAGCACGGTGCCCAGCTCGGCCCGGAAGCCGCCGTCGGCGACACCCCGCAGTCGAGGCATGTGCGCCAGTAGTCGTGGTGTCAACCCCACCACGTCGAGGACCACCAGTCGCCTGCTCATCGCGTCACCCCCATGCTCACGGTTCGCTCGGTGGTCAGGCCGAGGCCGACCAGTTCGTCTCGGGCGAAGGCCAGCTCCGCGGCGATGCCGGCGGCCAGCTCCGCGGCGGTGCCGGGCCGTCGTGCGGCCGGCAGCACCCCCCAGGTGTACGTCTCGACGTCGAGGTGGTCGCAGCCCGCGGTCGGGTCGTCGAAGAGCGCTCTCAGGGCCGCGCGGAGGACCGGCAGGGTCGAGCCGAGCGGTTCCTCGGGTGGGGCGTGCAGGGGCACGTGGTAGTGCACCCGCCACGGGCCGGGTAGCTCCTTGTCCAGTGCCTCGTCCAGGTCGTCGGCCGCGTACGTCGGGTCGGCCGGGTCGGCCAGACCGGCGCAACCGGCGCCCCGGGTCTGGTGCAGGAAGCGGGGCTCCACCCAGCGGCGCAACGCCTCGGCCCCACCCTCCGGGTCGGCGGCCTCGACGGCGGCCGACACCTGCACCTTCACCACGGGCAGCCCGGCCGTCCGCAGTCGTTCCAGCGCCTCGGCCGGCTCCTCCCAGGCGCAGGCCAGGTGGGCCAGGTCAAGGCAGATGCCCAGCCGGTCGGTGTCCATCCCGGACAGCAGCTCGGCCGCCTGGCCGGTGCTCTCCACGACACAGCCGGGCTCCGGCTCGAAGGCGACTCGCACCTCACGGCCGGTGTCCCGCTGCACCGTGGCCAGGCCGGCGGCCAGCTGGTCCAGCCGGCGTCGGGCCGCATCGGCCCGGTCGGTGTCCCACGGTTGCCGCCAGGCCAGCGGCAGGGTGGAGATCGAACCCCGGGCGGCGTCGTCGGGCAGCAGGTCGGCGAGCACCCGGGCCAGGTTCAGCGTGTACGTCAGGCGCTGCTCGGTGGTCCAGTCCGGGTGGTACACGTCCTGCTTGACCACCGGCGCCTGGAAGGCCGCGTACGGGAAGCCGTTGAGGGTGACCACCTCCAGCCCGCGTGCGTCCAGCTCGGTGCGCAACCGGCGGCGGAGCGTCGGGTCGGCGGCCAGCTCGGCGGCGACCGGGGCGGCCAGCCACAGGCCGAGCCCGAGCAGGTCGCTGCCGAGCGCCTCACGGACCGGCACCGCGTAGGTGTCCAGTTGACCGAGGATGCCGGCGAGGTCCTCGGCGGGGTGCACGTTGGTGCAGTAGCCGAGGTGGACGGTCTCGCCGCCGGCATGTCGCAGCCGCATCAGCTGCCGCCGCGCAGGATCGAGTTGCCGGTCTGCGGGTCCACGGCGGCGGCGACGTCCAGGTCGCTGAGGTCGAGCCGCCCCGACTGCCCGTAGAACTCCACCGGGTTTCGCCACAGCACCTTGTCGACGTCGTCGTCGCTGAAGCCGGCCGCGAGCATCGCCTCGCCGGTGGCCCGGGTCAGCAGCGGGTCGGAGCGTCCCCAGTCGGCTGCCGAGTTGACCAGCATCCGTTCCGTGCCGTACTCCCGCAGCAGCTCCACCATCCGCTGCGGCGTCATCTTGGTGTCCGGGTAGATGGAGAAGCCCAGCCAGCAGCCGCTGTCGCGGACCAGCTTCACTGTCACCTCGTTGAGGTGGTCGACCACCACCCGACCCGCGTCGATGCCGGACTCGGCGACCACGGCGAGGGTCCGTTCGCAGCCGCGCGCCTTGTCCCGGTGCGGGGTGTGCACCAGCGCCGGCAGCTCGTACGCCACAGCGAGGGCGAGTTGGGCAGCGAACGCCTCGTCCTCCTCGGGCGTCATCGAGTCGTACCCGATCTCGCCGACCGCCACCACCGCGTCCTTGTCCAGGTAGCGGGGCAGCAGGTCGAGGACCGGACGGCAGCGCGGGTCGTTGGCCTCCTTCGGGTTCAGCGCGATGGTGGCGAAGTGGCGCACCCCGAACTGCCCGGCCCGGAACGGTTCCCAGCCGATCAGCGAGTCGAAGTAGTCGGTGAACGAGGCGGCGCTTGTGCGTGGCTGACCCAGCCAGAACGCCGGCTCCACCACAGCGCGTACCCCGGCGGCGGCCATCCGTTCGTAGTCGTCGGTGGTGCGTGAGGTCATGTGGATGTGGGGGTCGAAGATGCGCATTCACGCCTCCCGGGGCAGTGCGGCGGTGAGCCGGTCGAGCAGGTCGGTGGCGTCGGCGGGCAACTCCCGGCCGGCGGCGTGCCGTTCGGCGGCCAGCGCGGCCAGCATCGCGGCCAGTTCCCCGTCGGCCCGGGTGTCCAGGTCGGCCACGTTGGCCAGGGGGACGCCGCTGAACACGCACTTGAGCACCGCCTGACGCCAGGCGGCCGGGTCGAGGTGCCGCGCGTACGGGCCGAGCGCGGCGGCGACCAGCCGGGTGTCGTTGGTCCGGATCGCGTCGTGCAGCAACGGAACCGCCTCGGCGTCGATCGGCAGCAGCGGCAGGGCCCGCAGCACGGCTCGTCGCTCGGCCGCGTCACCGTGCTCGTAGAGGCGCTCGGCGTACGCCGCGTGGTCGCCGGGCAGGCTGGTGAGCAGCAGCACCCGGGCCGCGTCGTCGGCGGTCCAGCCGGGGGCGTCGGGCAGCGCGGCCCGCCCGCAGCGTCGGCCGACGGCGGGAAAGAGCCGGGCGATAGCGGTGGGCTCGGCCGTGACCCGGCGCAGCGCCGTGTCCAGCCAATCGGGATCGGGTACGCCTCCCAGCGCGGCCCGTAGTGAATCCGGTGTCATCCCGTCTCCTCCCCTTGTGCTGCTCCCCGATGCCCCGCCAGCCTTTGCTCTGCACCTACATATGCACCGGGGCCTCTTCGGCGGGTGTCGCCTCGGCGGGTGCAGAGCAAAGGGTGTGGGCGGGGTGGCTGTCGGTGGCCGCGGCGGCACGCAGGAACTCGATGGACCTGGCGGCCACGGCGGGCGCGGCGTGCGAGTCGCGGGGCAACTCCACAGCGACCAGCCCCCGGTAGCCGGCCGCCGCCAGCGTGGCCAGCACCGGCGGAAAGTCGATCTCGCCGACACCGAACTCCAGGTGCTCGTGCACGCCCCGGCGCATGTCGTCGATCTGCACGTTGACCAGGTGGTCGGCCACCTCGGCGACGCACTGCGGCACCGGCCAGGGCTCCAGGCACCGGCAGTGGCCGATGTCGAGGGTGATGCCGAAGCGGGCCGGGTTGTCGAGCGCGGCGTGCAGCCGACGCCAGTCGGCGATGTCCTGCACCAACATGCCCGGTTCCGGTTCGAAGCCGACTGTGACGCCGGCGGTGTCGGCCGCGTCGACCACTGTGGCGCAGCCGGCCACCAGCCGGTCCCACGCGCACTGCTGTGACACCGTCTCGGGTCGGACACCGGCCCAGAACGACACCGCCTCCGCGCCCAGGTCGGCGCCGATCCGCACGGCCCGGCGCAGGAACTCGATGCGCCGGGTCGGGTCGTCGTGCAGCAACGTGGGGGCGTGCTTCTGCCACGGGTCGAGCAGGTAGCGGGCCCCGGTCTCGATGACCACCGCCAGGCCCAGCGACTCCAACCGTCGACCGACAGCCGCGACCCGGCGGGTGAGCCCGGGCGCGAACGGGTCCAGGTGGTCGTGGTCCAGGGTAAGCGCCACCCCGTCGTAGCCGAGATCGGCGATGACGGCGAGCGCGTCGTTGAGCCGGTGGTTGGCGAAGCCGTTCGTGCCGTAGCCGAGTCGCAGCGTCGTGGCGTCGGCGGCCGACGCGCCGGGCCGGGGCTCGGGGACGCTCATGTCGGAGAGACCTTCCGGGCCAGCCGTCGACCCAGCGGCGCGGCCGCCGCGACGGCCACCCCGAGCAGACCTGCTCCACCCCGCGCGGTCAGCGCCCCCTGGAGGGCCGGCAACCCGGTGATCCCGGCGCCGACGGCCGCGCGGACCCGTCCGGCCGACGGGTCCCGGACCACCTCGGCCTGGGCGGCGCCGTACCGGGCGGCGTACCAGCCGGCCAGCACGGCGGGCAGCACCCCAACCCGCCGAGGCGCGGCGACGGCGGCGCTGGCGGCGACCAACGCGGTGCCCGCGAGGGTACGCATCGGCAGGGTGGCGTCTGCGCCGGTGACCTCCCGACGGGACAGCGCGGTGACCGTCCAGGTGTGCGCGGCGACGGTCGCCGCCGCCGGCAACGCCCGGGTCATCCGGCCGCCGGACGCGCCGAGTAGCACGTCCAGCCCCCGGCAGGCCGCCATCACGGCCGGGCCGGCGGCGGTGTTCTTGGCCAGCAGGTCGTACCCCCAGATGGTGGCGGCCAGCGGCACGGCGAGCGCGGCGGCGCGGCGACCGCCCACGGCGGCGGCCAGGCCCACGCCGGCGGCCGTGAGGCCCGCCGCGAGACCGACAGCGGCGGCCGGGGAGACGCGCCCGCTCGGAATCGGCCGCTCGGGCCGTTCCTCGGCGTCCAGGCGTCGGTCGGCCCAGTCGTTGGCGGCCATACCGGCCCAGTAGAGCAGCACCGACGCGCCGGCCAGGGCAGGGGTACGCGGGCTCAACGCGCCGGCCGCCGCGGCTCCGGCGATCACGTCACCGGGCACCGAGAGAGCCGCCGGTGCCCGGACCAACTCGGCGAGATCAGCCAACGTTGTCATGGGCACTGTCCTCGCCGTCGTGCAGGTGCCGCGTGAAGGCGGTCAGCCGGGCCCACTGCTCGCCCAGCGAGTGGGTGGGCGAGCCCAGCGGATCCTTGAAGAAGAAGCCCAGGTCGGCGAGCGGCCCCACCTGCCCGGCGGCGTGCGCGGCGGCGGTGAGTCGGGCCAGGTCCAGCACCAGCGGCGCCGCCAGCGCGGAGTCGCAGCCGTGCCAGGTGAACTCCATCCGCATGCCGGTGCCGAGGAAACCGCTGAAGGTGATCAGATCCCAGGCGGTCTTGAAGTCGCCCAGGTCCTCGACGTACTCGATGCGGGTGCCGCCCTGCGGAACGTAGCCCAACGTCTCGCCGAGCACGCGCTGCTTGCTCTGCACCTTCGCCGCGTTCGCGGCCGGGTCGGCGAGGGTCGCGCCGTCGCCACCACCGAGCAGGTTGACCCCGGACCAGGAGCGCACGTCCAGGTTGCGCATCGCGAACATCGGCGCGAGCACCGACTTGACCAGGGTCTCCCCGGTCTTGCCGTCGTGCCCGGCGTACGGCAGTCGGGCCTCCTCGGCCAGCGCGGCCAACGCCGGCAGCCGCAGCCCGGTGGACGGGGTGAAGTCGACGTACGGGCAGCCGGCGAGCACCGCCGCGTACGCGTAGAGGGAGCTGACCGGCAGCACCTCGTCCGGCCCGTCGAGGGCGGCGCGCAGCGCGGCCGGGTCGGCGTGCCCGGGGTGCGGCAGGGGGGCCGGCTCGGTGGCGGAGACGTTGACCACCACCACCCGGTCCAGCTCGTGCCGCTCGCGGAAGCTGGTCAGGTCGCGGACCACGGCGGCGGCCCGCTCGGCCTGGGTCTCGCCGACCGGCGCGGGGCGCAGCTCCTGGTCGACAACGCCCAGCTCGTCGCGGAGCGCGGCGACCAGCCGCCAGGGGATGACACCGGCGTCAGCGAGGGCCTCGGCGCGCTTGCACAGGGGGGTGGTGGCCAGGTCGTGCCCGCCGAAGACCAGATCGGCGAAGGCCGGAAGGGCTGGGCCACGCAGCTCGGGAAGCTCGGTGACGCAGCCGGTCGGCCCGGCCAGGCCGGCCCGCAGCGCGAGCCCCCCGACGATGCTGGTGGTCGCGACGGAACCGCGCGCTCCTACCAGCCAGACACCTGTTCGCATGGTGCTCCTTCCCCAATCACGAGGAACCGTCGGTACCGCCAAATATAGGAATATCAGAATATGTTTCGGAAAGATACGGCCCGGTTTCGGAAAACTTTCGGGCCGGCTGGATGGCCCCGTCCGCCCGCCCACACCGGAACAGCACCGGCTTCCGACGTCGGCGTCGGCGGCGACGACACCGGACCGGATCCCGGCAGGTGCGAGCAGACGGGGCTGGTAGGCAGGGTCGGGTCGGCGTCTCGACCCTGCCTCCCCCGCATCCGACCGGTCGGGGCGTTGGCACGCCCCGGCCGGACGTCTCAGGCCGCCGGATCTCACCGGCGGTGGCGGTCCTCCGGTGCGGCCGGGGAATCCCGGTCCGGTCGCACCGGACGACCGTCCTGCTCGTGCGCCACCGGGCCGTACGGCCCGGCTGCACGCTCTCCGATTCCGACCTCTGTCCCGGCCACGGGGCGCAATCCGTGGCTGGTCCCTCGCCGGTCGGCTTCGGAAAGCCGGTCGGGCGATGACGGCGCGAACACCGCCATCGCGGATGGTCAATGGTCAGACAGCCGCCGCGGTCAGCGTCGGTTCCACCTCGGCCCACGAGGAGCCGAGCTCCGCCGAGCGGGCCACCGCGTCCAGCACCAGCTGGACCTGCAACGCGTCGGCGAAGGAGGGAGTCGGGTCCACGCCGGTGGCGACCGCCTCGATGAAGTCGCGCATCTCGTGCGTGAACGAGTGCTCGTAGCCGATGATGTGGCCCGGGGGCCACCACGCCGACATGTACGGGTGCTCGCCCTCGGTCACCAGGATGCGAGTGAAGCCCTGCTCCACGGCCGGGCGGGTCGCGTCGTAGAACTCCAGCTCGTTGAGTCGCTCCAGGTCGAAGACCACACTGCCCAACGAGCCGTTGATCTCGACACGCAGCGCGTTCTTACGGCCTGTCGCGAACCGGCTCGCCTCGTACGTGGCCAGGGCGCCACCGTCGAGCCGGGCCACGAAGACCGCGGCGTCGTCGACGGTGACCGGCCCGGTGGGTGCCGTGTGGCCGTCCACCGTGGCCGCCAGACCGCTCGACTCGGCCGGCAACGGCCGCTCCTTGACGAAGGTCTCGGTGACCGCGCTGACGCCGCTGATCCGCTGACCCGTGACGAACTGGGTCAGGTCGATGATGTGCGCACCGATGTCACCGAGCGCGCCGGAGCCCGCCCTGTCCTTCTGCAACCGCCAGACCAGCGGGAACTGCGGGTCCACGATCCAGTCCTGCAGGTACGTCGCACGGACGTGTCGAATCACCCCGAGCCGTCCGTCGGCGACCAACTGGCGCATCATCGTGACCGCGGGGACCCGGCGGTAGTTGAACCCGCACATCGACCGCACTCCGGCGGCCCGGGCGACATCCGCCGCAGCGGTCATCGCCCGTGCCTCCTCCACCGAGTTGGCCAACGGCTTTTCGCACAGAACGTGCTTGCCTGCGGCCAACGCGGCGAGAGCGATCTCGGCGTGACTGTCGCCCGGGGTGCAGATGTCGACGACGTCGATGTCGTCCCGGTTGATCAGGTCACGCCAGTCGGTGGTGTACGCGTCCCAGCCGAGTGTGTCGGCGGCGTCAGCCACCTTCGCTGTGTCTCGGCCGCAGATCAACGCCATCCGGGCCCGCGCCGGCAGGTCGAACACGCGGTTCACGGTGCGCCACGCCTGTGAGTGCGCGGCGCCCATGAACGCGTAGCCGAC
This sequence comes from Micromonospora sp. D93, assembly GCF_018070365.1. Taxonomy (NCBI): domain Bacteria; kingdom Bacillati; phylum Actinomycetota; class Actinomycetes; order Micromonosporales; family Micromonosporaceae; genus Micromonospora; species Micromonospora sp. D93. The sequence goes on along the minus strand of NZ_JAGPXW010000024.1, from coordinate 42,525 downwards.
CATGCCGACCCGCAGTTCTTTGTCTGTCGTGGACAAGGTGGGTCTCCCCCCGGTATGTCAGAACCCGAGCTTGTCGTAGCTGCTCGCGTTCTCCTTGGTGATCGTCTCCGAGGCCAGGGTCACTTCCTTCGGCACCTGCAGCTCCGTCAGGTCGCCCAGGCCCCGACCCTGCGCGACGAGCCGCGCGAGCGAGACGGCCGAGGAGGCCATCGACGGGTTGTAGGTGACAGTGGCCTTGAGCACGGTGTTGTCGGCCTTGATCGCGTCGATCGCGAGCTTGGAGCCAGCGCCGCCGACCATGAAGAACTCCGACCGGTTGGCCTGCTTGATGGCCGCGAGCACACCGATGCCCTGGTCGTCGTCGTGGTTCCAGATGGCGTCGATCTTCGGCAGCGCCTGGAGCAGCTGGGACGCCTCGCGCTGGCCGCTGTCCGAGGTGAACTCCGCCGAGCGGCGGTTGTTCACCTTGAAGCCGTAGGTCGCCAGGGCGGCCTTGAAGCCTTCGCTGCGCTCGACGGTCAGCGGGATCTCCAGACCGGCGATCTCACCGATGATCGGGTTGGCGACGCCCTTGTCCTTGAGCATCTTGCCGATGTAGTGCCCGGCCGAGACGCCCATGCCGTAGTTGTCGCCCTTGATGACCAGCCGCGAGGCCAGCGCGTCGGGGAACGCCCGGTCGAGGTTCACGATCGGGATGCCCGCCTGCATCGCCTGGAGGGCAACGGCGTTGACCTCCTTGCCGTCGTGCGGCAGCACGACGATGATGTCCGGCTTCTGGGCGATCAGCGTGCCGAGCGTGGAGCGCTGGGCTTCGGAGTTCGACCCACCGTCGACCTCCTTGAACTCCACGTCCGAGTAGGCCGCGGCCTGGGCCTTGGCGTTCGCGTGGATCGCGCCCATCCAGCCGTGGTCGGCGGCCGGGGCGGAGAAGCCGATGACGACCTTCTTGCCCGGGGCGTTGTTGCCTTCGCTGTCTCCGGCGGCCTTGGTCTGGGTGCTGGCGGCCGGGGTGTCGTTGCTGGTGCAGGCGGTGAGGAGGGTGGCAGCGCCCACTGCGGCTCCACCGAAGAGCAACCGGCGGCGCGACAGGTCGCGACTGTGCTGGGTCATTAATGACCTCCTGGGAGCGGGATTTGACTTATTGAGGGTGTGCGAGGCCCGGCCAGCGTCGACATGTCTCGACGTCGCCAGGACAACGGTGCGGTGCGTCAGGTTGCGGTGGTGACCCTGTTCCGCGCGAGGAGCCGAGTGACGGACTTGAACTGGAACTGCTGGACCAGGACGGCGGCGACGATGATGCCGCCCTTGACCATGTTCTGTGCCTCGATGGAGAGGCCGTTGATGGCGAAGAGGTTCGTGATCGTGGCGAAGATGATGACGCCGAGCAGCGAGCCGACGATCGTGCCCCGGCCACCGCTGAGCAACGTCCCACCGATGATCGCCGCGGCGATAGCGTCCAACTCGTACAGGTTGGCCATCGCCGCCTGTGCCGAGGTGGCCTGCGAGGTGAGCATGATGGCCGCGATTCCGCAGCACAGACCGGAGAGCGCGTAGAGCAGCATGGTGTGTCGCCGGACGTTGATGCCGGCCAGCCGGGCCGCCTCCGGGTTACCGCCGACGGCGATGGTCCGCCGGCCGAAGGTCGTGCGGTTGAGCACTACCCAACCGGCCAGCACGACCGCGCCGAGGATGTAGACGAGGATCGGGATCCCGATCACCTTGCGCGCCGCGATGTCGTTGATGAAGGTGCTGCTCGACACCTGGGTCTGCTTGTTGGAGATCGATGCCGCGAGCCCACGCGCGGCCACCAGCATCGCGAGCGTCGCGATGAAGGGGACCAGCCGCCCGTACGAGATGAGCACACCGTTGACGAGGCCGACGCAGATGCCGACCGCGAGGGCGGTGAAGATCATGCCGGCGGCGCCGTAGCTCTGGGTGGCCACAGTGGTGCACCAGACCCCGGCCAGCGCGACGATCGCGCCGACCGACAGGTCGATACCACCACCGATGATCACGAAGGTCATCCCGACCGTGACCACGCCGACGACCGAGGCCAACTGGAGGATGGCCAGGACGTTGTTCCAGACCCAGTTCGGGTCGCCGTACAGGTCGGGCTTGGTGACCGCGCCGACCACGATGAGCGCGGCCAGCACCCCGATCAGACCGAGGTTGCGCTTGGCGCCGTCGCCACCGTCACCCCGCCACCAGGAGAGCCTGCCCCCAGAACCTGACTTGTTGCTGGCCACCGCCGTCTCCGCCGGATCCACCGGCGGCGACTGCGCCGGAAGCTGCGGGCGCTCCGGTGTCGCGGTGGGAGTGGGAGTCGCGTCGCTCATGCCGGTGCGCCTTCCATCAAGGACCCCGCCATAACGAGGTCAAGCACAGTGTTCTCGTCGAGTTCGCCGGCCGCGGCTTCGCGGACGACCCGTCCTTCCCGCATCACCAGCACCCGGTCGGCCAGACCCAGCACCTCGGGCACCTCGCTGGAGACCAGCAGCACCCCCACGCCCTGAGCGGCCAATGCCCGGATGACCTGGTAGAGCTCGGCCCGAGCGCCCACGTCCACGCCCCGGGTCGGCTCGTCGAGAAGCAGCAACTTGGTGCCGCCGAGCAGCCAACGCCCGACCACCACCTTCTGCTGGTTGCCGCCGGACAGCGTGCGTACCGGCCGGTCGACGTCCCGGGGCCGCAGCTCCAGGGTCTCCGCGATCCGGTCCGCCTCGGCGCGTTCCTTGGCGGCGTTCGTGAAGCCGAGTCGCGCGTACCGGCCGAAGGTGGCCAGCGTGACGTTGCGGTAGATCGGCTCGCCGAGCAGCAGCGCCTGACTCTTGCGTTCCTCCGGGGCCATCCCCATGCCGGCGCGAACCGCCGCGCCGACGCCGGGACGCAGGACCTTCCCGTCCATCTGCACCGTGCCGGCCTCCGGGAGGCGTGCACCGTAGATCGTCTCCAGCAGTTCGGAACGACCGGAGCCGACCAGCCCCGCGATGCCCACGATCTCCCCGGCACGCACGCTCAGCGAGACGTCGGCGAACTCGCCCGGACGGGTCAGCCCCTCCACCTGGAGCAGGTCGGCGCCGGCGGGGTCCTCGGTCGGCCGGTCCGGGAAGACGTACTCGATGGTGCGGCCGGTCATCCGGCTCACCAGGTCGTGGGTCGGGGTGTCGCGCGCCGGCAGGTTCGCCGCCGTGGTCCGGCCGTCCTTGAGTACGGTGACCCGGTCGCCGATCTCGCGGATCTCCTCCAACCGGTGGGAGATGTAGATGACGGCGATGCCCTGCGCGGTCAGCTCACGGATGATCCGGAACAGGTTGCCGACCTCGTCGTGGGCCAGCACCGCGCTCGGCTCGTCCATGATGATCAGTCGGGCCTCGTGCGACAGCGCTCGCGCCATGCTGACGATCTGCTTGCCCGCCGCCGGCAGTGACCGGACCATCCGCCCCGGCGGAATCTCACCGTGGCCGAGCCGGCCGAGGATCTGCCGGGTGTGCCGTGCCATCCGGCCGCGCCGGACGAACCCGAAGTTGCGGTACTCGTGCCCGAGGAACGCGTTCTCCGCCACCGACAGGTCCTCGACGAGGTCGAGCTCCTGGTAGATCGTGGCGATGCCGGCCTTCATGGCGGCCTGCGGGTTGGCGAACGTGGCCGGCTCGCCGCGCCACTCCACCTGGCCGGAATCCGGTTGGTGCACTCCGGCGAGCACCTTGATGAGGGTGGACTTGCCGGCGCCGTTCTGCCCGAGCAGGCAGTGCACCTCGCCGGCACGCACCTCCAGCTGCACGCCGTCGAGCGCGCGTACGCCGGGGAAGGTCTTCACCACATCGGTGAGGCGCAGGACCACCTCGCCCGCGACGGTGTCGGCGGGAGCCTCGACCAGCGGCGCCTCGGCGACGGCCTCGGCCGACGCGGTGGCGGGGTCATCCTCGGGCAGAGCCACAGTCTCCTCCTCGCTCACGACGGAATCTCGAACAGCTTCACGGTGCCGGCCTTTGTTCGCGACTGCGGGGCTCGCAAACCCGGCTCACTCCTCGCGCTCACGACGCTTCCCCGAAGGCGACGTCACTCGCGAGCACCGCCGCGCCTGTGACACCGGCACGGCCGCCCAACTCGGACAGGACGACGGGAAGGTTGCCGGTGGCCAGCGGCAGCGACCGGCGGTAGACCACACTGCGGATCTCGGCGAGCAGGATGTGGCCCAGCTGGGCCAGCCCGCCGCCGATCACGATCATCGACGGGTTGGTGAAGCTGACCAGGCCGGCGAGCACTCCGCCGACCCGCCGTCCGCCGTCCCGGATCAACTGGATGCAGGTCACGTCGCCCTCGACGGCGCCCTCGGCGACGTCCAGCGCGGTCACCACACCGCGCAGGGCCAACCGCTCGGCCAGTGCCGGCGACGTCCCGCTGCGGGCGGCGGCGGCAGCGTCCTTGGCCAGCGCGGCGCCGCTGAACAGCGCTTCCAGGCAGCCGACGTTGCCGCAGGAACACATCGGACCGTGCGAGTCGACCTGGATGTGGCCGATGTCGCCGGCGCAGCCGTCGGTGCCCCGGTAGACCTCGCCGGTGAGGTAGATGCCGCACCCGATGCCGGTGCCGATCTTCACGAAGAGGAAGTCGTCCACCGAGTGGGCGACCCCGCCGTGGCGCTCACCGATGGCCATGATGTTGACGTCGTTGTCGACCACCGCTGGGCAGCCGTGCTCCCGGCTGAGCAGCTCACGCACGGGGAACCGGTCCCAGCCCGGCATGATCGGCGGTGAGACCGGAACGCCGTCGCGGAAGCTGACCGGGCCGGGCACTCCGATGCCGACCGCGTCCAGGCGCTCGTACGCGCCGTCGACCCGGGCCTTGTGCAGCAGCTCGTTGACCCGTTGCAGGGTCACCTTCGGGCCGTTGCGGATGTCGGCCGCCTCGGCGTAGTGGGCCACCGGTTCGAGGCGGCCGTTGACAACCTCGACGTCCATCGAGCTGGCGCCGAGGTCGACGGCGGCGAAGCGCAGCTTCGGGTTCAACTCGACAAGTGTCGAGCGACGCCCGCCTCGGGATGCGGCGAGCCCGGCCTCGGCGACGTAACCCAGCGCCACCAGGCGATCAAGCTCGGCCAGCATGCGGGGACGCGGCATCTGGAGGCGGTCGCCCAGCTCGGCCCGAGACACGGCGCCCTCGTCGCGAAGCAGCCGTAACAGGCGCACGTGTAGGGGGTCGACGGTCCGCACCGGGAGCCCCCTCTTCATTGGCAGCGTTCACATCGACGCAATGTCGATGTGTTGTGTCCGACACAGTAAGAGCGTTCCACGCCGCCTGTCCAGAGCTTCAACCGTTCCGAGACCAACTTTTGTCCGAAAGAACAAAAGCTACTAGTCGATCAAGGAAAGGATCACGGACGGCCCGCGTCCCCTCGCCCGCAGTTCCATCGACGGACACGCAAACGCCCCGCCAGCCGATCCTCGGCGGCAGGGCGTTTCAAGGCGGGATCGTCAGCGGCGACCCGCGGCGTTGCGCTTCTTGCGGAGCTTGCGATCGTCGCGCAACTCGACGTACGGCTCGTCGTCCACCGCGTGCCCGGCCGATATCGCGCGGCCACGCTCCAACTCCGCGTCGAACTCCGCACCCAGCAGGATCGCGATGTTGCTCAGCCACAGCCAGACCAGGAAGATGATCACCCCGGCCAGCGTCCCGTACGTCTTGTCGTACGAACCGAAGTTGCTCACGTAGAAGGCGAACAGGCCGGAGATCACCAGCCAGATCACCACGGCCAGCACGCCACCCGGGCTGATCCAGCGGAAGCCGCCGTGCCGCGCGTTCGGTGAGGCCCAGTAGAGGATCGCGAACATCAGGCTGACCAGGATCAGCAGCACCGGCCACTTCGCGATGTCCCACACCGTGACGGCCGTGGAGCCGACCCCGATCACGTCACCGACCGATTCGGCGAGGCGGCCGGTGAAGACCACGATCACCGCGCACACCAGCAGCAGCACGCCGATCACCGCGGTCACGCCGGCCCGGATCGGCAGCGTCTTCCAGATCGGCCGGCCTTCCGGCACGTCGTAGATGGTGTTGGACGCGCGCATGAACGCACCGACGTAGCCGGACGCGGACCAGAACGCGGCCAACAGACCGATGATCGCCGCGATGCTGGCCAGGCCGCCGTTCTGCTGGGCGGTGTTGATCGCGCCCTCGATGATCTCCTGGATGCTGTCGTTCGGCACCGCCTGGTTGACAGTGTCCTTGACGCCCTCGGTGGCGCTCTCGCCGAGCAGGCCGAGCAGGGAGATCAGCACCAGCAGGCCGGGGAAGATGGACAGCACCCCGTAGTAGGTCAGCGCGGCGGCCCAGTCGGTGAGGCTGTCGTCCTGGAATTCGGTGATCGTCCGGCGCATCGCCGCCTTCCAGCCGCTGCCGGGCAGGTCGGTGGGGCTGTCCGGGCCCGCCTCGGGCCCGACCGGCGTGGTGGCCGGATCACCCTCACGCTGGGCGGAAGACTCGTCCGAGGCCATCGCCCCTCCTCCTGGTCGGCAGTGTCACCTCCGGACATGCCCCGTGGACGGGCGCGGATAACCCCTACTTGTAGAGCAACCTCGCCATTCGGCGGGAAGCCACCAGCAGACCGACAGCCATCATCGCCAGCAGGTAGAGCACGTCGAGCAGCCAGAGCCAGCCGTCACCGCCCAGCGCGAGCCCGCGGATCAGGTGCACCGACCGGTACAGCGGGGTGATCTCGACGAGCCAGTGCAGCACCATCGGGTAGGCCTGCGCCGGAACGAAGGTGCCGGAGAAGAGGAACAGCGTGAACTGCGCGGAGGCCATCAGGTCGAAATCCTGCCAACTGCGCATGAAGGTGGAGATCGCCATGCCGAGCGCCCCGAACGCGAACCCGACAAGCACAGCGGCCGGGAAGGCGGTCAGCGCGCGGGTGACGCTTGTCAACTCCAGCGCGACCATCACACCGAGGAACGCCGCCGAGTAGGCGCTCCCCCGCAGCATCGCCCAACCCAACTCGCCCACGGCGATCTCGAACGGCCGTACCGGGGTGGCGATCACCCCGTCGTACAGCTTCATGTACTTCATCTTGCCGAAGAAGTTGAATGTGGTCTCCGAGAGCGCCCCGGTCATCGCCGAGGAGGCGAGCATCGCCGGGGCCACGAACTCGGCGTACGAGACCAGCCGCCCGTCCGGCAACGGCAGGTCGCCGACCAGCGCGCCGACGCCCACCCCGATGGACAGCAGGTAGAGCAGCGGCTCCACGAAGCCGGAGAGCAGCAGCAGCCAGTAGACCGGCTTCAGCGCCGCGACGTTGCGCTCGACCACCGAAGCCGACCGCCGGGACGCGGCGGAGACGTCGACCAGCCGGGGCAGGATCAGCGTGACCACGACAGCCTCTCTGCTTGCTCTTCGGGTTGCTGTTCAGACGACGGGTTGCTGTTCAGACGACGAGCTTGCTACGGAACGCGCGGACCGCCAGCAACCAGCCGGCGACCGCCCAGGCGGCCAGGTAGAGCAGGTGCCCGACGATCGACCACTGTGGGGCGACGCCGAGCGTGGCCGCGCGGCACAGGTCCACGGCGTGCCACAACGGCGTCACGTACGCCAGCCACCGCAGCGCTTCGGGCAACGACTCGACAGGGAAGAACACCCCGGCGAAGAGCGTCATCGGGATGACCGCGAACCGGAACAGCATCGCGAGCCAACTGTCGCTCGACACCGACGCGGCGTACGCGAAGGTCGGCGCGGCGACGGCCAGCCCGAGCAACGCCACCACCGGCAGGGTGACCACCGCCCACGGCGAGCGCAACGCCCCGAACAACCCGGTGACCAGCAGGAACGCCGCGATCGTGGTGAGCACCCGGAACAGCACGAAGGCCAGGTGCCCGGCCACGATGTCACCCACTCGCAGCGGCGACGCGCCCTGCGCGAAGTAGGTCTTGACCCACTGGAAGTTGCTGAACACCGGCCAGGTCGAGTCACCGACCGTCACCTGGAGGGCTGTCGAGGCGATCAGCCCGGGGACCAGCCAGTCGAGGTAACGCACCCCGCCGACGCCCTGGTCGATGTAGGCGCCGACGCCGAACCCGAAGCCGAGGACCGTCAGCACCGGCAGCAGGAACGAGGAGAACACCCCGGCCCGCCAGGTGCGTCGAAGCCCCACCAGGTAGTGCTCGAACACCGCAAACGCCGGCACCCATGGGAACCGCGCCGACCCCGCCGCACTCACCCGACCACCCCGCCCACCGCGCCGACCACCACGACCTGTCTACCCCCGGGGTACGACAGACCGCCGGTCACCCTACGACGACCCCGCCGACGTGTCGCCCGGGTTTCGCGGCGTCGCCCTGGGCCCCGCGTCGCCTCGTCGTCCTTGATCGACTCGGCTTCCTGAAAGTCGGGGTGTCAAAGCGACCTCAATGCCCCGACTTCCTGAAAGCCGAGTGGATCTAGGTGGCGTGGCCGCTGACTACCGGCCAACAGAGTCGGAGTCGACGAACGCGCGCCATGCGTCGGGCGGGAAGACGAGCACCGGGCCGGCCGGGTCCTTGGAGTCGCGGACGGCCACCAGCCCGGGCAGGTTGGCCGCAACCTCCACACAGGCACCGCCGCTGCCGTTGCTGCGGGTGCTCTTGCGCCAGCGGGCGCCGGTCAGCTCCATGTCTCCGCCACTTCCGCGATCAGATCGAGGGACTGCTGCTGCGATAGTGCCTCACCCCGGATCGACTCCCACACCTCGACCATCTGCCGGACGTACTCGACGCGGTCGATCACCTGGCCGTGGCGCTGCCCGTCCAGGAAGACGACATCCTCACCGGTGGCGGCGGTGGCGATCACGAAGGGACCATCGAGCCCAGCGTACGCACCGGCAGACAGCGGCACGACCTGGATTCGGACCCGGGGCAGGGCCGAGCCGAGCTTCACCAGGTGACGCAACTGCTCGCGCATCACCTCCGGCCCGCCGATGTGGCGGCGCAGCACGTACTCATCGACGACCACGCTGAGCAGCGGCGGCCGGTCCCGGGTGAGCACGCCCTGCCGATCGAGCCGGGCGGTCACCTGCTGCTCGACCTCGTCCGCCGCGAAGAGCCCGGCGCCGGCCAGGATGGCGCGGGCGTAATCCTCGGTCTGCACCAGGCCCGGCACGTAGAGCGGCTCGAACCACCGCAGTGCGGTGGTCTCCTGCTCGATGCCGGCCCAGTCGCGGAACCACGGCACCACGGCCTCGCGGCTGATCCGCCGCTGGATGCGCTCGAACCGACCGTCGGCTGAGAACACGGCGTCGCACCGGCGGGCGAAGTCCAGGCTCGGGCGGCGCTCGGATGTCTCCACCTTCGCGACCAGCGCCCCGGAATAGCTCAACGCCTCGGCCAGCGCGGCCTGTGACATCCCGTTGGCGGCCCGAGCCAGCCGCAGTTCCTCGGCGAAGTGCTCCAGCATGGACGAACTCTCCACGGACAGCCTCCGTACATCCTCGTACCGTGCCGGGCCGATCGCCGTACGCGCTGGTCGTCGGCGTGCGGAACCTCCCACCGTAGTCGGATCCTCACCAGACTGTCACGCAGCGGAACCGCTCACGGGATCCAGACGGCGGGCGGAACCAGGCCGGGAGCGCCCCGTGACCCCCGATCCGGGGCGCTCCCACCCACCCGATGGAGGTTCCTCGTGCGACTCGCCTGGTCGGCTCACCACAGCGGCGGGCTCTGATGCCGCGGTACCGCCCACACGTGGCGGCACGCCCGTCCTGGCGCTGCCGGGTCTGCGGTGCCGCATGGCCCTGCTCGCCGGCCCGCCTGGCGCTGCTGGGCGAGTACCGCGAGGACCGGATCGGCCTGCTCGTCTACCTCGCCACGTTGCACTACGAGGCGGCCGGGGACCTCGCCGGCCACGACCGGCTGACCGACCGATTCATCACCTGGGCCAGAGCCCGGTGATCATGGCAGCTCCCCTGCAGATCGCCTGCGACATGAGCAGATCTTGGACACTTTCCGTTAGCTGTTAACGGAAAGTGTCCAAGATCTGCGGATCGAGTGGCGGGCACTGGCACGTTGCGACCGCCGGCAGATCAACCGTGCGACGCTGCCAACGATCGCTCGCGGGCGGTCAGTCGACCAGGGTGCGGCCGGTCAGGTGCAGGAAGACGTCCTCCAGGCCGCTGCGCCGCACCAGCACGTTCGCCGGCTGGAGACCCAACGCGGTGACCTCGGCGACCGCCGCGTCGCCGTCGGGCACGTAGAGCAGGACCCGGTCGGGCAGCACCTCGACCCGCTCCCCCAGCCCGTCGAGCTTGCCGGCGAACGGCTCCTGCGACTCGGCGGCGAAGCGCAACTCGACCACCTCGCGGGTCGAGTGCTGCTCGATCAACGCCCGGGGCGAGCCCTCCGCGACGATCCGGCCGCCGTCCATCACCACCAGGCGGTCACAGAGCTGCTCGGCCTCGTCCATGTAGTGCGTGGTGAGCACCAGCGTGACGCCCTGCTGCTTGAGCCGGAACAGCCGCTCCCACACCAGGTGCCGGGCCTGCGGGTCGAGCCCGGTGGTCGGCTCGTCGAGCAGCACGATCTCCGGATCGTTGACAAGCGCGCGGGCGATGGTCAGCCGACGCTTCATCCCACCGGACAACGGCTCGACCAAGCTGTCGGCCCGCTCGGTGAGCTGGACGAAGTCGAGCAGCTCGGCGGCGCGCTCCCGGGCCGCCCGGCGGGAGATGCCGAAGTAGCGGGCGTAGACGGTCAGGTTTTCCCGGACGGTCAGCTCCGGGTCGAGATTGTCCAGCTGGGGGCACACACCGAGGCGCGCCCGGATCGCCGGCCCGTCAGCCACCGGGTCCATGTCGAGAATGCGCAGCTCACCCGCGCTGGGTGGGGAGATGCAGCCGACCATCCGCATGGTGGACGACTTGCCCGCGCCGTTGGGCCCGAGGAAGCCGAACGCCTCACCCGGACGCACGTCGACATCGATGCCGTCCACGGCGGTGAAATCGCCGAACCGCTTCACCAGCCCGCGAGCCCGAATCAGTGGTCGCCCCGAAGTCACCGCCCGACCCTAACCGCCGGACCCGACAACCCTCCACGCCAATACGCGCCGACGACCGGCCGATCACCCCGGCGTCCGTACCACCGGCGGCGAAACGCCAATCGACGCCCCACCCGTCAGCCAATCGACGTGTATCGTCCTTTCGTGTCGCCCATCAGCGCGCCCGATGGTTCGTCGTCAGCTGCCCGACCAGCCAACTCTCCCACCGGTGGGCCCGAGGCGAGCCCTGGTGGCGCGCCACCCAGACCACGACCGGGAGCCGAGCCGACGGAGCCCGGCGTCGCCGAGCGGGCGACCCGGGACCTGGCCGCCCAGTTCGAGGACGAGAAACCGGGCCGGGTGCTCTCCGGGCCGGCGGGTCTGCTCCTCACCTCGGCGGCGCTGGCGGTCGGCGCTCTCGCCCTGTGGCAGGTGTTCCGCCCTCTGTCGCAGGGCAGCAAGTACTACCTGATCATCTTCTTGGCCGGCGTACTCCCGCTGGTCTTCCTCGCCTACCCGGCCGACCTGCGGCTGCCGGCCCGCCTCCGCGCCCGGCGACGACGCGCCGACAACGCCGACAAGACCGCGACGCGGCCCACGGTGACCGACTGGGTTCTGGTCGCGCTGACTGTCGCGGCCTGTCTCTACCCCGTCCTGCCGATCCGGATCGGCAGCGGTGGCGGCGGCTACAACGCGTTCCTCGACCGGCAGGGCCTGCTCGCGCCGACGGATCTGGTGCTGGGCACCGTCCTGCTGCTCCTGCTGCTCGAAGCGTGTCGACGTACCACCGGATGGATCCTGCCCGCTGTCTGCCTGCTGTTCCTCGGCTACGGCTACTACGGCGGGTTGCTGCCGCAGTCCTGGCCGGTCGCGCACGCCGGGCTCGACTTCAGTCAACTGGTCGACGCGTTCCACAACTCCGACAGCGGCTTCTACGGCACGCCACTCGACGTGGCCGCCTCGTACATCGTGTTGTTCACGATCTACGGCGCGGCGCTGGAGTTGTCCGGGGCCGGGCGGTTCTTCGTCGAACTGTCGGCCGCGGCGTTCCGGCGCTCGCGTACCGCCGCCGGTCGGACGGCGGTGGCCTCGGGCTTCCTGCTCGGCACCGTCTCCGGCTCCGGCGCGGCGACGACGGTGAGCATCGGCGCGGTCACCTGGCCGCTGTTGCGCCGCGCCGGCTACCCGCCGGAGCGGGCCGGCGGCATGCTGGCCGCGGCCGGGGTGGGCGCCATCCTCTCCCCGCCCACACTGGGCGCGGCGGCGTTCATCATCGCCGAGTACCTGGGCGTCTCGTACCTCCAGGTGCTGGGCTGGGCAACCGTGCCGACGGTGCTCTACTACCTCGGCATCCTGCTCGCCGTGGAGATCGACGCGCGCCGCTCCGGCGTACGCCCCGTGGTGATCGAGGTCGGCTCACCCTGGCGTCTGCTGGCCCGGTTCGGCTACCACTTCGCCTCGCTGATCGCCATCATCGTGTTCCTCGCGGTAGGCGTGTCCGCGACGAGGGCCGTCGTCTTCGCCATTCTGCTCACCGTCGCGTTGTCGTTCCTGGACCGTACCCACCGGCTCACCCCGGGCCGGCTGGTGACAGCGCTCGTCACCGGCGTACGCGGCATCCTCGCCGTCACCGCGGTCTGCGCCGCCGCCGGCATCATCACGGCGACCACCACGAAGACCGGCCTCGGGCCGCAGGCGGCGGCGCTGCTGATCGGCGGGGCGCAGGCGGCCACGTCGGACCCGACGCTGGTGCTGGTGCTCACCGCGCTGCTCGCCGCCGTCGCGCTCAGCCTGTTGGGGCTGGCCGTGCCGGTCACCGCGTCGTTCGTGATCGGGTGGGTGATCGTCGGTCCGGCCCTGCTCGACCTGGGCGTCACCGCGCCGGCGGCGGCCATGTTCGTCTTCTACTTCGCGGTGCTGTCCGAGGTGTCCCCACCGACCGCACTCGCCGCGGTGGCCGCCGCCGCGGTCACCGGCGGCCGGCTGGTGCCGACCATGTGGCAGACCCTGCGGTACGCGCTGCCGGCGTACCTGACCCCTGTCGCGTTCGTCATCACGCCGGCCGGGCTCGGTCTGCTCGGCATCGGTGGTGTCCAGCGGATCGCCTTCGCGGCCGTGGTCGTCGCGCTCAGCGTGGCGGTGCTCGCCGTCGCCGCCGGTGGCTGGCTGCCCGGCGTGGGCCCCGCCGGCGCCCCGGAACGCATCATCGGCGCCGTCGCCGGCGTCACACTGCTCTGGCTCGAACCCGTACCGGTCACCGTCGGCGCGACGCTGGCCGCCGTCGCGGCGGCCGGTGTGTTCGCCCGACGGAGATCCGCCGGCCGGCCATCGTCCGGATCACCAGCCGACCCTGTGGAGGAACAACTGTGAGACGAATCGACGTACGACTCGCGGCGGGCCTGAGCGTGCTCGCCCTCGTCACGGTCGGTGCCGCGGGTTGCGGAGGTCAGCAGGGCGGCGCGGCCACCGACGACGCGGCCAGCGAGGTCACCTGCGAGGTGACCCGGGAGACCCGCGTCGGCATCGCCACCGGCAACGCGACGGGCGTCTACTACGTGGTCGGCAACGCCCTGGCCGGGCAGTTGTCCGGGGCGACCGGCGGCAAGCTCACCGGCACCGCCGCCGAGACCGGCGCCTCGGTGCAGAACGTCGAGCAACTGGTCGCTGGCCAGTACGACGTGGCGTTCTCGCTGTTCGACACGGCTGTCAACGCGGTCGAGGGCATGGGCAGCTTCACCGCGCCGCAGCCGGTGCAGGCGCTGGCCCGCATCTACGACAACTACACCCAGGTGGTGGTCCGCAACGATTCCGGGATCACCTCGGTGGCCGACATGCGGGGCAAGCGGATCTCCACCGGCTCGCCGAAGTCCGGCACGGAGGTCATCGCCAACCGACTGTTGGAGGCCGCCGGCCTCGACCCGGCCACTGACATCCGGGCGCAGCGACTGGACCTGACCAAGACCGTCGAGGGGATCAAGGACGGCGGCGTCGACGGCTTCTTCTGGTCCGGGGGTCTGCCCACCGGGGGCCTCACCGACCTGTTCACCACGGCCGGCGACTCGGTGAGGTTCGTCGACATCTCTCCGCTGCTGCCGAAGCTGACCGCGCTGAGCCCCGGCTACCAGGAAGGCACGATCGGACGGGACGCGTACCGGACGGCGACCGACACCAAGACCATCGTCGTGCCCAACGTGCTGCTGGTCCGCAAGGACCTGGACGCCAACGTGGCCTGCGCGATCACCCGGACGGTGTTCGACAAGCGCGACGCCCTGGCCCAGGCCAACCCGGCGGCCAAGGGGATCTCGCTGGAGAAGGCCCGCAGGACCCTGCCGGTGCCGCTGCATCGCGGTGCCGAGAAGGCGCTGAAGGACCTCGGCGCGAACTGACCCGGTCGGTCAGGAGTCGGCCGGCGCGGTGGCGGCGCGGGCCACGCCGACCAGCCGGTCGGTCTCGGCGAGCACTGCCTCGTCGTCCGCCGGAGTGCCGGGGTCGAGTCGGACCGTCCAGGTCAGACCGTCGACCCCGGCCACGCGCCGGGCCGCGACCCGCGCGGCGCCGCCGGGCACCGGCTGGTGCTCGGTGTACGCGACCGAGCGGGTCACCCGGGCCCGCACCTGGTGGGGCAGCTCCCTCGGGTCGAGCAGCAGGTACGTCTCGGCCGGACCGTCGGCGACCATCGTGTAGCCGTCCCGCTCGACGACGGGCTCGGCGGGTGTGACGGTCAGCTCCCGCCCGGACCAGACCGCCTTGAGGAGGGTGTGCCAGCCGAGCCGCTGCCCTCGACCGGGCAGCCACAACCCGAGGTTGGTGGCGACCACCACCCCGTCGCCCTCGCCGTTGCCGGCGGCGGCCCAGGCCAACACCCGCTCGTCGGCGGTCAGCGGCGGCCGGTCAGCCGGCGGTAGTTTCGGCTTGCGGCTGAACAGTCCCATCTAGAGGCCTCCCGCAGCCTGCTCGCGCAGCGCCCGGGCGTGCTGCTCCAGGGACAGCAGCTCACCGAAGGCGGCGAAGTACTCGTCCTTGTTGTTCACCGGGTTGATCCGCTGGATGCGCGACTTGAGGTCCCGGACCCGGGCGGTCACCGACCCGAACTGCACCCGGGCCATGGTGATCGACACGTAGCGCGGGTCCGGTTCGCCGTCGATCCGCAGTGGTTCGACGGCCAACTCACCGACCAGCGCCGCGGACGCCAGGTCGTCGCAGGCGTCCCGGACCGACTCGATCCAGACCGCGCCGCCGGTCGCCGACGCGGCACCACCGGCCGCCGCGATGGCCGTACGCACCGCGATGTGCACCGGGTGGCGGTATTCGGTGGCCTCGACCGCGTCGAGCATCGGCCCGGCCAGGACCGGCTGCTGGAGTGCGAGTTTGAGCGCCTCCCGCTCGACCATCGACTGCGGGCTGTCCAGTGCCGGCTCGGGGCGGGCCGAGGCCGGCCGAGCGGCGGGGGTGGCGTCGCGGGTGTGGCGGGTGCCGGGCGGCGGAGCGTTGCCGGCGGCGAGCACCGCCCGCTGCACCGGCTCGATCTCCATGCCGAGGTCCATGGCGAGCTTGCGGACGTACTCTGGGCGCTTTTCCCGGTCCTTCAGTCGCGCGACCAACGGCGCGGCGTGGCGCATCGCCTCCACCCGGCCGTCGACGGTGTCCAGGTCGAAGCGGCTGATCACGTGTCGCAGCGCGAAGTCGACGAGCGGCTCGCGGCGGGCGACCAGATCACGCACCGCCAGGTCGCCCTTGGCCAGCCGCAGGTCGCACGGGTCCATGTTGTCCGGGCTGACCGCGATGAACGTGCGCCCGACGAAGCGCTGATCGTCTTCGAAGGCGCGCAGCGCGGCCTTCTGCCCGGCGGCGTCGCCGTCGAAGGTGAAGATGATCTCGCCGGCCACCTCGTCGCTGTCGAACAGCAGCCGACGCAGGACCGAGATGTGGTCCGCGGCGAAGGCGGTGCCGCAGGTCGCCACCGCCGTGGTCACCCCGGCGAGATGGCAGGCCATCACGTCGGTGTAACCCTCGACGATCACCGCTCGACCCTGCTTGGCGATCTCCCGTTTGGCCTGGTCGATGCCGTAGAGCACGTGCGACTTCTTGTAGATCGGCGTCTCGGGGGTGTTCAGGTACTTCGGGCCGTCGTCGTCGTCGAAGAGCTTGCGCGCGCCGAAGCCGATCACGTCACCGGCGAGGTCGCGGATCGGCCAGAGCAGCCGGCGACGGAACCTGTCGATCAGGGTGCCGGAGCGGGACTCCCGGGACAGCCCGGCGGTGACCAGCTCCTGGTGGGTGAAACCCTGCTGGCGCAGGTGCTTGGTGAGCAGGTCCCAACCCTCCGGCGCGAAGCCACAGCCGTAGCGCTCGGCGGCGGCCCGGTCGAAGCCGCGTCGCGCCAGGAACTCCCGTGCCGGCCGGGCGCCGGCGGTGCTCAGTTGCGCGCGGTAGAACTCGACGGCGGCGGCGTGCGCGGCGACCAGGCGCTGCCGCTGACCCTGCTGCGGGCGGGGGCGCGGGGTGCCCTTGTCGTCCTCGATGTAGCGCAGCTGGATGCCGGCGCGGCCGGCCAGCCGCTCGACGGACTCCACGAAGCTGAGGTGGTCGGCGTCCATCAGGAACTTGATCGCGTCGCCGCCGGCCCCGCAACCGAAGCAGTACCAGACGTTGCGGGCCGGGGACACGTTGAACGACGGACTCTTCTCGTCGTGGAACGGGCACAGACCCTTGAGGTTGCCGCCGCCGGCGGACTTCAGGGTGACCGTCTCGGAGATCACATCCCCGATCGAGGTGCGTTCCCGGACCAGTGCGATGTCCTCGTCCCGGATCCGCCCAGCCATGCGCCACCCCCTCGCCGTACATCCTGCCCTGCCGGACCGACGCCACGCCGGCCGGGGGACGCCGGTGTGGCGGCGGCCGCTGCCGGCTGGGCGATTCCGGCCCGGGAGCCGGGCCCGCGCGGGGACCATGACCAGATGCGCAGGGTACGGACCGACGGCCCGCACGTGCCGCGATGGTTCGGCGCGTGGTTGGGGCTACGCGGCCAGGCCCCGGGGACGGACGAGGCCGGCCACCGGCACGCCACCTGGCTGGAACTCTTCCTCGACCTCATCTTCGTGTACGCGCTGGCGGCGGTGGTGGCCAGACTGGGCAGCGACCCGACCCCGTCGCCGACGGAAGTGCTGGCGGTGATCGGGCTCTTCGTGGTGATCCAGTGGGCCTGGGTGGGGCAGGTCTTCTACGACACCCGGTTCGACCCGGACGACGCGCTGCACCGGCTGCTGGTGCTTGTCGCGTTGGTCGGCGCGGGCGCGATGACGCTCGGGGTCGACGAGGTGCCGGAGAGCGTGCTCCTGCCCATCGGGTACCTGATCGTGCGGGGTGTGCTGCTCCTGCTGTACCTGCGTGCCCGGCCGACCAGCCCGATGGCCCGCCTGGTGACGACCATCTACCTGATCGGCTTCGGGTCGGGCTGGTTGATCTGGTTCGTGTCGCTGACCTTCCCCGCCGAGCGGCGCCCGACGCTGTGGGTGGTCGCGATGGTCATCGAACTGGCCACGCCCTGGGTCGGGGCGCGCTGGCTCAACCGCTGGCCGGTGGACAACCGGCACCTGCCCGAACGGATCGGCCAGTTCACCATCATCGTGCTGGGTAGCGCGCTGGCCAGCCTGCTCTTCGCCGTGCCGGACCACCCACCGCCACACATGATCCTCACTGCCGCGTTGGCCTTCCTGATCCCGGCGGCCGTCTGGTGGGTCTACACCACATTCGTCACCACCCGACTCCTCCAGAGCCGGCTGCGCGGAGGGCAGGCGTACAGCTACCTGCACATCCCGCTCGGCGGTGCGCTGCTGCTGCTCGGCTGGGCACTCGGGCAGGTGGTCCGGCTGGTCGACGACAACGCGAACCACCTGCCGCTGGAGTTGCGGCTGCTGCTTGGCGCATCGATGGTGATCTGGACGCTCTGTGGTCTTGCCCTGTACTGGCTGTGGACACGGCCGAGCGGCGCCCGGTTTGCGATCGCCGTCTACGGGGTGGTCTCGGTCTCGCTGATCACCGCGACGGTGCACCAACCGAGACTGATGCTGTCGCTGCTCTCCCTGGCGGTAGTCGGGTACGCCATCCTGGTCAGCCGGCGACTGGCCAAGGCCGGCGAGGCAAACCAGACGCCCGAGGGATGACCGGAGCTCAGGCCGCCGCGACAGTTACCTCCTCGGCCGCCACCTGCTGGTTCCAGTCGGCCTTGGTGGAGCGCCAACCCTCGTCGTCCATGCCGCGCCGCCAGTAGCCGGAGATGGAGAGCTGGCCGAGCGGAATGCCGCGCTCGCCGCGCAACAGCCGGCGCAACTCCCGGACGAAGGCGGCCTCGCCGTGCACGAACGCGTGCACCTGGCCAGCAGGGAACTCCAACGCCCGCACCGCCGCGACCAGCGCCTCGCCCACCGGGCGATCGCCGCGATGCAGCCAGGTCAACTCCACAGCCCCGGGGCTGAGCAGCTTCTGCTCCTCGGCCGGGTCGGCGATCTCCACGAAGACGTGGGCCCGGGCGCCCAGCGGCAGGCGCTCCAAGGCGGCGGCGATCGCCGGCAGGGCACTCTCGTCACCGACCAGCAGATGCCAGTCCGCGTCCGGGCTCGGGGCGTACGCGCCGCCGGGTCCGACGAAGTGCACCGGATCGCCGGGGCGCAGCGCGGCGGCCCACGGGCCGGCCAACCCCTCGTCGCCGTGGTGCACCACGTCGACGGTCAGCTCCCCGGCCAACGGATCCCAGCGGCGCACCGTGTACGCGCGCAGCCGGGGCCACTGCTCCCTGGGCAGGTCCCGGCGGATCGCGGCGAGGTCCAACGGCTGCGGGTACGCGACACCCGGCTGCGGGAACACCACCTTGATGTAGTGGTCGGTGAACTCGCCCACCGGCAGACCGACCAGCTCGTCCCCACCGAGGACGAGCCGGATCAGGTGCGGGGTGGGCCGCTCGGTGCGCAGCACCTGGGCCAAGGTGACGTTCCTGGGGCGTTCCGTCATGTCAGTTAGGCTAGCCTAAGCTAGCTAGTTGTCCGTCAGGGGTGTCCCCTTGCCGACCAAGCGGGTGTGCCAGGTCACCGCCGCCGGGTCCGTGAGCGACGCCACCTGGTCGATCACCACCCGCAGCCTGGCCGTGTCGTCCGGTGCGGCCCGCCACAGCGGGGCGAAGATCGGATCGAGCCCCTCCGGGGCGCGCCGGACCAGCGCGGCGACCACCTCGGCCAGCATCGTGCGCTGCCGCTCGTAGCGACCCCGGAAGCCACTGCGACGCATCACGTACCGCAGCGCGATGCCCTTGAGCAGGGCGCACTGCGCCCGGACCAGTCGGGGCACCACCAAGTCGGCGCCGTAGCGGCGGTGCGGGCCCGGACCGAAACGCTCCTCCGTGGCAGCCACCGCCGCGGACACGAACAACCCGGTCACCCCACTGGTGGTGGCCTTCAACGCGACCTGCGCGCGATGACTGCCGTCGTACCCGGCGAACGGCGCGAGCAGCGGACCGGTCAGCAGGTCGACAAGGACCTCGGCCAGGTCCGACGCGGACTCCCCGGAGTAGGCGGAGGCCACGTCGGCGCAGAGCGCGGCCCGCTCGTCGGCGTCGGTGAGCAGCGGACGCAACGTGACGTAGCCACCGTGGATGCCGTCCTCCACGTCGTGCACCGAGTACGCGACATCGTCCGCCCAGTCCATCACCTGGGCCTCCAGGCAGCGCCGGTCGCCGGGCGCGCCGTCCCGGATCCAGTCGAAGACGGCCGCGTCGTCGGCGTACACCCCGAACTTGCGTTCCCCCGGCCGGCGCGGCCAGGGATACTTGCCGATCGCGTCGAGCGACGCCCGGGTCAGGTTCAACCCCGCGGACGAGCCGTCCGGGGCGAGCACCTTCGCCTCCAGGCGGGTCAGCACCCGCAGGGTCTGCGCGTTGCCCTCAAAACCGCCGCACGGCGTGGCGAGCAGGTCCAGGGCAGCCTCACCGTTGTGCCCGAACGGCGGGTGCCCCAGGTCGTGCGCGAGCCCCGCGACGTCCACCACATCCGGGTCGCAACCCAGCCGGGCACCCATCTCCCGCGCGATCTGAGCCACCTCCAGCGAGTGGGTCAGCCGCGTACGCAGGAAGTCGTCAGTGCCGGCGGTGTGTACCTGGGTCTTGGTGGCCAGCCGACGAAACGCCGCCGAGTGCAGCACCCGGGCCCGGTCGCGCTCGTACGGCGACCGGCGATGCCCGGTGTCCTTGGGCGGCTCCTCGACCAACCGAGCGTCCGCCGCCCACGGCTCACTCCTCGCGTTCACAAGGCTTCTGGTGTTCGCGACTGCGGGGCTCGCAAAACCGGCTCACTCCTCGCGCTCACGCAACACGCAGAACTCGTTGCCCTCCGGATCACTCAGCACCGTCCAGTCGACCTCACCCTGACCGATGTCGACGTGCCGCGCGCCCATGTCGACGAGGCGCTCGACCTCGGCTTCCTGGTTGGCGGGGCGCAGGTCGAGGTGCAGCCGGTTCTTGCGCTCCTTGCCGTCGGCCACCGGGCCGAAGAACAGGGCGGGCGCCTGGTCCGGGGACTGGCGGATCTCCACGCCACTCGGAGTCTCGGTGACGACCTGATAGCCGAGCGCCTCGGCCCACCAACGAGCCAGCCGGGCCGGATCGCGGGCGTCGACAGTCAGGCTCTCCCAGACACTCGTCATGCAATCACCTCTTCCCGTTCGACGCGGCGCCCAATCGGCCGTGTACGAGCGAGCCAAGATTACGCCCGCCGCCGTTGCGCGACCCGCTCACGACGCATCGACGAAGGGCACAACCACCGATTGGCCCGCAGTTGCCAACCGATTGCCGAGGGTTACGGGCTCGCGGTCGGAAGTGGCCACCGGTAGCGTTCCCAGCGCGGAACGTGACCATCCGACTGACACGCAGAGCCCGACCGGTGAGGGGTAACGCTCGTGGACGCAGACACGGTGATGGGAACGGAGCTACGTGGGCTGCGTCGGCGCCGACCCGACATCGCCGGGACGGTGCTGGCCGCCACCGACGGGATGCTCATCTCCAGCGATCTGCCCAGCACCGACGCCACCCATCTCGCCGCGCTCGCCGCCGCGAGTTTCGGGCTCGGTCACCGGGTGGCCGACACCGTCCGGCAGGGTGAGTTCCGGGAGTCGGTCGTGTGCACCACCGCCGGCTGCGTGGTGACCTACCCGGCCGGGCGCAGCGCCCTGCTGACCCTCGTCACCGCGTCGGCTCCGGGCGATCTGGACGCGCTGCACGAGGAGGCGCGGGCGGTGGCCCGTCGGGCGGGCTCGTTCCTGGACGTTCGCGGCGGAGGCATCGGCGCGACAGCCGTGCCGGACGCGCACGCCCCGCTGGCCACGCGTACCCCGATGGCGACCCTGCCGGCGCAGTTGCGCCGCTCGTCCCGACCCACCTGGCGTCGTCCGCCGATCTGAGCGCCGGCGGCGGCCGGGTGACCGGGCCGCCGCCGACGTGCGTCACCGGCTGTCCGACCCGCCGCTCTCCACGACCGCCCGACCGGCCTCCAGCCGCGCGACCGGCACCCGGAACGGCGAGCAGGACACGTAGTCCAGGCCGACCTCGTGGAAGAAGTGCACCGAGTCCGGGTCGCCACCGTGCTCACCGCAGATGCCGAGCTTCAGCCCGGGACGGGCGGCCCGGCCCTCCTCGGCGGCGATCCGCACGAGCCGACCGACGCCGTCGCGGTCGATCGACTCGAACGGCGAGATGCCGAAGATACCCAGTTCCAGGTAACGCCAGAAGAACGCGCCCTCGACGTCGTCGCGGGAGAAGCCCCAGCCCATCTGGGTCAGGTCGTTCGTGCCGAAGGAGAAGAACTCGGCGGCCTCGGCGATCTGCCCGGCGGTCAGCGCCGCCCGGGGCACCTCGATCATGGTGCCGATCAGCACCTCGACACCGCTGTCCCCGACCACCTCGGCAATGATCTTCTCGGCCTCGGCGCGGACCGTCTCCAGCTCCTGCACCGCCCCGACCAGCGGGACCATGATCTCCGGCTTCGCCACGCCACCGTTACGGGCGCAACTGACCGCCGCCTCGGCGATGGCCCGGACCTGCATGGCGAACAGGCCGGGAATGACCAGGCCGAGGCGGACGCCCCGCAGCCCGAGCATCGGGTTCTCCTCGTGCATCCGCCGAACGGCGGCGAGCAGCGCCTCCTCCTTGGCCACGTCCTCGCCGCGTTCCTGGGCGACCGCCACGTTGACGGCGAGCTGCTCCAGCGGCGGCAGGAACTCGTGCAACGGCGGGTCGATGAGCCGGACGGTGACCGGCAGCCCGTCCATCTCGCGGAAGATCTCCTCGAAGTCGGCCCGCTGCAACGGCAGCAACGCCTCCAGCGCCGCCTCCCGCTCGTCCGCGGCGCGCGCCAGGATCAGCCGCTCGACCAGCTCCCGCCGGTCGCCGAGGAACATGTGCTCGGTGCGGCACAGCCCGATGCCCTCGGCGCCGAAACGCCGGGCACGGGCGGCGTCCGCACCGGTGTCGGCGTTCGTCCGGACCGCCAGCCGCCGCTTCCCGTCGGCGTGCGTCATGATCCGGTGTACGGCCCGGACCAGCGCGTTGTCGATGTGCTCCGGGTCGACGCTGCCCTCGAAGTACTGCACGACCTCGGAGGGCATGACCGGCACCTCGCCGAGGTAGACCTTGCCGGTGGTGCCGTCGATGGACACCACATCGCCCTCGTTGACGGTCTGCCCGGCCACGGTGAACCGCTTCGCCGGCACGTTCACCTCGATCTCGTCGGCGCCGGAGACGCAGGTCTTGCCCATGCCCCGGGCCACCACCGCGGCGTGGCTGGTCTTGCCACCACGCGAGGTGAGGATGCCCTGCGCGGCGATCATGCCGTTCAGGTCGTCCGGGTTGGTCTCCCTGCGGACCAGGATCACCGACTTACCCTCGGCGGCCAGCTCGACGGCGCGGGCGGAGGTGAAGACCACAGTGCCGGACGCCGCCCCGGGCGAGGCGCCGATGCCCTTGGCGACCGGCTGGAACTCGTGGTCGAGTTGGAAGCGCGGGAACATCAGCTGGGCCAGTTGCGCGCCGTTGACCCGGTGCAGCGCCTCGTCCAGGTCGATCAGGCCCTCGTCGACGAGTTGCCCGGCGATGACGAACGCGGCGGCGGCGGTGCGTTTGCCGACCCGGGTCTGCAACATCCACAGCTTGCCACGCTCGATGGTGAACTCGATGTCACACAGGTCCTTGTAGTGCTCCTCCAGCCGGGCCATGATGCCGAGCAGCTCGTCGTAGGAGGTCTTGTCGAGCTGCTCCAACTCCTGCAACGGCACTGTGTTGCGGATGCCGGCGACCACGTCCTCGCCCTGGGCGTTGGCCAGGTAGTCGCCGTAGATGCCCTGGGCGCCGCTGCCCGGGTCGCGGGTGAACGCGACCCCGGTGCCGGAGTCGGGCCCGAGGTTGCCGAAGACCATTGTCACCACGTTGACCGCGGTGCCGAGGTCGGCCGGGATGCGCTCCTGGCGGCGGTAGAGCACCGCGCGCTCGGCGTTCCACGACTCGAAGACCGCGCGGATGGCCAGGTCGAGCTGTTCGCGTGGCTGCTGCGGGAACTCCCGACCGGTGTGCTTCAAGAAGATCTTCTTGTACGCGTCGACAAGCCCACGCAGGTCGTCGGCGTCCAGATCCAGGTCGTTGTGGGTGCCCTTGGCGTTCTTGGCCTCGTCGAGCGCGTGCTCGAACTCCTCGCCCGGCACCTCGCAGACGGTCTTGCCGAACATCTGGATGAGTCGCCGGTAGGAGTCCCAGGCGAACCTGTCGTTGCCGCCGGAGGCGGCCGGGCCAGCCGAGCCGCCCGCCTGTCGTGCGAGTCCTTCCACGCTCTGGTCGTTGAGACCGACGTTGAGGACGGTTTCCATCATGCCGGGCATGGAGAACTTGGCACCGGAGCGGACGGACACCAGCAGGGGGTCCTGCGGGTCACCGAGGCGTTTGCCCATCGCGCGCTCCAGCGCTTCCAGGTGCGCCTCGATCTGACCGGCGAGCCCGTCCGGCTCCTGTCCCGTCGCGAGGTACGCCTGGCACGCCTCGGTGGTGATGGTGAAGCCGGGCGGGACGGGAAGGCCGAGGTTGGTCATCTCGGCGAGGTTCGCCCCCTTGCCGCCGAGCAGTTCCTTGAGATCCTTGTTGCCTTCGGAGAAGTCGTAGACGTACTTGTGATCGACGGTCTCTTGCGCTGCCACCAGAGCCTCCACAACACACGCGCCGGATTGACACTTAACGAAGGTTCAGTTTTCTTCTTCCCCGGGACGGACCGCCGGTAATCCCGGGGTCAACGTCGATCGGTGGGCGAAGGTTAAGCGAACATCGAGTGACCTGGGACCGTTCGGTGACAATTGGCACAGCCATCACGACTATCCGTGTTCGTACCGGTTTTTGGGAACGCTTCCATGCGCACCATCACGCATCCCGGCCGAGCGTCGTACGCTTGACGGCACGCCAGCCGGTGAACCTCACTTTTGCCATAACCGACGCGAATACACCCCCCGGAGTCGCCGCCGTGTCGACCATCCCCTCCCCCGGCCCCACCGCCGTCCCCGCGCCGCTGTCGGCGGAGGAACCGGACGCGGCCACACTGGCCCAGGCAGCCGAACGGGCGGCGGGCGAGTTGCTCGCCCCGTCGGCCCCGCACCGGCTGGCCAACGTCGTGCCCGCCCCCCAGCAGGTCCAGCCGGACCCGACCGCCGACTGGGTGCTCTCGGCCGAATCGGTCATCGTGGCCAGCACCGACCCGGCCGCGCTGGCGGTCGCCGAGCAGCTCGCCCAGTTCCTGCGCCCGGCCACCGGCTACCCGCTGCCGGTCACCGACGCCACCAGGCCGGAGCCCGCCGGTGGCATCGCGCTGGCGCTGGACGGCAGCGCCGACCTCGGCGCGGAGGGCTACCGCCTCGACATCACCACCGACGGGGTACGCGTCACCGCCACCACCGCCGCCGGCCTCTTCTACGGCGTACAGACGCTGCGCCAGCTACTGCCGGCGGCCATCGAGAGCCCCACCCCGGTCACCGAACGTTGGGCGCTGCCCGGCGGGACGATCACCGACGCGCCCCGGTTCCCCTACCGGGGCGCGATGCTCGACGTCGCGCGGCACTTCTTCGCCGTCGAGGACGTGCTGCGGGTGGTCGACCACCTGGCCCGCTACAAGCTCAACCACCTGCACCTGCACCTCACCGACGACCAGGGTTGGCGGATCACCGTCGACTCCTGGCCGAACCTGACCACCGTCGGCGGAACGACCGAGGTCGGCGGCGGCCCCGGCGGGCACTACACGAAGGCCGACTACGCGCGGATCGTCTCCTATGCGGCCACCCGCCACATCACAGTCGTCCCGGAGATCGACCTCCCGGGGCACACCAACTCGGCGCTTGTCGCGTACCCGGAGCTGGCACCAGACAAGGTCGCACCACCGCCGTACACCGGCACCGAGGTCGGCTTCAGCTACGTCGACCCGGCCGACGAGCGGACGTACGACTTCGTCGCTGACGTGTTGGGCGAGGTGGCCGCGCTCACCCCCGGCCCCTGGCTGCACATCGGCGGCGACGAGGCGTTCAAGGTCAAGGGCGAGGTCTACACCGGTTTCGTCGAGCGGGTCCAGCGCATCGTGGCCGACCTCGGCAAGACCGTCGTCGGCTGGCACCAGCTCGCGCCCGCCGCCCACCTCGACGGGCGGGTCCTGCAGTGGTGGGGCACGAACGACGAAGACCCCACCACAGTCGACGCCGTACGCCGCGGCGCCCGGCTGATCGTCTCCCCCGGCAACCACGCCTACCTGGACATGAAGTACGCCCCGGACACCCCCATCGGGCACGACTGGGCCGGCCTCATCGACGTGCGCAAGGCGTACGACTGGGATCCGGGCACGCACGTCGCCGGCGTACCCGCCGAGGCTGTGCTCGGTGTGGAGGCCCCACTCTGGACCGAATCGGTCACCTCGCTGGCCGACATCGAACTCCTGCTCCTGCCCCGCCTCCCGGCCATCGCCGAACTGGGCTGGTCACCCCGGGCAAGCCACGACTGGGCAGGCTTCCGCGACCGCCTGGCCGGCCAGGGCCCCCGCTGGACGACGGCCGGGATCACCTTCCACCGCGCGCCCGAGATCCCCTGGTCGACCACACCGACCGTCCCGGCCCAGCGCAACGTGCCACAAACCGAAACCGCCACCCCCTGATCCACGGCTGCGGCCCGGTCCGCCCGGCGCTCAGCCGACCGTTCACGCTGGCCGTCCTCCGTCGCCCCTTGATGGGCGTTCCGTACAGCGCTGCGCCTGTCCGGGCCAGCCCGCAGGAGCATCGCATCGGACCGGTCCTGGGCGCGCGAACGGCGCAGACCGGCATGATCCACTCGGCTTTCATGATGTCGGGGTATCCCCGACGCCCGGACACCGCGACTTCCGTGAACCCGAGTCGATCACCCCGCCTCGTCCGCCGCGTCCGGATCGCTAGACCGGGCAGGGTGGGTTGTTTGTCGGGTTTGGTGTCGGGTGTCGGGTGGTCGGGGCCACCCCGACGGCGGAATCGGCGGCCGGCCGGGGTCGTTATACCTGGCAGACCACCGCAACAGCCCGGGTCACGGTGCGCCGGCCCCGCCGGAAAATAGCCGCCAGGCCCTCCAGGCGGGGGCAGCCGCCGGGAACACCGGCCAGGCCGCCTCGGTTACATCCCCCGCACGGCCGAGCCCCACCACGGCCGGCCCCCCGCAGGTAGGCGGAATGATCCGCCACCGGCACCCGTTACACCCTGTCCCGACGCCGACCCCCTCGTTGCGGGTCACCGGGCAGAACCCCCCGAACTTCCCCCGCACGGTCGTACTGCCCCCCGTTGAGTGCCGTGCGGGCACCCCCGATGCAGAGGAGCACGCCACCATGCGTACCGATCTGATCCGTAAGACCGCCCTCACCGCCGCTGGTCTCGCCTTCACCGGCGGCGCCATCGCCGGCCCCGTCACCACCGCCTTCGCCGCCCCCAGCGGCAAGCCGGCCACCCAGACCCAGACCGACCGCAAGGGCCACGGCGACCGGGAACTCGGCGTGCGCTACGAAGCCCAGCCGAACTTCTACTACTGCGGCCCCGCCGCCACCCGAAACGCCCTGTCCGTGCAGGGCAAGAACATCAACGTCGACGACATGGCCAAGGAAATGGGCACCACCGAAGCCGGCACCAACTCCATCAACGACATCACCCCCGTCCTGAACAAGGAAACCGGCAAGACTGACGCCTACCGGTCCGTAGAAATCAGCACCCCCGACGCCGACGCGAAGCAGACCGACACCCTGCGCGCCGACATCGTCCGCACCGTCGACGACGGTAGGGCCGTGGTCGCGAACATCGCCGGCACCAGCACCGACACCGTCGGCACCACCCACTCCTACCAGGGCGGGCACTACATCAGCGTCGTCGGCTACCACGACAACGGCAACACCGTCACCATCGCCGACTCCGCCGACCCCAACCAAGCCGCCTACCAGATCACCGTCGAGCACCTCGCCGACTGGATCGCCACCCGCGGCTACGCCACCAGCTGACACCCGCACCACCACACACGAAGCGAAGGGCCGGACCCCACCACAGGGGCCCGGCCCTTCGGCATGAGCGGTTGCTGACCAGGCGCCCTCGTCAGGCGCCGACGGAATCATGGGGCCATCCGAGCTGACCAGGCCGCCCACCCCGACGTGCCGCCCACCCGGCAAGCCGTTCACCCGGCCAAGCCGTCCCAATCACAGCAGGCCGCCCACCCCGGCAGGCCACCCAACCCGGGCAGGCCACCCCACTGACTGTGCCACGGGTCCTTTGGAGCTGATGTCGTAGACGAATCAGGCGCGCACGTTGGAGCTGACGCCGTCGACGAACCAGAAGCGCACCCTGAAGCTAACGCCGTAGACGAGTCAGGGGCGCACGGCCGACGAAGCCGAGCTGATGATTCGTTCACGACATCAGCTCCAAAGGACGCCGAATTCAGCTGCCAGCCTCTGCGCGGAGCGTCGAGAAAAGACGGAGCGCCACGACCCGAGGGCTCCGGGGGGTGACCGGCGAGCCGACACGGACCCTACTGGGAGCCGCGTTCCCGAGGGATGGTCGCGGGGCGTCTCCGCCCAACCCGCCAGGTGCGGGGCTCAGCCGCCGGAGTCGTCCATCTCGGCGCCCTCGGGGACCGTGTCGTCGTCTCGGCTGGCCAGCCAGCCCTCCGGCAGGAAGACCTTGCCCGGGGAGTTGGTACGCCCGCGCGGCTGCCCGAGGGCGGTCAGCGGGAACGGCTCCGCCGGGTCGAGCTTGCCGAGCAGGTCGTCGAGCTGGGCCAGGCTTTCGATCATCGCCAGCGAGCGACGCAGCTCGCCGCCGACCGGGAAGCCCTTGAGGTACCAGGCGACGTGCTTGCGGAAGTCGGTACAGCCGTCCCGTTCGCCTCGGGCCGGGTTGCGGGCGCCGGCCGTGAACTGGTCGACAAGCAGTTCGGCGTGCCGGCGCATGGTCAACGCCACCTCGCCGAGATTGGGAAGCCGCCGCTCGGGCCGACCGTTGAAGGCGGCCTCCAGGTCGGCGAAGAGCCACGGTCGGCCCAGGCAGCCGCGCCCGATGACCACGCCGTCGACGCCGGTGTGGGCCACCATCCGCAGCGCGTCGTCGGCCTCCCAGATGTCGCCGTTGCCGAGCACCGGCACGTCCAGGGCCTGCTTCAGGGTGGCGATCGCGTCCCAGTCGGCGGTGCCCGAGTAGCGCTGCGACGCCGTGCGCCCGTGCAGGGCCACCGCGGCCACGCCGGCGTCCTGGGCGGCGAGCCCGGCTTCGACGTACGTCAGATGGTCGTCGTCGATGCCCTTGCGCATCTTGACGGTGACCGGCACGCCGGACGGTGACGCGGCGGCCACCGCGGCCCGCACCAGTCGCGCGAAGAGCCGGCGCCGCCACGGCAGCGCCGCGCCGCCGCCACGCCGGGTGACCTTGGGTACGGGGCAGCCGAAGTTGAGGTCGATGTGGTCGGCCACGTTGCGCTCGACGACGATCCGCACGGCGGCGGCGGTGATCTCCGGATCGGTGCCGTAGAGCTGGAGGCTGCGGGGCTTCTCGTCGTCGCCGAACGCGATCATGCGCAGCGTCTTCGGGTTGCGCTCGACCAGCGCCCGGGTGGTGATCATCTCGCAGACGTAGATGCCGCCGCCCTGCTCGCGACAGAGCCGACGGAACCCGATGTTGGTGATCCCGGCCATCGGCGCGAGCACGACCGGCGGCCACACCTGGTGCTGCCCGAGAGTCAGCGGGCGCAGCGCGGGCACGGTCGAGGCAGTCACCGGACAAGTGTACGGGGCCCCGACCGGCGCTTATCGCGTCGGCCGAGGCCCCGTGCGCAGAGTCTCAGCAGCCGGGCAGACGCTCGATCAGGTAGCGCTCGACCTGGTCCAGGGAGACGCGCTCCTGGGCCATGGTGTCCCGGTTGCGCACCGTCACCGCGTTGTCGTCCAGGGTGTCGAAGTCGACAGTCACGCAGAACGGGGTGCCGATCTCGTCCTGCCGGCGGTAGCGGCGCCCGATCGCCTGCGAGTCGTCGAACTCCACCACCCAGCGCTTACGCAGCAGCGCCGCGAGGTCCTTGGCCTTGGGCGACAGCGCCTCGTTGCGGGACAGCGGCAGCACCGCCACCTTGACCGGGGCGAGCCGCGGGTCGAACCGCATCACGGTGCGCTTGTCCACGCCGCCCTTGGTGTTCGGCGCCTCGTCCTCGTCGTACGCCTCCAGCAGGAAGGCGAGCACCGCGCGGGTCAGACCCGCGGCCGGCTCGATGACGTACGGCATCCAGCGCTCACTCTTGCTCTGGTCGAAGTACGACAGGTCGACGCCGGAGTGCTTGCTGTGCGTGGAGAGGTCGAAGTCGGTGCGGTTGGCGACACCCTCCAGCTCGGCGAACTCGGTGCCACCGAACTGGAAGCGGTACTCGATGTCCACCGTCCGCTTCGAGTAGTGCGACAGCTTCTCCTTGGGGTGCTCGAACAGGCGCAGATTGTCCGCCGACAGGCCGAGGTCGAGGTACCAGTTCCAGCGCTCCTGGAGCCAGTACTCGTGCCACTGCTCGTCGCTGCCCGGCTCGACGAAGAACTCCATCTCCATCTGCTCGAACTCGCGGGTCCGGAAGATGAAGTTGCCCGGGGTGATCTCGTTGCGGAACGACTTGCCGGTCTGCGCGATGCCGAACGGGGGCTTCTTGCGGGCGACCGTCTCGACGTTCTTGTAGTTGACGAAGATGCCCTGCGCGGTCTCCGGGCGCAGGTAGTGCAGCCCCTCGTCGCTCTCCACCGGGCCCAGGTAGGTCTTCATGAGGCCGTTGAACATCTTCGGCTCGGTGAAGGTGCCCTTGTTGCCACAGTTGGGGCAGTTCAGCTCGGCCAGTGAGGTGAGCGGCTTGCCGTGCTTCTCGGCGTACGCCTCCTCGAGGTGGTCGGCGCGGAACCGCTTGTGACAGAACTGGCACTCGGTGAGCGGGTCGACGAACTCGGCGATGTGGCCGGACGCCTCCCACACCTTGCGGGACAGGATCACCGCGGAGTCCAGGCCGACGACGTCGTCGCGCTGCTGGACCATGGTCTTCCACCACTGCCGGCGGACGTTCTCCTTGAGTTCCACGCCGAGCGGGCCGTAGTCCCACGCCGATCGGGTGCCCCCATAGATCTCACTGGAGGGGAAGACGAAGCCTCGGCGCTTGGCGAGGCTGACGACGGCGTCGATACGGTCGGCTGGCATGTTTCCTCCTACGCCGGCTGGCGGTCGGCGGGGGCGAGATGTGGATGGAACGGTCGGTTCGGGGACAACGGTACGACCACCGTCCCCCCGAGCCCAGCAGAATACCGGGGCGGGTCAGCTGACCTCGCAGACCTCCACACCGCCGGTCTGCCCGTCCTGGCCGAGGCTGACCTGTTGACGGTCCCGGTCGCCGCCGTCGAGGGTCACGTCGACCGGCACGGTCAGGTAGGTGGTGTCCACCTCACCCACCCGGAACGCGGTCACCTGCGGTTCGGCGGCGGCGCGCCGCTCGAACTCCGGCCGGGACTCACGCCGCTGCGCGTCGTCGCAGAGCTGGTCGTACGCCCGCCCGTAGTTCCGCTCGACCAACGCCTGGTAGTAGTCGCCGGTCACGGTGCGGGCCTGTTCCCGGATCGCCTGGACTCCACTGACGGCCAGGCCGACGACGGCGGTGCCACCTCCGCCGCAGCAGAGCACCACGGCGAGCGCGCCGACGCCGAGGCCGATCCAGAGCCGGGTCCGGCGGCCCTCGGTGGGCGGCGCGGCGAACGGCGGAGCCACGCCGG
Source organism: Micromonospora sp. D93 (assembly GCF_018070365.1). Lineage (NCBI taxonomy): Bacteria > Bacillati > Actinomycetota > Actinomycetes > Micromonosporales > Micromonosporaceae > Micromonospora > Micromonospora sp. D93. The sequence goes on along the minus strand of NZ_JAGPXW010000024.1, from coordinate 11,200 downwards.
GACCGGGTGGCGGGGCGGGTGCGGTCATAGGAGCAGCGTAGTGTCCGGCGGCTCAGCGGTAAGGACCCGCAGCCCGATCACTCTCGGCGACGACCACGGCCCCGCCGGGGGCGGCGGTGGCGAGCGCCTCGTAGGCGGAGGGCTCGTCGACGGACTCGGCGAGCAGCGGCACGGCGCTGACCTTGACCTCGAAGGCGCCGAGCGCCCGCCGGTACGTGCCGACCGACTCCCATTCGGTGACCAGTGACCAGTGCCGGGGGTCGTCCAGCGCCCGGACCAGTTGGCCGCGCAGGTAGCCGGGCCGGCCGGCCAGCGCGGTGAGGGCGGCGTGCGCCCGTTCGGTGAAGCCGTCGGCGGTCTCGACGTCGACCACGAACCGGTTGGTCACCAGCACCGGGGGTTCCTCCTCGTAGAGTCTGTGGGATGCAGCGTACGCAGCGCCCTCTGCTCGCCCGTTTGGCCGGGGCCAACCCGACGTCGGTGTTCCTGCTCACCCTGGTGGTGGTGCTGGTGGCGTTCTTCACGCCCGGGGTGATCGGCGGGCTGCTGACGCTCTCGCTCGCCGGGGTCCTGATCGCCCTGTTGGCGACGACCTGGGCGATTCAGGCGCCGCAGACCCGGCTGATCCGACTGCTGATGCTGACCCTGCTGGTGACTGTGGGCCTCGCGAAGCTCCTCTGACATGCAATCATGCGTTTTTGACAATCATTATCGTTGCCACGGACAGTTGACGACATGACCAACCGCGCCACGTACCGTGTCCTGGCCGCCGCGACCGCCCTGCTCGCCCTGGGCGCCGGGGCCGGCTGCTCCACAGGTGGTGCCGCCGGCGCCGACCCCCAGCGAGTCGACGTGGTGGCCGCCTTCTACCCCCTCCAGTTTCTGGCCGAGCGGATCGGCGGCGACGCGGTCCGGGTGACCAACCTGGCCAAGCCGGGTGCCGAGCCACACGACCTGGAGCTCAACCCGAGCCAGGTCGGCCAGGTCAGCGACGCGGAGCTGATCGTCTACCTCAAGGGGTTCCAGCCTGCGGTCGACGACGCCGTGGCCCAGAACGGCGGCGACCGGGCGTTCGACGTGACAAGCGTGCAGCCGCTGTTGGACGCGTCCGCCGGCGGGCACAACCACGAGGGCGAGGAGGGGCACGCCGAGGAGGGCAACGGCGGCAAGGACCCGCACGTCTGGCTCGACCCGACCCGGCTGGCCGGCATCGGCGACCAGCTCGCCCAGCGGCTCGGCAAGGCCGACCCGGACCACGCCGCCGACTACACCGCCCGGTCGGCCGCCCTGCGCGCCGACCTGACGACCCTGGACGGCGAGTTCAAGAACGGTCTGGCGACCTGCCAGCGGCGGGAGATCGTGACCAGCCACGCCGCGTTCGGCTACCTCGCCGACCGCTACCAGCTCGACCAGGTCGGCATCACCGGGCTGAGCCCGGACGTCGAGCCCTCGCCGCAGCGCCTCGCGCACGTGATCGAGGAGGCGAAGGAGCACCAGGCCACCACGATCTTCTTCGAGACCCTGGTCAGCCCGAAGGTGGCCGAGACCATCGCCGGTCAGGTCGGCGCGAAGACCGCCGTGCTCGACCCGATCGAAGGGCTCGCCGCGGGCAGCGACGGGGACTACCTTTCGGTGATGCGCACCAACCTGCGGACCCTGCAGACGGCCTTGAGCTGCTCGTGACCTCACCTGTCATCACCGTCGAGCACGGGGTGGTCGGCTACGACGGCCGCCCCGTGCTCCGGGACATCTCGCTCACCGTGACCGCCGGCGAGGTGGTCGCGATCCTCGGCGCCAACGGCTCCGGCAAGTCCACCCTGATCCGCGCCGTGCTCGGGCTGGTGCCGATCAGCGCCGGCTCGGTCACCCTCTTCGACCGGCCGTTGCGCCGATTCCGGCAGTGGGCGCGCATCGGGTACGTCCCGCAGCGCCTGGGCGCCGGCGGCGGCGTGCCGGCCACCGTCCGCGAGGTGGTGGCCTCCGGCCGGCTGGCCCGTCGGGGGGTGCTGCGTCCGCCGGGTCGAGCCGACCGGTCCGCCGTCGACACCGCGCTGCGCGCGGTCGGGCTCGCCGACCGGGCCGGTGACCCGGTGTCCACGCTCTCCGGCGGCCAACAGCAGCGCACCCTGATCGCCCGCGCCCTGGCCGGCCAGCCGGAGCTGCTGGTTCTCGACGAGCCCACCGCCGGGGTGGACGCGGCCAGCCAGGAGGCGTTCGCGGGCGCGCTGCGCGACTTCGTCGCCGACGGCGGGACGGTGCTGCTCGTCGCCCACGAGCTGGGCCCGCTGCGTCCGGTGATCAGCCGGGCTGTCGTCGTCCACGAGGGTCGCATCGCCCACGACGGCGCGGTGCCGGACCCGGCCGGCCATCACGCGGAGCCCGACCACGACCACGTGCACCCGCACTGCTACGACGAGCCCGCCGGGCTGTGGAGCAACTGACCCATGGAACTCTTCCAGTACCCCTACATGCAGCGGGCCCTGATCGGCGCGCTGGTGATCGGCCTGGCCGCGCCGGCGCTCGGCATCTACCTGGTGCAGCGCCGGCTGGCGTTGATCGGCGACGGTGTGGGGCACGTGGCGCTGACCGGCGTCGGGGCGGGTCTGCTGCTCAACCGCTCACCGGTGCTGGTCGCGGTGATCGCCGCCACCATCGGCGCGATCGCCATCGAGATCGTCCGCGCTCGCGGGCGTACCTCAGGTGATCTGGCCCTGGCCCTGCTCTTCTACGGCGGCATCGCGGGCGGCGTACTCCTGGTTGGCCTCTCGGACGCGACGAGCGCGAACCTCAACGCCTACCTGTTCGGGTCGCTGACCACCATCTCGCCCGCCGACCTGACCACCATCGCGGTGCTCGGCGCGGCGATCCTGGTCACGATGATCGCGTTGCGGCCGGCGCTCTTCGCGGTCAGTCACGACGAGGAGTACGCCCGGGTCTCCGGCCTGCCGGTCCGCACGCTGAACCTGCTGATCGCGGTCGCCACGGCGGTCACCGTGACCATCGCCATGCGGGCCGTCGGAGTGCTGCTGATCAGCGCGTTGATGGTGGTGCCGGTCGCCACCGCCCAGCAGGTCACCCGGGGCTTCCGCAGCACGATGGGCGCCGCGATGGCGCTCGGGCTCTTCGCCGCCGGCTCGGGTGTCTGGGTGGCGGCCACGGCGGACACCGCGCCGGGCGCCTCGGTGGTGCTGGTGGCGATCGCCTCGTTCCTGGTGGTGGCCGTGGCCGGCGGTGTCTGGCGGGCCGTGCGCCGCCGGACGACGCCGACCGCCGCGCCGGCGCCGGAACCCCACGAGGTCGTGCTGAGCTGAGCCTGCTCAGCGGGACGTCGCTGGTATTGGTTACCGTTGCAGGATGACCAGTGCGACGGGCTACGACGGGTTCGACGGGGCCAGCGAGTTGCTCCGTGCCCTGTCCGCGCCCATTCGGCTGGCCATCGTCAGTGAGCTGGCCGGCGGCGAGCGGTGCGTGCACGAGTTGGTGGAGAAGCTCGGTGCGGCGCAACCACTGGTCTCCCAGCACCTGCGGGTGTTACGCGGAGCGGGCGTGGTGCGCGGCTCCCGCCGGGGCCGGGAGATCGCCTACAGCCTGGTCGACGAGCACGTCGCGCACATCGTGGCGGACGCGGTCAGCCACGCCGGGGAGGGATCATGACCGAGAGCAGCGCCGCGGTGCGCAACACCCGGCAGCGTTCGGCGGTGAGCGCGCTGCTGGGCGAGATGGAGGGCTTCCACAGCGCCCAGGACCTGCACGCGATGCTGCGGCAGCGCGGCGAGCGGGTCGGCCTGACCACCGTCTACCGCACCCTGCAGGGGCTCGCCGACGCCGGTGAGATCGACGTGATGCGTCCGCCGGGCGGCGAGCACCTCTACCGCCGGTGCAGCGAGGGGCACCACCACCACCTGGTCTGCCGGGTGTGCGGGCGTACGGTCGAGGTGGCCGGCCCGGCCGTGGAGAGCTGGGCCGATCGGGTCGCCGCCCAACACGGCTACGCCGACGTCAGCCACACCCTGGAGATCTTCGGCACCTGCCCGACCTGCGTCCGCTGACCAGCAGCGCCCGGCCGGTCGCGACCCTGGCTCACTTCATGGCTACACCGAGCGGGGCGTTCGTGGCACGCTGGCCGGCGTGAAAATCTATGCTGATCGGTTCCCGACCGCCGCCCGTCAGTTGCTCACCGACCTGCTCGTCGTCGCCTGGGTGTACGTGGCGATCCGCGGCGCGCTGTGGCTGCACGACCTGGTGCAGAAGCTCGCCGTGCCGGGGCAGAAGCTGGAGGGCGCCGGCACCGGGCTCGCCGACAACCTGGGCGACGCCGGCAGCAAGGTCGGCCGGGTGCCACTGGTCGGCGACGAACTCACCGCACCGTTCCAGCGCGCCGCCGACGCCGCCCGATCGCTCGCAGACGCCGGGCGCGACCAGCAGCAGTTGGTCGACCAACTCGCCCTGGCCCTCGCCATCGCCGTGCTGATCTTCCCGCTCGGCATCGTGCTGTTCGGCTGGCTGCCGCTGCGGGTCCGCTGGATGCGCCGGGCCGGATCGGCGACGAAGCTCGCTGCCGGGCCAGCCGGCCGGGACCTGCTTGCCCTGCGCGCGCTGGCCACCCAGCCACTGGGCAAACTGACCCGGATCGGTCCGGACGTCGGCGAGGCGTGGCGGCGCGGGGACGACGCGACAGTCGACGCGCTGGCCGCCCTGGAGCTGCGCCAACTCGGCCTACGCGGCCAGGCCCGCTAAGGTCGCACCAATGCGTCAGCGGTCCGGCTCCCCGGTCGTAGGTCTCCGGTCACGGGTCGCCGACCGCCGGCCGCGACATGCCCCGCAGCCACTCTTGCCTTGATCAAGTGATGAAAAGTAGGTCAAGCCCGCTTCTGGAACCTACTTTTCATCATTTGATCACCGCTGCCGCCCACCGACCGCAGCCCTGACGCCAGAACGGGGCCGCTAAGGTCGTCGGGTGTTCTACTTCCTTGTCGTCATCGCCGTCCTGCTGCTCGGCTACGCCGCTGTCCTGGTCTCCTTCGTACGCCGGGGCAAGAAGATCCCACCCGCGGCGTACCTGGCGCTGGCCGGGCTCAACGGTCTGATCCTGGCGGGGGTGCTGGCCTGGGCGGTCTCCCGCTGACCCGCCGGTCTACGGCTTCGGGGGGATGCGGCGGCGGACGTCCTCGGCGGTGGACGGGCCGGGCGACCAGCGGGCCACCCAGGGCAGCTCGTCGGACGGGGTGAGCACACCCTCCTCCAGGCCCGCGTAGCGGCCGGCGAGGATGCGCTTCGCGGCGGCGGTGTCGACCGAGTCGGTGTTGTCCCAGAGTGCGGCGAACAGGGCGTCCACCCGGACCCGCGCCTGCCGGCAGAACAGGTCGGCCAGCTCGACGTTCTCCGGTCGGCTGTCCCGTTCGGCGGTGGCCCGGACGCAGACCGCGGACATCGCGAACAACTCGGCGCCGATGTCCACGATCCGGCCGAGGAACGCCTGCTTACGTTCCATCTTTCCCTGCCAGCGGGACATCGCGTAGAACGTCGACCGGGCCAGCTTGCGTGACGAACGTTCCACCTGTCGCAGGTGCGCGGCGAGTGGGCCGAACTCGGCGTACGCCGAAGGGCTCTGCCCCCGGCCCACGGCGAGGGTCGGCAGCCACTTCGCGTAGAAGGCGCCCGCTCGCGCGCCGGCTCGGACCTTGCGGCCCAGCCCCGCGTCCGGGTCGATGATGTCGCCCGCCACCGACAGGTGGGCGTCGACCGCCTCCCGCGCGATCAGCAGGTGCATGATCTCGGTGGCGCCCTCGAAGATCCGGTTGATCCGCAGGTCGCGCAGCATCTGCTCGACGGCGGCCGGGCGCTCTCCGCGGGCGGCCAGTGAGTCGGCCGTCTCGTAGCCGCGCCCGCCCCGGATCTGGATCAGCTCGTCGGCGATCTTCCAGGCCATCTCGCTGGCGTACAGCTTGACCAGTGCCGCTTCGATCCGGATGTCGTTGCGATCGTCGTCGGCGAGCAGGCAGCAGAGGTCAAGCATGGTCTCCATGCCGTACGTGGTGGCTGCGATGAAGGAGAGCTTCTGCGCGACGGCCTCGTGCTCGCCCACCGGCCGTCCCCACTGGACCCGGTCGGCGGCCCACCCCCGGGCGACGTTCAACGCCCACTTGCCGGCACCCACGCACATGGCCGGCAGCGAGAGCCGGCCGGTGTTCAGAGTGGTGAGGGCAATCTTCAGCCCCTTGCCCTCGCCGCCGATGATGTTCTCGGCGGGGACGATCACGTCGTGGAACCGGGTCAGGCTGTTCTCCAGGCCGCGCAGGCCGATGAACTCGTTGCGCCGCTCGACGGTGATCCCCGGGCTGTCGCCGTCCACCACGAACGCGGTGATTCCGCCCCGACGTCCCTCCGTGGCCGGCACCCGGGCCATCACCACCAGCAGGGTGGCCACGATGCCGTTGGTGGCCCAGAGCTTCACCCCGTTGAGGCGGTAACCCGTGCCGTCCTCGGTCGGCTCGGCGATGGTGGCCAGCCGGGCCGGGTCGGAGCCGACGTCGGGCTCGGTGAGCAGGAACGCGGACACCTCGCCGGCGGCGAGCCGGGGCAGGAAGCGTTGCTTCTGCTCGGCGGTGCCGAACATCTTCAGTGGCTGCGGCACACCGATCGACTGGTGCGCCGAGAGCAGCGCGCCGATGGCCGGGCTCACCGAGCCGGCCAGCATGAGGGCCCGGCAGTAGTGCAGGTTGCTCAGCCCGAGCCCGCCGTACTTCCTGTCGATCTTCATGCCGAACGCGCCGAGGTCGGCCAGGCCGTGGAACACCGAGTCGGGTATGGACGCGTCCCGTTCGATGGCCGCGCCGTCCACCTCGGAGGTCAGGAAGGCGCGGAACCGACCAAGGAACTCCTCGGCGCGAGCCACGTCGTCCGGGTCGGATCGGGGCCACGGGTCGATCAGGTCGAGCCGGAACCGGCCGAGGAACAGCTCCTTGCCGAAGCTGGGCCGGTCCCAGGTGGACTCGCGGGCGGCCTCGGCGACCTGCCGGGCCTCCTTCTCGGTGACCTGCCCGGCTTCCGCGGGCAGCGGCGCGGCGGCACCGGCGGAGTCGGGGCCGTCCGGTGCCGGTCGGCCGTTCTGCGTCGTGGTCACGGCTGCCCCCTCGAAGCTCGGTGCGGCTGCGTCGACGTGCGCGACTACCGCCACGCTACCCCCGGTTGTTACCCAGGGGTAGCGCTGCGTGAAGATCGGCGCGGTCAGCTGCCGTTGGTCGTGTCCGGGTCGTCGTCATCGTCGTCGATGTCGTCCTCACCCCAGTTGCGTCGGGCGAACGGCAGAGCCACCCAGAACGCGAGGAACCAGATGCCGGCCAAAGAGCTGAGCACGAAGGCGATCGGCCGGTCCAGCACGAAGTCGGTGATCAGCAGCACCGCGCTGACCATCGCGATCAGCATGAAGGCGAGGCCGCCGGTGGCCATCCGGTGCGCGAAGCGGACCAGCTCCGGCTTGCGCCCCTGCCGGAACAGCGCCCGGTGGAACGCCACCGGCGAGATGATCAACGCGGTGGCGGCGGCCGCCGCGAGCAACGCCACGATGTAGACGTCGCGTTGGAACTCAGTGGTCTCGGTGAACCCGTTACTGAACGGCAGGGTGAGCAGGAAGGCGAAGAGGATCTGCACGCCGGTCTGGGCGACCCGCAACTCTTGGAGCAGGTCGGCGAAGTTGCGCTGCCAGCGCTGCTTCTCGGTCTCCTTGGACACGCACTACCTCCGGTGAGACGCTACTGCCGGCGGTCCCGGCCGCCGGCAGCAACGCCAATGCCCCACCCGGCCGAGCGCGAAACAGGTTCACGACATCTGCCGTTCATCTCGGCGACGCAGGTCGGCCCCCAGCACCGTGTCAGGACCCGCGTCGGATACGGCCCGCGTACCGAGCCTCCAACTCGTTGTTGTGCGCGTCGCCGTCCGGGATGTTCGCCGACAGGTAGACCGGAGGTTGCTCCCCCGCCGCCAGCAACCGCGCCACCACCTCCACGGTCACCTGCTGGGCCAACAGCGCCGCGGTGATCGAGGAGACCGCGCCGACCGCGCCGCCACCGGGCAGGGGCAGCGTGGCGTCGCCGTACGGCGCGCCGTTGTCGAGCACCACGTCGGCGACGTCGCTCAGCTTGCGCCCGGACGGGTGCCGGGAGGCCATCCGGCCGGAGTGCTGCGCCGAGGTGATCGCCACCAGCCCGTGACCGCGTTCCTTCACCAGCGTGGCGAACTCCACCATCGCGCCGTTGACCCCGGAGTTCGAGGCGAGCACGAAGACGTCGGTGGGGCGCACCGGGGCCAGCTCGTAGAGGCGGTGTGCGACGGCCGGGTCCCGTTCCAGCAGCGGGCCGAGCCGTTCGGCCGGTTCGCCGCCGAGCAGCACCAGGTCGCGTAGCGCGATCCGGTTGGTCGGCACCAGACCGCCGGCCCGGCCGGCGATCTCCATCGCGAGGGCCTCCGAGTGCCCGGTGCCGAACGCGTGCACCACGCCGTCGGCTCGGACGGCCTCGGCGATCAGGTCGGCGGCCCGACCCACCGCCTCCCGCTGACTGACGGCCACCCGGCCGATCGTCTCGGTCACCACGGCCAGGTAGTCCTCGGCGCTCACCGTCATACGTCCTCCGTCGTTCGATTGCGGGCCAGCCAGCGGACCGCGAAGTCGACAGCCGCCCGCTGGCGCATCAACCTGCCGGTCCCGGTGCCCACCGGTCCGGTGCGTACCGCCCCGGTGGCCTCCAGGTCGTCGCCCAACACGGCGAAGTCGTCAGCGTCGAGCCGTACGTCCTGCCACCACGCCCAGTCCCGGCCACCGTCGGCGGTACGCACGGCGGCACCGAGCCGCTCCCGGGGCGCGCCGGGGCAGCGGTATTCGGCCAGGTGCAGCGAGGTGCTCACCGAGTGGTCCACGCCGAGCAGCAACACGTCGGCGTCCAGGTCGTAGAGGCGGGCCAGCGGGGAGCCCTCGCCGAGCATGTCCGCCAGGGTGTGCCCGGCGACCACCTGCTCGGCGGCCGGGCCGAGCGCGGCGAACGACACGTGCGGATGGGAGCTGCGCAGCGCACCGGGCCAGCCGCGGACCGTCTCGGCGAGCGCACCCATGAACCGGCTCGGTGTGACCGCCGGGTCGAAGCCCGGCATCTCCGAGCGGATCAGCGGCCACCAGTCCGCCGGCACCGGCGGCCTGCGCCACTGCGCCGGGTCGCTGTTGTCGGGCGTGTGGGTGGGCACGACGATGGTGCCGTCCGGGCCGAGCGCGTCGCGCAGGGCGAGGACCACCGCGTGCGGGCCGCCGCTGACGAAGCCCAGCGGACGCAACGCGGCGTGTACCAGCAGTGTCGCGCCGGGGCGTACGCCCAGCACGCGGAGCTGCGCGGCGATCGAGCGACGGCTGCCCGGCCCGTTGGAGTCCACCACCACTCAGGCCGTCCCGCCGACTCGGGCCAGGATCGCCTCGGCGAGCGCGCCCGGCGCCGCGTCCGGGATCCAGTGACTCACCCCGGGCAACTGCACGAAGCGGTAGTCCCCTGTGACGTTCGCCGCGCACGCCTCGGCGGCGGTCCGGCCGATGGCGACGTCCTTGTCACTCCAGACGTACGTGGTGGGCACCGTGACCGGGCCGACGCCGGCCAGGTCGGCGCGGGACATCGCCCGGTACCAGTTCAGCGCGGCAGTGAGCGCCCCCGGCTCACGCATCGGGTCGGCGTACCGGTTCACCCGGGACGTGTCGCCCACCCCGCCGAGCAGCTTGCGCAGCGCTGTGGCGTGCCACGCCAGCAGCACCTTCTCCGCCTTGTCCGGCTTGCGGAACAGCGCGATGTACGACGAGCGGGCCTTCTGTTGGGCGTCGGTGCTCAGGGCGTGCGCCATGGCCGCCGGATGCGGTACGGACACCGCGGTCAGCGTGTGCACCCGCTCGGGGTGCCGGGCGGCGACCGCCCAAGCCACGATCGCGCCCCAGTCGTGGCCGACCAGGTGTACGGCGTCCAGCCCGAGCGCGTCGAGCACCGCCACCACGTCGGTGACGAGCTCGGGGATCCGGTAGTCGGCGACCGGCGTGGGCCGGGCGCCGGGCGAGTAACCACGCTGGTCCAGCGCGTACGTGCGCAGCCCGCCCGCGTGCAGCGTCGGCACCACGTCGTCCCACTCGCCGCTGTGCTGGGGGAAACCGTGCAGCAACAGGACGGGTACGCCGTCCGGTGGGCCGCCCACGGTCACCTCGAACGTGAAGCCTCGCGCGTCAACCCGCATGATCGGAAGCGTACCCAGAGGGTGGCGGGCCGGTCGCTCCCGCAGGTCAGGCGGATGCCCTGCTGGGCCCGCGACACTGGTCGGTGTTAGCGTCAGCGAGACAACTTCATATCCGACAGGGGAGCGCACAGCGCTGAGAGTGCGGGCACGCCCGCAGACCCTCGAACCTGATCTGGGTAATGCCAGCGCAGGGAGTTCGGTCGACCTCCAGCCGCGCCGCAGTCCGGTGCCACCGGACGCGGCGTGCGTCTTCTCCTGGTTCTCTTCACTTGAACTGGGAGCAAACCATGGACAACACCACCAACCGTTGGCGCACCATCGACATCGTGGTCGCCTCGGTGATCGCTGTCGCCTTCGGCGTCATCTTCTGGGCCTGGGGCCTGGTCTGGAGCGCCACCGAGGGCGCGTTCGCCTTCTTCCCGCCGGCGCAGACGCTGCTCTACGGCGTCTGGCTGATGCCGGCGGTGATCGGTGGGCTGGTCATCCGCAAGCCCGGCGCCGCGCTCTACTGCGAGACCGTGGCCGCGGTCCTGTCCGCGCTGCTGGGCAGCCAGTGGGCCGGCACGGTGATCCCGCAGGGCATCGTGCAGGGCATCGGCGCCGAGTTGGCCTTCGCCGCCTTCCGGTACCGGTCGTTCCGGCTGCCGACCGCGGTGTTCGCCGGCGCGCTGACCGGCCTCAGCGCCGCGCTGTTCGACTTCTTCGTCTGGAACGTCGACTACGCGCTGACCGACTACCGCATCCCGTACGCGCTGCTCACCATCGTCAGCGCCACCGTGATCGCCGGCGCCGGCGGCTGGCTGCTCACGAAGGCCCTGGCCAACACCGGCGTCCTGGACCGCTTCCCCGCAGGCCGAAACCGCGCCCTGATCTAACCCCACCCACTCGCGTCGATCATGAGGTTGACGGGCGGATGGATCTTCATAACCACCGTCAACCTCATGAT
>NZ_JAGPXW010000023.1:0-116177 GCF_018070365.1 Micromonospora sp. D93 | reverse complement strand
GCTGGTTGTGGACAGTGTCGGTGTGACTCAGTGTCCCCGGGCCTCACCTAATATCGCCCTCGCGGAATACCGTTCGGCTGGAGCCGCGTCGTGCCACTCGCCGAGAGGCGACCTGCACACCGACACCTGCGCCGCCCCCGGCCCACAAGGCCGGGGGCGGCGCTGTCTGCGTCCCGGGTTCGCGAACCTGTCTCAGGTGACCTATGTTCAGGGGGTCGCTCGCGTGGGAGGGGGTGCCGGGGATGGGTCTGCGGACCTTTGTCGAGGGTTGGCCGGTCTATCGCCAGCTCACCGGCACTGACCCGTTGGGCCGGGGTGCGGCGGCGAAGTCCGACGGGTCCCGCGCGCTCACCGCTCGTACCGAGGATGCCGACAGCGTGGCCCGTTCGGTGTGCCCGTACTGCGCTGTGGGTTGTGGTCAGCGGGTGTTCGTGAAGGACGGGCAGGTCAGTCAGATCGAGGGTGATCCGGACAGCCCGATCTCGCGGGGTCGGCTCTGCCCGAAGGGCTCGGCGAGCAAGAGCCTGGTCACGAGCCCGTTGCGGCAGACCACGATCCGCTACCGCCGGCCGTACTCGACGCAGTGGGAGGATCTGGAGCTCGACACCGCGCTCGACATGATCGCGGACCGGATCCTCGCCGCCCGCGAGCAGACCTGGGAGGACGTCGACACGCAGGGCCGGCCGCTCAATCGGACGCTGGGTATCTCCAGTCTGGGTGGGGCGACGCTGGACAACGAGGAGAACTACCTCATCAAGAAGTTGTTCACCGCGATGGGGGCGCTCCAGATCGAGAACCAGGCCCGTATTTGACACTCCGCCACTGTCCCCGGTCTGGGGGCCAGCTTCGGTCGTGGCGGTGCGACGGATTTCCAGCAGGACATCGCCAACGCTGACGTGATCGTCATCCAGGGTTCGAACATGGCTGAGGCGCACCCGGTGGGTTTCCAGTGGGTGATGGAGGCCAAGCGCAAAGGCGCGAAGGTCTTCCACGTCGACCCGCGGTTCACCCGGACGAGCGCGGTCGCTGATGCGTACCTGCCGATCCGGGCGGGCACCGACATCGCGTTGCTCGGTGGGGTGGTGCGTTACATCCTGGACAACGACCTGGACTTCCGGGAGTACGTGCTCTCGTACACCAACGCGGCGACGATCGTCAGCGCAGAGTTCAGCGACACCGAGGACGGCGACGGCTTCTTCTCCGGCTTCGACCCGGAGACCGGCACGTACGTGCAGGACAGCTGGCAGTACGAGGGGCATGATGGTTCGTCGGGTAGTGGGCACACCGCCCAGGAGCGGGACAGCGCCGCGGGGTTGACGCACGAGTCGCACGGCGCGCCGGTGGGCGGGCAGGCCCGGCGTGACGAGACGTTGCAGCATCCGCGCTGCGTCTACCAGATCCTCAAGCGGCACTTCGCCCGCTACACCCCGGAAATGGTGGAGCGGGTCTGCGGTATTTCGCAGGCGCAGTTCCTGGAGTTGGCGCGGGCGTGGACGGCGAACTCCGGCCGGGACCGCACCGGCATGCTGATCTACTCCGTCGGGTGGACGCAGCACAGTGTGGGTGTGCAGTACATCCGTACCGGCGCGATCATCCAGTTGTTGCTGGGCAACATGGGTCGTCCTGGTGGTGGCGTCATGGCCCTGCGGGGGCACGCCAGCATCCAGGGCTCGACCGACATCCCGACGTTGTTCAACCTGTTGCCGGGCTATCTGCCGATGCCGCACCACGCCGAGCACCCGAGCTTCGACGAGTGGGTGGACAGCATCCGCCACCCGGGGCAGAAGGGGTTCTGGGGCAACGCGCGGTCGTTCGCGGCCAGCCTGCTCAAGGCGTACTGGGGTGACGCGGCGACGCCGGAGAACGACTTCTGCTACGGCTACCTGCCCCGGCTGACCGGTGATCATGGCACCTACCAGCAGGTGCTCAACATGATCGACGGGAAGATCAAGGGGTACTTCCTGCTGGGGCAGAACCCGGCGGTCGGGTCGGCGCACGGTCGGGCGCAGCGACTCGGCATGGCCAACCTGGACTGGTTGGTGGTCCGGGACCTGTTCATGATCGAGAGCGCGACGTTCTGGCAGAACGGCCCCGAGGTCGCCACCGGGGAGATCGTGCCGGAGGAGTGCCGCACGGAGGTGTTCTTCCTGCCCGCCGCGTCGCATGTGGAGAAGGAGGGCACGTTCACCCAGACGCAGCGGTTGTTGCAGTGGCGGGAGAAGGCCGTCGAGCCGCCGGGCGACGCCCGCTCCGAGCTGTGGTTCTTCTATCACCTGGGCCGCAAGCTGCGGGAGAAGCTGGCCGACTCGCCGCTGCCGCGCGACCGGGCGCTGCTCGACCTCACCTGGGACTACCCCACGCACGGTCCGTACGCGGAGCCGAGCGCCGAGGCGGTGCTGCGGGAGATCAACGGGTACGACGTGACGACCGGTCGTCCGCTGTCCGGTTTCGCCGAGGCCCGCGCGGACGGCTCCACCGCGATCGGTTGTTGGATCTACAGCGGGGTGTACGCCGACGGCGTGAACCAGGCGGCCCGGCGCAGGTCCCGGCACGAGCAGGACTGGGTTGCCGCCGAGTGGGGTTGGGCGTGGCCGGCGAACCGGCGCATCCTCTACAACCGTGCCTCCGCGGACCCGGACGGCAACCCGTGGAGTGAGCGCAAACGTTACGTGTGGTGGGACGCGGACAAGAGCGAGTGGACCGGTTACGACGTGCCGGACTTCGAGAGGACCAAGCCGCCGTCGTACCGGCCGCCGCCCGGCGCGTCCGGGACGGAGGGCATCGCGGGCGACGACCCGTTCGTCATGCAGGGCGACGGCAAGGGTTGGCTGTACGCGCCCAGCGGTGTCCTGGACGGGCCGTTGCCGACGCACTACGAGCCGGTGGAGTCGCCGGTGCGTAACCCGCTCTACGGTCAGCAGGCCAACCCGACCCGCAAGATGTACGCGCATCCGGTGAACTCGGTGAACCCGAGCCCTCCGCAGGAGCACGGTCAGGTGTTCCCGTACGTGTTCACTGTCAGCCGGCTCACCGAGCACCACACCGCCGGCGGGATGAGCCGGACGGTGTCACCGTTGGCCGAGCTGCAACCGGAGATGTTCGTCGAGGTGTCCCCGGCCCTGGCCGGCGAGGTGGGGCTGACGCATCTGGGCTGGGCGCACCTGGTCAGCGGCCGCGCGGTGATCGAGGCGAAGGTGCTGGTCACCGACCGGCTCACCCCGCTGCGGGTGGACGGTCGGATCATCCACCAGGTGTGGTTGCCGTACCACTTCGGTTTCGAGGGCCTGGTCACCGGCGACTCGGCCAACGATTTGTTCGGTATCAGCCTGGACCCGAACGTGCTGATCCAGGAGAGCAAGGTCGGCACCTGCGACGTGCGGCCGGGTCGCCGTCCCACCGGCCCGGCGTTGCTCGACCTGGTGGCCGACTACCAGCGGCGCGCCGGGATCACCCCGGGCCAGCACGCCCCGGCCGTGACCACCGACAACGAGGGGAAGGAACACGGTGCTTCCTGACCCGAACAGTCTGTACGGTCCGCTGGACCCGGCGCCCGACGCGGGCTATGAGAACGCGCCACCCCGGATGGGGTTCTTCACCGACACCAGCGTCTGCATTGGCTGCAAGGCCTGCGAGGTCGCCTGCAAGGAGTGGAACGGTGTCCCGGAGAACGGGCTGGACCTGCTCGGCATGTCGTACGACAACACCGGTGCGTTGACCGCGAACTCGTGGCGCCATGTGGCGTTCATCGAGCAGCCGCGCCCGGCCGGGCATGGCGCCTCGCCGGCGGACGTCCTCGGCGCGCCGGTCGACGCGGACCCGGCCCGGCCGGTCGACGCGGGCGCGGGACCGCAGTTCCTGGGGATGCCGGGGGCCCAGCCGCCGGGCCGGGGCACGGGCGTCGAGGAGCGCACGGATTTCCGCTGGTTGATGATGTCGGACGTCTGTAAGCACTGCACCCATGCGGCGTGTCTGGATGTGTGTCCGACGGGTTCGTTGTTCCGGACGGAGTTCGGCACGGTGGTGGTGCAGGAGGACATCTGCAACGGGTGTGGGTACTGCATTTCCGCCTGCCCGTACGGGGTGATCGATCAGCGCAAGGACGATGGTCGGGCGTGGAAGTGCACGCTGTGCTACGACCGGTTGGGTGCGGGGATGACGCCGGCGTGTGCACAGGCGTGCCCGACGGAGTCGATCCAGTACGGGCCCCTCGACGAGCTGCGCGAACGCGCCGCCGCCCGGGTGGAGACGCTGCATGATCGTGGTGTTCCCGAGGCGCGCCTGTATGGCCATGACCCGAACGACGGCGTCGGTGGTGACGGTGCGTTCTTCCTGCTGCTCGACGAGCCGGAGGTGTACGGGCTGCCGCCCGACCCGGTCGTGACCACCCGGGACCTGCCGAAGATGTGGAAACGTGCCGGCCTCGCCGCGCTCGCCATGGCGGCGGCGACCGTCGCCGCGTTCGTCGGAGGTTCCTCATGACCCCACCGAGCCCCATGGGCGACCGGTTCCGTCGCTTCCGGGAGCGGCTCGCCGCCGAGAGCCTCGACCGACCACCGGTGCGCGACGACCGCCCCAGTACCGCCAGCGGCAGCACCGAAGCCGGGGGCCGGCAGGGCCGGCGGGGCAGGCGGCGTGGCGGCGGCGAGGAACTGCGGGTGCCGGAGGCCGAGTTCACGTCGTACTACGGTCGGCCGGTTCTGAAGGGGCCGGTCTGGAAGTGGGACATCGCCGCGTACCTGTTCACCGGCGGGTTGGCTGCCGGTTCGTCGCTGCTCGCCGCGGGCGGGCAGCTCACCGGGCGGCCCGCGCTGCGGCGCGCCGGTCGGGTCACCGCGTTGGCGGCCGTCAGCGCCAGCGCCGTCTTCCTGGTGAAGGACCTGGGCCGGCCGGCGCGGTTCCACCACATGCTGCGGGTGGCCAAGCTGACCTCGCCGATGTCGATGGGCACGTGGATCCTCACCGTGTACGGGCCGGCGGCGGGCGTCGCCGCGATCGCCGAGGCGGCCGGTGTGCTGCCTCGGCATGGTCTGCTCGGGCTGGCCGGCCGCGCGCTGCCGTCGATCGGGCACGCCGCTGGGCTGGTCGCCGCCGGCACCGCGCCGGCCCTGGCCACGTACACCGGGGTGTTGTTGGCCGACACGGCGGTGCCGTCGTGGCACGAGGCGTACCCCGAGCTGCCGGTGATCTTCGCGGGCAGCGCGCTGGCCAGCGGCGCCGGCGTGGGTCTGCTCGCCGCGCCGCCGGCCCAGGCCGGGCCGGCCCGCCGGATGGCGGTGGCCGGCGCGGCCCTGGAGCTGTACGGCGCGCATCGGGTGGAGACCCGCCTCGGCCTGCTCAGCGAGCCCTACCGGTTGGGTTGGCCGGGTCGGTTGCTGCGCGCCGGGCGGTTGTTGACCGTCGGCGGGGTGGCGGGCGCGCTGCTGGGCCGGCGCAGCCGGGTGGTCGGGGCGCTCTCGGGGACCGCGCTGCTGGCCGCGTCGGTGCTGACCCGGTTCGGCATCTTCTACGGCGGCGTCGCCTCGGCCCGCGACCCCCGCTACACGGTGGTGCCGCAGCGCGAACGGGTCGAAGCCCGCCGAACCGGCATGGATCTTCCATCTGATCGGGCGGTCCCGCCCGCGGTGTGATCGAATGTCCGGTGGAGGCGTTCAGGCGGCTGGTGCCCCTCCCGGTCTTCAAAACCGGAGTGGTCCGGGACCCGGGCCAGGCGGGTTCGATTCCCGTCCGTCTCCGCCACACCGCTTGCAGGAGATGACGTGATGGGCGACGGCCCGGTGGACCCGCGACGTCGGGTGCCCCGTACGGACACGCTGCTCGCCGACCCGGTGCTGGCCGCCGCCACCGCGACCCTCGGTCGGGAGCAGGTCAAGGCGATCGTCTCCCACGCGCAGGGCCGCGCCCGCCGCGGTGAGCTCAACCCCGACGAGGTACGCGACGCCGCCGTCGCCGCGCTACCCACCCCCGGCCCCCGGTTGGTCCTCAACGCCACCGGTGTCGTGCTGCACACCAACCTGGGTCGGGCGCCGTTGTCGTCCGCCGCGGTCGCCGCGGTGGTGGCCGCCGCCGGGCACACCGACGTCGAGTTGGACCTGGCCACCGGCCGGCGGGCCCGACGCGGCCGGGGCGCGCTCGACGCGCTGGCCGCCGCCGTGCCCGACGCGGACGCCGTTCACGTGGTCAACAACGGCGCCGCCGCGCTGGTCCTGGCCGCCACCGCGTTGGCCGCCGGCCGGGAGATCGTGGTCAGCCGGGGCGAACTGGTCGAGATCGGCGACGGTTTCCGCCTGCCCGACCTGTTGGAGAGCACCGGCGCGCGGCTGCGGGAGGTGGGCACCACCAACCGCACCACCCTCGCGGACTACGCCGCCGCGCTCGGCCCGCAGACCGGCTTCGTGCTCAAGGTGCACCCGTCGAACTTCCGGGTCACCGGCTTCACCTCCGCCGTCGGCGTACGGGAACTGGCCACGCTCGGGGTGCCGGTCGTCGTGGACATCGGCTCCGGGCTGCTCGGCGCGGACCCGCTGCTGCCCGACGAACCGGACGCGGCCAGCACCCTGCGCGCGGGCGCCGCGCTGGTCACCGCCAGCGGCGACAAGCTGCTCGGCGGGCCGCAGGCGGGGCTGCTGCTGGGCGACGTCGAGGTGGTCGACCGGCTGCGTCGCCACCCGCTGGCCCGGGCGCTGCGGGTGGACAAGCTCACCCTGGCCGCGCTGGCCGCCACAGTGCGTCAACCGGAGACCCCGACCCGGGTGGCGCTGCACGCCGACCCGGGTGCCCTGCGCGAACGGGTGGAGCGGCTGCGGGACCGGCTCGGCGCGGACGGCCGCAAGGCGGAGGTGGTGCCGGCCGTCGCGGTGGTCGGTGGGGGCGGCGCCCCCGGGGTGGAGTTGGACTCGTGGGCGTTGAGCCTGCCCGAGCGGTACGCGGCGCCGCTACGCGTCGGAGACCCGCCGGTCCTCGGTCGGGTGGTGCGCGGCCGGCTCCTGCTCGACCTGCGCTGTGTGCCCGCCGACGCCGACGAGGCGGTCCGCGCTGCCGTGCTGCGCGTACCCGGGGACGACTGAGCGTGTTCGTCGTCGCGACCGCCGGGCACGTCGACCACGGTAAGTCGACACTGGTCCGGGCGTTGACCGGCATGGAACCCGACAGGTGGGCCGAGGAACGCCGCCGGGGGATGACCATCGACCTGGGTTTCGCCTGGACGACGTTGCCGTCCGGCGGGACCGTCGCGTTCGTCGACGTACCCGGGCACGAGCGGTTCGTGCCGAACATGCTCGCCGGGGTCGGCCCGGTGCCGGCGGCGCTGATCGTGGTGGCCGCCGACGAGGGCTGGATGCCGCAGTCCGCCGAGCACCTGGCCGCGCTCGACGCGCTCGGTGTCGCGTACGGCCTGCTGGCGGTGACCCGTGCGGACCTGGCCGACCCGGGGCCCGCGACGGCCCGCGCCCGCGCCGAGATCGCCGCGACCAGCCTCGGCGCGGTGCCGGCGGTGGCGGTCAGTGGCCTGACCGGCGCCGGCCTGCCGGAGCTGCGGGCCGCCCTGGACCGGCTCGCCGCCCAACTGCCCGCGCCGGTGGTGGACGACCCGGTCCGGCTGTGGGTGGACCGCAGCTTCACCGTGCGGGGCAGCGGCACCGTCGTCACCGGCACCCTCGGCGCCGGCCGGCTGCGGGTGGGCGACGAGCTGGAGTTGGCCGGCGCCGACGAACCGGTCCGGGTCCGTGGCCTGCTCACCCCGGGCCGGTTCCACCACACCGACCTGGTCGACGTCCGGCTCGCCGGCGACCCGGCCGCCGACCTGCCGGCCACCCTCACCCTGCACGTCGGGTCGGCGGCGGTGCCGGTACGGGTGCGCCCGCTCGGCCCGGACACCGTCCGGCTGCGGCTGGCCCACCCGCTGCCGTTGCTGGTGGGCGATCGGGCGCTGCTACGGGACCCGGGTCGCCACCACGTCAGCGGCGGGGTGCGGGTGCTGGACGTGGCGCCCCCACCGCTGGCCCGACGGGGTGCGGCCGCCGCCCGCGCCCAGGTCCTCGCCGAGTTGGACGGTCGTCCCGACCTGGCGGGGGAGCTGCGCCGTCGCCGCCTGATCCGGGCCGGCGCGTTGATCCGGATGGGTGTGCCGGTGCGAGACCTGCCGGTGCACGCCGAGCCGGCGCAGAACGGGCCGGCGTTCGCCGAGCCGGTGGCCGGTGACTGGTTGGCTGACCCCGCACACTGGCGGCGGCTCGGCGAGCAGTTGACCGAGGAGGTCGCCAGGCACGCGCGGGAGCACCCGTTGGCGCCCGGGATGCCGGTGGACGCGCTGCGGCAGCGCCTCGCCCTGCCCGACCGGGTGCTGGTCGAGGCACTGGTCCGGCCGCCGCTGCGGATCCACGCCGGTCGGGTCGGCGCGGCGAGCGCCGACGCGTTGCCCGAGGCGGTGGCCCGGGCCGTGCAACGGGTCCGCGCCGAGTACGGTGACCGGCCGTTCCGGGCCCCCGAGGCGGACCGCCTCGTCGACCTCGGTCTGGGCCCGCGCGAGATCGGGGCCGCGGTGCGGGCCGGTGCGCTGCTGCGGCTGGCTGACAACGTGGTGCTGCTGCCCGACGCGCTCGACGACGCGGTCCGAGTGCTGGCCGGGCTGCCGCAGCCGTTCACGCTCTCCGCGGCCCGGCAGGCGTTGGACACCACCCGCCGGGTGGCGGTGCCCCTGCTGGAGTTGCTGGACCGGCGGGGCGCGACCCGGCGGCTGCCCGACGACGCCCGGATCGTCGTCACCTGAGCAGGCCCGTCCTCCGGGGCTGACAGTGTGGCGTCGGGATGCGACGGTGGGCTGATGGTCGAGGCGATCCCCACCCGGACACGGGCCTCCCGCCGCCGGTGGCGTGCGGTCGTCCCGGTGGTGCTGCGCTGGGCGCTGCCGGTGCTGTGGGTGCTGTGGGCGTCCCTCGCGTGGTGGGTCGAGCCGCGCGCGTCCACCGAGGCGCAACTCGACCGGGATCTCGCCGCTGGCCAGGTGGTGGCCTTCCAGCGGTCGTCCGGCTGGGCCGACGACGGCGCGTACTGGGGGAGCCGGCCGCGTGCGCGGTACGCGCCCGACGGCGGGATGCTGACCTGGGCCGTGTCGAACGGCCAGCACCGTTACGCCTCCGGCACGCCGCTCGCCTTCGAGTCGTACCCCGCCGAGCCGGACTCGTCCGCGAGGGCCGAGCAGGAGGCGCGGCGTGCCGCGCTCGCCGACGCGAGGCGGGCCGACGGCAGCACCGCGTACCGGATCGGGAACGCCGTGGCTCTGCTCGCCGGTGTGTTGACCGTGCTCTGGCTGGGCCGGTTGGTCGGTGGCGCGCCGCCGCTGGTCGGCACCCGCTGGTTCTGGTTCTGGGTCGGGCTGCTGCCGTTCGGGGTGGGTGTGCTGGCCTGGACCTACCGTGAGCTGTGGAGACCACCGTCGGCGCCGGTGCCCGGCCGTGGCTCGGGGTGGCGTGGGCTCGGTTGGCTGATCCTCGCCGCAGTCGGGATCAGCCTCGTGGTGGGCGTTGCCCGCATCGTGTTCGGGACGACTGTGGTGCCGGGCTGAGCCGGTGCTGCCCGGCCAACCGGCCCCGAGGTCGGCGGTGGTCACCTACGGTGACGCCATGGACCCTTCGGCGGTCTGGCGGGACCGGCAGCACCGGTGGCGCATCGAGGCGTACCGCGCGCCGGACCTGCGCTTCGCCATCTACGCCACAAATGGCCCCACCGAGTCCGTGCCGCTGTGGCTGTTCGGGATGTCGGCGCTGGCCCGGTGGCTGATGACCCACGCCATCTCGCTGGACGACCTGGAGGTCGACTGAGCGGGGGCGCGGTCGCAAACCGCGCCCGCGCCGCGCCCCGCTGCGGTTGAGTGACCTCAGGCGGCGGACGGGGGGTACGCGATGGGCGGTCAGCTCGGGCAGTTGGCGTTGGTGGCCGTGCTGGTGCTGGTCAACGCCGCCCTCTCCGGCAGTGAGATGGCGCTGGTTACCCTGCGGGAGGGGCAGTTGCGGCGGCTGGGCCGGCGCAGCGGCGCCGGTGACCGGTTGGTGCAGCTGTCCCGCGACCCGAACCGCTACCTGGCCACCATTCAGCTCGGCATCACCCTGGCCGGGTTCCTCGCCTCGGCGGCGGCCGCGGTGTCGTTGGCCAGCCCGCTGGTCGGCCCGTTGGGTTTCCTCGGCGGGGCGGCGCGTCCCGCCGCGGTGCTGCTGGTGACCGTGCTGCTGACGTTCGTCACGCTGGTGTTCGGCGAGTTGGCCCCGAAGCGGCTGGCCATGCAGCGGGCCGAGCGCTGGGCGCTGCTGAGCGCCGGCCCGCTGGATCTGCTGGCCCGGGTGTCCCGGCCGGCGGTGTGGCTGCTCAGCCGGGCCACCGACGCGGTCGTGCGGCTCGCCGGCGGTGACCCGCGGGCCAACCGGGAGGAGATGACCGAGGAGGAGCTGCGGGAGATGTTGGCCAGCCAGCGCGGCCTGTCGGCCCAGCAGCGGGAGATCCTGACCGGCGCGTTCGACATCGCAGGCCGGACCCTGCGGGAGATCCTGGTGGCCCGGCGGGAGGTGACCACGCTGCCGGCCAGCCTGGCCGCCGACGAGGGTGTTCGGCGGCTGGCCGCCGCCGGGCGCTCCCGTGCTCCGGTCACCGGTCCCGGCGGCCTGGACGAGGTGCTCGGTGTGGTGCACATCCGCGACCTGGTGCGGGCCGGCACCGCCCCGGTGGGCGAGCGGGTTCGGGCGCCGCTGCTGCTGCCGGTGACCCTGCCGGTGGCCGACGCGATGCGTCAACTGCGACAGGAACATCAGCAACTGGCCCTGGTCGTCGACGAGCACGGGGGTATCGACGGCATGATCAGCATGGAGGATCTGTTGGCCGAGGTGGTCGGTGAGTTGTACGACGAGGCAGACCGTGACGTGCGCGGGGTCGTCCGGGAACCGGACGGGTCGCTGCTGGTGCCCGGCGACTTCCCGTTGCACGACCTGCCGGACCTGGGGGTGCGGCTGAGCTTCCCGTTGTCTCGGGACTACACGACTGTGGCTGGTCTGGTGCTGGCCCGGCTGCGGCACCTGCCGGACTCCCCGGGTGAGACGGTGCGGCTGCCCGGGCTGACCCTGCAGGTGGTGGAGGTCGCCGATCGGGCGGTGCGACGGGTGCGGCTCTGCGGGTTCGTCGCCGAGCGCTGACCATTCACCCAGAAGGCTGATAAAAGCCCCAAATTGACGAGGCGGCGATCGCGGTCCGCCTACGGTGCCAGACGTGAAGGACCGAGGGTTGCGTACGTTCGTCACGGTGCTGGCCGGTCTCGCGGTGATCTACTTCGGCAGCGCCGGCCGCAGCCCCGAGGAGGGCCGTGGTATCTCCGGCGGGGTGGTGGTGCTGGCGTTGCTCGCCGCGTTGCTGGTGTGGCACCTGACCCGCCCGGGGGACAAGACGGTCAAGTGAGCGCCTCACCGGGCGGCGACGCGGGTGACCTCACCGGCGGACTCCTCACCCAGCGCCACGCGTACCAGCGCTGAGGCGAGCCGGCCGAAGTCCGGTCCGTCGACGAGACCGGCGAGCCGGTCCGGAGACCCCGGCAGACCCAGCCGCTTCGCCCCGGCCAGGGCCCGACGGTCGGCGTACGGGCGTACGTCCGCCCAGACCGTCTGTGCCTCGCGCAGGTAGATGTCGGCGCCGGTGGGGCCGATGCCGGGGAACTCGGTGAGCCGCCGCCGCAGCCCGGCGGGGTCGCCCTGGGCCTCCCGGTGCAGGCGTCGCAGGTCACCGTGCCAGCGGTCCAGGCACAGCCGGGCGCCGGTGCCGAGCATGGTGGCGGTCCGCTCGTCGTAGCGGCGGTAGTGCCCCCGGCCCAGCGCGTCGACGCGTTCCTGCCAGCTGGCCGCCTCCATGGCCTGTGGGGTGCGGTAGCCGGCGGCGAACAGCTCTCGCGCGGCGTCCACCGCCACGCACGCCCGGATCCGGGTGCTCAGCAGCGTGGTCAGCACCAGCAGTTGGTACAGCGGCCCGGGGCGGTCGGCGAGCCGGATGCCGGCCTCCTCGGCGTACGTGCTGCCACGCCTGTCGAGCAGGACCCGCACCACACGTCGATCATTGCCCATCCGGACGGGTTACCCACTTGCGGCCCCGCTAGCCCTCGCGCCGGTGACCACGGCCGGAATGCCGTCGGGGCGGGCGGGTATGCCGGCGGTGGAGGTGGTCGATGCCGCCCCCGTACCGGAGGGAGACACCCCGTGACGAACCCGCAGCAACCGGAGTTGCGCCGCAACGCACTGGGCGCGACCAGTCAGGACAACAAGGGCCCCGCCCCTGGCGGGCATCCGGCCAACCGTGGCACGTCGCGCGGCGACGCCGGTCGGCCGGTGCCCAAGGGGCAGGTGTCGCCGTACGGCCCGGCCGGTGAGCCGGTGGCCGAGGACGACAGCGATGCCCGCTGACTAGCGCCCGCGACCTGGCGGCCGCCGCAACCTGTTCCAGGTTGCGGCGGCCGCCAGCCCGTACGCGAGGTGCGGGATGATGTCGGAGATCCAGTCGGAGCGCCGCCAGGTACGCGGGTCGCTGATCCCGAGCACGGTGATCGACCCGTCGGTCATCGTCATGACGCCCGCCCCGAGCAGGCCGGTGGCAACCGGCAACGGCTGACGCCGACCACCCGTGTAGAGCGCGAACCCGACACCCGCGGCGATGCCCAGCCCGTAACCGATCAGCGGCCCGAGGCCCGAGCGGCGGTTGGCCGCCCGGCCATCGGACCCCAGGCTGACGTGCGCGATCCCGGCCAGCCGGTCGACGGTCTCCTGGGGAACGTCGCTCTCCGGCCGTGCCCGTAGCGCCATGTCGAGGTAGCTGACCACGTTCAGCGCGGTGCTGCCGACGGCACCAGCGATGGCACCGTCGGCAACGTCGACACTCCTCACTTCGGGTCGCCCGGTTCGCGCTCGCTCTTCGGGCCGTACGTCCGGTCACCGCGCACCACGCCCCGCTGGCCGCGATCCTCCTGGAGGATCCTGTTCGCGACCTGGTTGGCCTTGCCGTCGGGTACTCGGCGTCCGGAGTCGTCGATGGCGTTGCGCAACCGCGCCCGCTGCTTGTCGTACGCGTTGCTGCCCGGCCGTGGTCCTGGCATCTGTGCCTCCTTCGTCGGTCTGGGCACCTGGTGCTGCCCACCGTCCGCTGGGCGTACCGCGGCCGTCTACCCGTCTCGCGGCGGACCAACCCCGGCGGGCTACTGGGGCGCGCGGACCACGACGACCGGGCACTGCGCGTGGTGCAGCATCGACTGGCTCACCGACCCCAACAGCAACCCGGTCACCTCGCCGCGCCCGCGCCCACCGACGACCGCCAGTTGGGCGGAACGGGACGCCTCGGCGAGCACACTGCCGGGTCGACCATGGACGACCCGGCAGGTCAACCGCAGACCCCTGTGGTCCTCGGTGAGCCCGGTCAGCCACCCGGTGAGCATCCGCTCCTGCTCGCCGTGCAGCTTCGCCTCGTCGTACACCAGGGGTTGCATGTCGCCCGGCCCGCTGCTGCCGGGGTGTCGGTAGGCGTGCACCGCCACCAGCGGCACGCCGAGCGACACGGCGGTCTCGGCGGCGAAGTCCGCCGCCCGCCGGGAGCCGTCCGAACCGTCCACCGCGACCAGCACCGGCTCGTCGGGTCGTTGTGCCCCGCGCGCGACAAGCACCGGGCAGTCGGCGTACGCGGCGACCTGCACCGCGACCGAGCCGACCACCAGCGCGGAGAATCCACCCAAGCCGCGGTCGCCGAGCACGATGAGCGCGGCGGTGGGGGACTCGCCCACCAGCACCGCGGCGGCCTCCCCGTCGATGATCTCGCCGGAGATCGACAACCCGGGCACTGTCGCCTCGGCCTCGCGCACCGCGGCCTCGACCAGTTCCTCGGCCCGGTGGCGCAGCCCACCGCCGGGTGGCGCGTCCGGGGCGGGGGAGACCGGTACGTGCAGCAGCGGCCAGATGAAACCGTGCACGACCCGCAGTGGTCGGTGTCGGCGTGCCGCCTCGGTCGCGGCGAGACGTACGGCGCGCAGCGCCGACTCCGAGCCGTCGACGCCGACCACCACCGCCGCGTTGTTCGCCGAGTTCACCGCCCACCTCCGCTCGCGGCCAGTATCGCGGGCGCGGACGCCCCCGCGCCGCGATACCGCTGAGCGCGTCCCGGTCGGTACGCTGGCGACAACCGGCCGGGGAGGGAGCGTCGCCGATGGGTGAACCAGACCAGCCGAGCACCGCGCGCATGATCGACTTCTGGCTCGGCGGGCAGCATCACTTCCCCGTGGACGTGGCCGCCGCGAGCGCCTTCGAACAGGCGTACGGGCCGTGCGCGCCGGTGTTCCGGGAGCTGCGGGCGTTCCTGGGCCGGACGGTGCAGGCCATGGCCGCCGACGGCGTGGACGGGTTCCTGGTGTTCGGCGCCGGGGTGCCGACGATGGGCAACGTGCACGAGGTCGCCACCGACGCGACAGTGCTCTACACCGACGTGGACCCGGTCACCATCCGACTGGGACAGAGCATCCTCGCCGGCAGCGACCGGGCCGGCTACGGCTTCGGCGACGCGACCGACATCGGCTCGGTCGACCCGGCACAGCTGCACCGCTTCGTGCCGGGGTGGGGTCGGCGGCCGGTCGGAGTGGTCTTCCTCGGGTTGGCCGCGTTCCTCGACGACGCGACGCTGACCCGTACCCTGGACGAGCTGTACGCTGCCGCGGCGCCGGGCAGCCTGCTGGCGGTGGACTTCGACACCGAGGAGTTGGCGGCTCATCCGCAGGCGCTGGCCATGATGGGGCCGCAGTTCCGGATGCGTCCACCGGCGGCGTTCGCGCCCCTGCTGGGTCGGTGGGCGCCGACGCCGGACGGGATCGTCCCGGTCGCCGAGTGGCGGCCGGACGGTCAGCCGGCGCGGGTGCCCGATGCGTTCCACGGTGTGCTCGCGATCCGCCCGGCTGACTGACCGCGCCGATCGTCCGTCCGGGGGCGTCCGTATGATGCTTGCCCTATAGCAAGCTTCTGGGGAGGACGACGATGGTAGACGCGCCGGACGTGGTGTCGCGCGCGTTGCGCGAGGCTCCGCCCGACCAGTTGGCGGAGGCCGTGGACCGGGCGATCCGGTCGACGATGGGCGCGCTGCGCACCGACGTCTTCGTCGCCGACTACCGGATCAGCGGCCTCTGGCCGGTGCTGGACCCGGACCTGCCGGCCGCAGGTTTCCTGGCCTGCCACACCATGGCGCAGCGCTGCTTCAGCAGCCAGCAACCGGTACGTGACGGCGAGGGCCCCTGCCGGCTCTACCTGCCGTTGACGGTGTGGGGAGAGCGGCTGGGCGTGCTGCTGATCGAGCTTCCGACCGTACCGAATCCGGCGGTCACCGGTCGTGCCACGGACATCGCCGGCGCCCTGGCGGTGGCGATGCGCGCGGCGGACCGGGAGACCGACCGTTACCGGCGGGCCCGGCGCCGGGAGCGGCTGACGATGGCCGCCGAGATGCAGTGGGACCTGCTGCCCGGTCGCGGCGTGGCGCACCACGCGTTCGACCTGGCCGGTCAGCTCGAACCGGCGTACACGGTGGGTGGCGACCACTTCGACTGGTCGCTGGACGGCGACCGTCTCACCGTGACGGTGCTCAACGGCGAGGGCAGTGGACTGGCCGCGTCCCTGTTGACCGCCGTCACTGTCAACGCGATGCGCAACGCGCGTCGCTCCGATGGTGGCCTCGTGGAACAGGCCGAGTTGGCCTCGGACACTGTCTTCTACCAGCACCGGGGCGCCCGCTACGTGGCCACCCTGCTGCTCGAGGTGGACACCCGCTCCGGCCGGGTGCGGGCGGTTGACGCGGGCTCGCCACATCTGTTGCGGATGCGCGGGTCCACTGTCGAGCCGATGAAGCTCGATCAGCAGCTGCCGTTGGGCATGTTCGCCGAGACCCGCTACGAGCTTCAGGAGATGCAACTGGTGCCGGGTGACCGCCTCTTCGTGGTCAGCGACGGGGTGTGGGCAGCCGAGCCACCGGGTCAGGAGCCGTACGGGCAGCGGATGATGGCTCGTTCCCTGCGCGCCACGCGGCTGCAGCCGCCGGCCGAGGCGGTTGGTACGGTGATGCGCGAACTGCACGCCTATCACGCGGATTCCGATCTGCGCGACGACGCCGTCGTGGTCTGTCTGGACTGGCACGGTCCGCGCGAACGGGGCACGGGGTGAGAATCGCCGCCGCGTTGCCGGGCGGGCACCAGCGCGACGACGGCAGGGGACATCAGGTGGAGCGACCTGCGGATCTCGCCGCGGCGATCGACGCCGCCGCCGGGACGCTGATCGCCGTGCTGGACTCGGCCGCGTCGCGGCACCAGGTGCCGCCCACCCAGCTGAGGGTGCTCACGCTGCTCAGCGGTCGACCGGAGACCAACGTCAACGGGTTGGCGGAGCTGATGGACGTGGTGCCCTCGTCGGCGAGCCGCCTGTGTGACCGGCTGGAGGCGACCGGGTTGTTGCGCCGGGTGGCCGATCCGCGTGACCGGCGTGAGGTGCGGTTGGTGCCGACCGCCGCCGCGCTGACCCTGTTGGGGGAGTTGGCCGAGCGGCGGCAGCGTGCGGTGCAGGTGGTGCTGGACCGGATGCCGGCGCGGATGCAGCACGAGCTGTTGCTGGCGCTTGTCGGGTTCGCGCGGGCGGCGACCTCGGTGACCGAGCAGCAGACCGATTCCGCCGTGCAGACGGCCTGAACGCCGCCTCCTTTCCACTAGTGTCCTAGGACGCTCTACGCGTGGTGATCCACGCCACAGTGCGGCACGGCCGCACCGACAGCCCGACGGCGGCGCCCGGCCGGTGAGAGGAAGCCCGATATAGTGACAGCGCACCTACCCGGCCCGCGATCATCGAGATCGCGGGCCGCATCAGGGGAATGGGCCCCGCCCGGGGCCGCAGGGGAGAGCCGGCGCTCGTCGGCCCGACAGCGCGCACGACCCTCAGCCGCGCCCGGCGTCGGCCGGGGGCCCGCGTGCCGTGGAGGAGGATCGGTGTCGCGTCGGCCGGCTCGGGCAGAGCAACCGCGGGACACCGGTGACGAGGCCCCCGGCAACCAGGTGCTCACCCTGCCCAACCTGATCAGCTTCGGGCGGTTGCTGGGCGTGCCGCTCTTCCTCTACCTGTTCCTGGTGCAGCGGGCCGACGTGGCGGCGGTCGTCGTGCTGGCCATCGGCGGCACCACCGACTGGGTCGACGGGTGGATCGCCCGCCGCCTGCACCAGGTCAGCCGCCTGGGCGAGCTGCTGGACCCGCTCGCCGACCGGCTCTACATCCTCGCCACCCTTGTCGCCTTCACCGCGCGGGAGGTGGTGCCGTGGCAGTTCACCGCGGCGCTGCTGGCCCGTGAGGTGCTCCTGCTCGCCTCGCTGGCGGTGCTGCGTCGTTACGGGTACGGGCCGCCGCCGGTGCACTACGTGGGCAAGACCGCCACGTTCCTGCTGCTCGCGGCGTTCCCGGTGCTGTTGTTGGCCGCCGCGGCGACCGACGTGGCGACGGCGGCGAGCGCCATCGGTTGGGCGTTGGCCTGGTGGGGCCTGGTGCTCTACTGGGTGGCCGGCGGGATGTACGTCGTGCAGGCGGCCCGGCTGGTGCGCGCGGCGCGCGGCCGGGGAGCGGCGGCGTGAGCGCGCCGCGGCTGGGGAAGCCCGGCCAGGACCGGGTGTACGCGCCGGATTTCCTCACCGAACTGTTCCGCAACCCGCTGGATCCGGGGTACGCGGACGCGGCTGCCGCCCGTCGAGGCGCGGCGGAGTCCGCTCCGGCGCGGGGGTGGCGGGCCTTGCCGGCGCGGTCGGTGAGCCTGGTCGTGGTGGTGATGCTCGGTTTCCTGTTCGCGGTGGCGTACCGGCAGACGATGGCGGACGAGCCGGGGCGCAGCCAGGCCCGCTCGGGTCTGGTGACGCAGATCAAGGAGCGGGAGAGCCAGACCGACCGGTTGTCCACCCGGGCGGACCAGCTGCGCGAGGAGGTCAGCCGGCAGCGGGACGCGGCGTTGAGCGGGTCGGCCGCCGCCCGGTTGCGCAACCTGGAGGCGAGCACCGGGCTGGGTCGGGTGCGTGGTGACGGTGTGGTGGTGCGGTTGGCGGACGCGCCGGACAAGGC
Organism: Micromonospora sp. D93; assembly: GCF_018070365.1. Taxonomy (NCBI): domain Bacteria; kingdom Bacillati; phylum Actinomycetota; class Actinomycetes; order Micromonosporales; family Micromonosporaceae; genus Micromonospora; species Micromonospora sp. D93. Next base: position 98,055 of record NZ_JAGPXW010000023.1, on the reverse strand, counting down.
GGACGCGGTGACCGGTGCCGGGGCTGGGCCGCCGCGGGTGCTCTACAGCGACCTGCAGGGGGTGGCGAACGCGTTGTGGAGTGCTGGCGCGGAGGCGATCGCCATCAACGGGCAGCGGTTGACGTCCACGTCGACGATCCGGTCGGCGGGTGAGGCGATGCTCGTGGACTTCCGGCCGGTGACCGGGCCGTACGAGGTGTCGGCGATTGGGCCGGGTTCGATGCGGCGCAAGTTCGAGGACAGCCGGAACGCGGCGCTGATGCGGAAGGTCGCGCAGGGGACGGGGCTGTCGTTCGGTGTGCGGGAGGCGGATGACCTCACCCTGCCGGCGGCGCCGGAGCCGCAGCTACGCTACGCCAAGCCGTCGGTCAGTCCGAGCCCTTCCGCGTCGGGTGTCCGGTCCGGCAGTCCCGGGTCGTCCGGTCCGGCGACGACTGTTAGTCCCTCCGGAGGTGGCCGATGATCGCGGTGCTGGCGTTGCTCGCCGGTGTGGTGCTGGGCGTGTGGCTTGATCCCACGGTGCCGGCGGCGTTGCAGCCGTACCTGCCGATCGCGGTGGTGGCCGCGTTGGACGCGGTGTTCGGTGGGGTGCGGGCCCGGTTGGATCGCATCTTCGACGACAAGCAGTTCGTGGTGTCGTTCATTTCGAATGTGCTGGTCGCTGGTCTGATCGTGTATCTGGGTGACCAGTTGGGGGTGGGCGGGCAGTTGTCCACAGGTGTGGTCGTTGTGCTGGGTGTGCGTATCTTCGGCAACGTGGCGGCGATCCGTCGACACCTCTTCCGGGCGTAGGTTGGGTTGCGATGAGTGACGAGCAGACCGACACGGGCACCGGCTGGCCGCAGCCGGCGGGTCCGGTGCGGCCGGGTGGGCCGGCGGGTGAGCCGGATCCGCGGCCGGATGCGCCGGATCCGGATGAGTTGAGTCCGTTGGCGCCGCAGGGGCCGGCGCAGCCGTCGGATGACGAGCCTGCGGTGGAGCCGGTCGACGACGGCGCGACGGTGGATCTGAGCGCGGTGTCACGGTCGGGGGAGCCGGTCGCGGATTCCGACGGGTTGGCGGAACCGGTGGGGGAGCCGGTGGTGGCTGGTCGGTCCCGGTGGAGTGCGGCCGGGGTGATGATCGCGGCGTTGTTGGCGTTGCTGGGGTTCACGTTGGTCGTGCAGTTGAAGACGACGTCGACGGACCCGACGTTGGGGGCCACCCGGCAGGAGGACCTGGTGCGGATCCTGTCGGATCTGGATGCGCGGGAGAATCGCCTGCAGCAGGACATCCGTGCTCTGGAGGACAGTCAGCGGCAGTTGCAGTCGGGTGAGCAGGGTCGTCAGGCGGCGTTGGACGAGGCGACGCGGCGGGCGGACGAGCTGGGCATCCTGGCGGGGACGTTGCCGGCGGTGGGGCCGGGGTTGACTGTGCAGTTCGACGCGGGTGTGAAGCCGATCTCGGCGAACCGGGTGTTGGACGCGGTGCAGGAGTTGCGTGGTGCGGGCGCCGAGGCGATGCAGATCTCCGGTGGGGATCGGGCGACGGTGCGGGTCATCGCGTCGACGTACTTCCTCGATGGGGACGACGGGTCGTTGATGGTGGAGGGGCGTCGGTTGTCGGGGCCGTACACGATCACGGTGATCGGTGATCCGGCGACGATGCGTACGGCGTTGAACATTCCTGGTGGGGTGGTGGCGTCGGTCCGGGGTGACGGCGGTAACGTGACGTTTGGGGAGCGTGAGGTTGCCGAGGTTTCGGCGCTGCACGTGCCGATCAAGTTGGAACACGCCCGTCCGGTCTCCTGACCGGCGCGGCCGCGCCGGACCCGGGTGGTCCGGGGCACCGATGGATGAAGGACGCGTCTGGTGATTCCCGAGGATCTGCGATACACCGCCGAGCATGAGTGGGTGGCGGGTGACGGCACGGCTTCCATCCGGGTCGGCATCACCCACTTCGCGCAGGACGCGCTCGGTGACATCGTGTACGTGCAGTTGCCCGAGGCGGGTGCGGTGGTCGCGGCCGGTGACTCGTTGGGTGAGATCGAGTCGACCAAGAGTGTGTCGGAGATCTACGCGCCGGTGGCCGGTACGGTGGCGGCGCGCAATGACGCGTTGGGCGACACGCCTGAGTTGATCAACACTGATCCGTACGGTGAGGGTTGGTTGGTGGAGATCACGCCGAATGATCCGACTGCGACGGATGGGTTGCTGACGGCGGCCGCGTATCAGAAGATCACCGAAGGCTGAGTGTGCTTGATCCGGTGCGTGGGATGTCTGTGCGCGTCCGGTTGCCCTGCATTTCGGCGCTGGCTAGGCTCGCCAAGTCGACCGAGAACCCAATAGTTGAGCGTTGCGGAATTGCCTTCCCGGGCACGGGGAGCCAGCCGCCGGGTGTTCAAGTGCCCGGCGGCCAGACCCGCCATTACCCGACGCCGACCGAACAGATCCGTGAGGTGGTCCCATGACGCGGCCAGACGACGAGTTCCCCCCACTCGACGTCACTTCGACGCTCAATCTCGGTTCGCTCGACGAAGTGCTGGAGGGGCCGGATACCGATGTGGTGCCGAGCCGGATGTCCGGTTCGTTGCCGCCGGGTATGGCGCTGCTGGTGGTTCGTCGAGGCCCGAATGCGGGTGCCCGGTTCCTGTTGGACCACGATGTGACGACCAGTGGCCGGCACCCGGACAGTGACATCTTCCTGGATGACGTGACGGTGTCGCGTCGGCATGCGGAGTTCCACCGCGATGGTGGGACGTTCACGGTGCGGGACGTGGGCAGCTTGAATGGCACGTACGTCAATCGTGAGCGGGTTGAGGCGGCCACGTTGAGCAATGGTGACGAGGTCCAGATCGGTAAGTTCCGGGTGGTGTTCATCGCCGGTCCGCGCCCGGAGGAGGAGGCCGGCCGGGGGTGAACGAGCCTGCGGCCTCCATGTCACCCGGGGCGGCTCGGTCTGAGCCGCTGATGAGCATCGGTGAGGTGCTTGGGCAGTTGCGGGTGGATTTTCCGGACACCACGATTTCGAAGCTGCGGTTTCTTGAGGCCGAGGGTTTGGTCGAGCCGCAGCGGACGGCGGCGGGTTACCGGAAGTACAGCTGGGACGATGTGGCGCGGTTGCGGTTCGTGTTGACCGCGCAGCGGGACAAGTACCTGCCGTTGCGGGTGATCCGGGAGCAGTTGGCCGAGTGGGATTCGTCCGGTGAGCAGCCGGGGCGGTCGCGGCCGGCGTTGGTGGCGGTTGGTCCCGATGGTGCGGTGCCGGGTCGTGAGTTGGCGGAGCCGGCCGAGTCGTCGCAGGTGCGGCTCGGCCGGACGGATCTGGTGGCGCGCAGTGGGATCGACGAGTCGACGTTGGTGGAGTTGGAGCGGCTCGGTGTGCTGGTGTCGGATCCGCCGGGTTGGTATGACGCGGATGCTTTGATCATCGCGTCGGCGGTGGCGGGGTTGGCGTCGTACGGGTTGGAGCCGCGGCACCTGCGGGGTTATCGGACGGCGGCGGACCGGGAGGTCGGTTTGTTCGCGCAGTTGGTGGCGCCGTTGGCGCGGCAGAGTGACCCGGCGGCGCGGGCGCGGGCGGCGGAGACGGCGCGTGAGTTGGTGGCGTTGTCGGAGCAGCTGCACGCGGCGTTGGTGCGGGTGGGTTTGCGGTCGACGTTGGGTCGGTGAGGGTGCCCGGCGGGTGGCGGCTGAGCGGAAAGATCTCTTCGGGGAAGCGTGCCGTAGGCTTGCCGGGGTAACCCCTTTTCGGCGCGGGCGTGGTGCTGTAGCGCATGGGACGGCCGTGTTGCGGTCCGTGTACCGTGCAGGGAAGGGCGCGGTGCGGCGTAGGTGACAACGACACGGAGGCGGCGGTGCGCGAGCTGAGCGTGGTCGGAGTTCGGGTGGAGCTGCCCAGCAACCAGCCGATCGTCCTGCTCAGGGAGGTCGAGGGGGACCGCTATCTGCCGATCTGGATCGGCGCGGTCGAGGCGACGGCTATCGCTTATGAGCAGCAGGGGGTCAAGCCGGCCCGGCCGTTGACGCATGATCTTCTGCGGGACGTGTTGGCGGCGTTGAAGGCTCCCTTGCAGGCGGTGGAGATCACCGAGCTGAAGGAGAACGTCTTCTACGCGGATCTGTTGATCGGCGATGGGGTGCGGGTGTCGGCGCGGCCGAGCGATTCGATCGCGTTGGCGTTGCGTGTCGGTGCGCCGATTCGTTGTGCGGAGCAGGTCCTCAGCGAGGCGGGGATCGTTATCCCTGATGAGCAGGAGGACGAGGTGGAGAAGTTCCGCGAGTTCCTGGAGCAGGTGCGTCCGGAGGATTTCGCGGGCTGAGGTGTGCGCGGGCTCGGTTGGTGATCTTTCTCGGTGGCTGCGCGGCGTGTCGCGTCGGTTCCTCCGTGGTAACCCTTGGTGCTGGCGATAGGGTTTCCATGTCGAGGGGTGCGCGTCCCGGAAACGATGCGTCGCCACACTGACGGGGAGGTTGTCCGGATGCACGAGCCGCGGGATTCCGATCCGGGTGCAGAGTTCGACGAGTCGGGTGCCTCGTCGCCAGGTGTGGCGGCTGAGGGTGACGGTTCGGTTGGCTACCGGGGTGTGACGGCCTGCCACGCGGTGGGCATCAGTTACCGGCAGTTGGATTACTGGGCGCGAACGACGCTTGTGGTGCCGAGCGTTCGTGATGCCTCGGGTTCGGGGACGCAGCGGTTGTATTCGTTCCGCGACCTGGTGGTGTTGAAGGTCGTGAAGCGGTTGTTGGACGCGGGGGTGTCCCTGCAGAACATCCGTAAGGCGATCGAGGCGTTGCGGTCGCGTGGTGTGGAGGATCTGGCGGGGATCACGCTGATCTCTGATGGGACGACGGTGTATGAGTGCCGGTCTCCGGAGGAGGTGGTCGACCTGTTGCAGGGTGGCCAGGGGGTCTTCGGCATCGCGATCGGTGGTGCTTTCAAGGAGATCCAGGGCTCGTTGTCGCATCTGCCGGCGGAGCCGGCGATGAGCGGCCCGGTGGAGCCGGCGGTGGTGTCGGGGTCGGATCCGGTGGGTGACGAGTTGGCGGCGCGGCGGGCGCGGCGGCGCGCCGGCTGATCGTTCGAACTTTCGGATTTTTTTCTGTTGTTTTCTCGCGACCGTCGGTGACGGTGGCCGGGGTTTGTCGGCCGTCGCGGTCCACTGTGGATACTGTGGGTGTCGCTTTGGTGGCCGACTGTGGAAGTACCCGTTGGTAGTGGTGACGCAACGTGTCGGCGTGTTGTCGGGAATCCGATAAGGGGTCGCTGACCGGAGGCGGTTGACACGCTATGGTCCCTCACGGTTCTGGACCCTTCATCCCCGGAAGGAACGACCGTGACGGTTACGGAAGAGACGGCGCCCGCTTCGCACTACGACCGCATTGGCGGTGCCAGCTCGGTCAAGGCGGCCGTTGAGCTGTTCTACGACAAGGTGCTCGCGGACCCGGAGTTGGCGGACTACTTCGCCGATGTGGACATGGCGGGTCAGCGGCGGCACCTGGCGTTGATGTTGACCGTGGTGCTGGGTGGCCCGAACGAGTACACGGGTCGCGGGTTGGCCGAGGCGCACCAGCCGTTGAACATCACCGTGGAGCACTACGCGAAGGTGGGCGAGCACCTGACGGTGACGTTGACCGAGCTGGGGGTTCCGGCGGACATCCTCGCGGATGTGCAGACGGTGCTGGGGCAGGTGCAGGGCCAGGTGGTGGCTGCCGGGAACAGGTCGGGCGTCTGAGCGTGGACGCTGCTCGCCTCAAGCAGAGCTGGTCGGTGGTCGCCGGTCACGGCGACCAGGTGCCGCTCTACTTCTACTCGACGTTGTTCCTCGCTCACCCCGAGACGCGGCAGATGTTCCCGACGAACATGGCCGGTCAGCGGGATCGCCTCGTGACCGCGTTGGGTCACATCGTGTCCAATGTGGACCAGGTGGATCGGCTGGTGGGTTTCCTGCAGGATCTCGGCGCGGATCACCGCAAGTTCGCGGTCCGCGCGGAGCACTACCCGGCGGTCGGTGAGGCGCTGGTGGCGACGTTGCAGCATTTCCTCGCCGAGCAGTGGACCGACGAGTTGGCCGCGGACTGGACGGCCGCGTACGGGTTGGTCGCCCAGGTGATGATGGAGGCCGCGCAGGCCGCCGAGGCGGTCAACCCGCCGTGGTGGGTGGCGGAGATCGTGGCGCACGAGCGGCGGGCGTTCGACGTGGCGGTGTTGACGGTGCGCCCGCAGTACCTGTTGCCGTTCACCCCGGGTCAGTCGATCGGGGTGTCGCACCCGTCGGTGCGGTCGTGGCGGTACTACTCGCCGGCGAACGCGCCGCGGGCGGACGGCACGTTGGAGTTGCACGTGCGGGCCGCGCCGGGTGGCGCGGTGTCGTCGCGGCTGGTGTACGGGTCGGCGGTGGGGGATCGGGTCCACCTGGCGGCGCCGGTGGGGGACCGGCTGGGGTTGTGGTCGGCGGGCTCGAGTGACCTGTTGTTGTTGGTCGCGGGTACCGGCTGGGCGCCGGTGAAGGCGTTGGTGGAGCAGGTGGCCGCGGAGGGTTCCCGCCGGCGGGTGGACCTCTACGTGGGGGCCCGTTCCCGTAGCGAGTTCTACGACAGCGACGCGATGGACAAGTTGGCGTCGTCGCATCCGTGGTTGACGGTCACGTACGTGGTGGGTGCCGACGTGCACCGGCCAGGGGAGTTCGTGCAGGCGGTGGACCGGGCGTTGGCCGACGGTGACTGGCGTTCCCGGCACGTGTTCGTGTGTGGGTCGGACGAGATGGTGTCGTACGCGGTGCAGACGCTGGTTCAGGCTGGTTACCACGCGGGGCAGGTGCACCACGAGGGCCTGGGTGCGCAGTGGTACGGCCCGGCGTGGCGGACGGCGGTGCAGCAGTCGGCTGCGGGTGACACTTCGGGAGGTGGGCACAGGTGAGCGCGAGGAGTGAGCTTGCGAGCCCCGCAGTCGCGAACGGGGGTCTGCACAGGTGAGTGCGACGCCGATCAGCCGGTATGACGGGGTGCAGATTTCCGGCGGTGTGCAGGTGCGGATGACCGCCGATCGGGTTCGGCGGTGGGAGTTCGGTGCCGCGTCGTTCGCCCGGCGTGGTTACGACAACGCTGACGTGGACCGCTTCCGGGTGCAGGTCGCTGACGAGTTGGACCTGTTGGCGACGCAGATCGCGACGTTACGGGCGGAGAACGAGCGGCTGACCGACCGGGTGGAGTTGCACCGACACGGGGTGATTCCGAGTACGGGGGCGGCGGCGAAGGTTCCGGCGGCGCGGGAGGTGAATCTGCTGTCGGCGGCGCAGCGGGAGGCGGAGCAGATCATCGCGCAGGCGCATGACTACGCGCGTCGGGTCGCCGAGTACGCCCGGGTGCAGTATGAGAGCTACCTGCACGCGGCGCAGGCGGAGGCGAAGCAGGAGGCGGAGCGGGCGGTGGCGGAGTATCGCAGCGCGGCCGGGTCGAGCTTCGACGACACGGTGGCGACCCGGGAGGCGTTGCGGATTTTCGGCGAGATGATGGTGTCGCACATGCAGGCGGCGGCGCGGCATCTCGATGACGGCAGTGAGCAGTTGGCGCGCACGATGGATCGGATCGCGGCGGAGACGCCGGGGGCGCCGTTCGTGGGCGGTGTGCTGGGGCAGTCGGCGTTGCCGCGGCACCAGCAGCGCTGATCGTCGCGAGTGGGGTTCGCTGTCCGCGGACCCCACTCGGCGCGTTGGCGCCTTCTGGGCCGGGTGCGCAACGGCGGCAACGCATTCGACGCGGACCGGATGGTGGAGGTGCTGGCGGGGGCGGTGTCCGCCGTTTTCCGACAGTCCCCGGCGGGCCGGTGCTGGTCGCCGCGCACCGCCCGGGTGGCTGACGCCCGCCGTTGGCGGGTGCGGCTGGTCAGCTCAGCCGTTGTTCGAGGTGGAAGGTGACCTCGGCGCCGGCGGCGCTCTTGCCGATGGTCTTGCACAGGGCGGCGCGGATGGGCAGCCAGTGGGGGCCGCTGCCGGAGGGCATCAGGGTGGCGCTGAACGGGTGCCCGTCGATGGTGCCGGTGACCTTGACGGCGCGTCGGGTGCCGAGCAGGTCCGCGGAGTCGGGCACCGTCACGTACGTGGCGAACGCACCGTCTTTCTCGATGGGCGCGGTGAAGCGGTAGTCGAGTGGTTGCGGGTCCATGGCTCTCCTCGGCGCGGCGGGTCGGTCAGGTGGCGGTGGCGCGGATGGCGTCGGCGATCGGGGTGGGCCCGTCGACGAGTTCCAGTGTCGTGCCGGTGGTGCGTGGTTCGTCGAGCAGGCCGGCGAGGACGTGGGCGACGTCGGTGCGGCTGATGGCGCCACGGCCGGCGTGTGGGGTGAGGGTGACCCGCCCGGTGGGTGGGTCGTCGGTGAGCCGGCCGGGTCGCAGCACCGTCCAGGCCAGGTCGCGGCCGCGCAGGTCGTCCTCGGCGGCGCGTTTGGCGCGCAGGTACGCCGCCCACACGTCGTCGCTGCCGGGGGCGGGTGGCCGGTCCACGCCCATGGAGGAGACGAGCAGGTAGCGGTGCACGCCGGCGCGGGTGGCGGCGTCGGCGAGCAGCGCGGCGGCGGCCCGGTCGACGGTGTCCTTGCGGGCGACGCCGCTGCCGGGGCCGGCGCCGGCGGCGAAGATCACCGCGTCGGCGCCGTCGAGGTGCGCGGCCACCTGCGCGACCGGGGTGTGTTCCAGGTCGCAGACGACGGGGGTGGCGCCGGCGGCGCGGAGCGTCGCGGTCTGCTCGGGGTTGCGGATGAGGCCGACGGCGGTGTCGCCGCGCCCGGCGAGGTGACGTTGCAACAGTAGGGCGATCTTGCCGTGGCCTCCGGCGATGACGACGCGCATGCGCCCAACCTACCGGCGTTGCGGGTGACAGCGGCGGCGCCGGCCTTGACCTTGACCTTCGGGTAACCCTGAGCCTGGTGGGCGCCGGTCGCCGTGACCGGCACGAGGAGGATGTCGACGTGGGGCTGATGACCATCGGGGCGTTCGCCCGGGCGGCGAGGCTGACGCCGAAGGCGTTGCGCCTGTACGACCGGGTGGGGCTGCTGGTGCCGGCGGCTGTGGATCCGGAGTCCGGCTACCGGCTCTATGACCCGGCTCAACTGCCGGTGGCCCGGCTGGTCGCCCAGTTGCGGCGGCTCGGCATGCCACTGGCGACGATCCGGGTCGTGTGTGACCTGGATCCGGCGGCGGCGGCTGAGGCGATCACCGCGTACTGGCGGCAGGTCAGCGCCGACACCGCGGCTCGCGCCCGGCTCGCCACCCTCCTCGTGGACCGAATGTCTGAAGGAGGCGCCACCATGTCCGACCCGAATTCCGCAGTTGCCGTGCGCTGCGCCGCCGGTTGCGACACCGGGCTGGTACGCGACAGCAACGAGGACACCGCGTACGCCGGCGGGCGGTTGCTCGCCGTGGCCGACGGGATGCGGGGGTCCGGCGGGGCGGCTGCCAGCGCCGCCGCCGTCGACGCCCTGAAGTCGTTGGCGCTCACCGACGTACCGGCCGCCGACCTGCTGGCGATGGTGGCCGGTGCGGTGAGCGACGCCGACCGCGCCGTACGCGGGTTGGCGGGCGACGCCGACCAGCCGGTCACCACCCTGACCGCGCTGCTGCTCAGCGGCGCCCACCTGGCGCTGGTGCACGTCGGTGACACCCGGGCGTACCTGTTGCGCGACGGTGAGTTGTCGCTGCTCACCCAGGATCACACCTGGGTGCAGGCCCAGGTTGATCAGGGCAGGCTCGACCGGGACCAGGCGGCGACGCATCCCCAGCGCGCGGTGCTGGTGCGTGCCCTCGGCGGCGGTCGGCAGGTCGAGGCGGATCTGGCGCTGCGCACCGCGCAGCCGGGTGACCGGTACCTGCTGTGCTCCGACGGGTTGTCCGCGGTCGTCGACCGCGCCGACCTGCGGTCGGCGCTGGCCGCGCAAGCCGGCCCCGAGGACACGGTGCGGGAGTTGATCGAGCTGGCGCGGGGCGAGGGGGCGCCGGACAACATCGCCTGCGTCGTCGCCGACGTCGTCGCGGCGGCGTAAGCCGTCGCCGGCCACCTGCGCCGGGTGGGCCCCACCCATCCGGCGCGGGGTTCGGCGTTGGCGGACGGGTTGGGGCAGCATGGAGAGGTGATGGAGAGTCTCGACGCGTTGACCTCGCTGGTGGCCGGCGGTGGGGTGGTGGTGCTCAGCGGCGCCGGCCTGTCCACCGAGTCGGGGATTCCGGACTACCGGGGGCCCAGCGGGGTGGCGCGGCGGCACACGCCGATGACCTTCCAGGCGTTCACCCGGGATCCCCTGGCCCGGCGGCGCTACTGGGCACGCAGCCACCTGGGGTGGCGGTTGATCGCGGGCGCCGCGCCCAACGCCGGGCACCGGGCGGTGGCCGAGCTGCAACACGCGGGTCTGGTCGACACGGTGATCACCCAGAACGTCGACGGTCTGCACGGCGCGGCCGGCAGCACGTCGGTGATCGAGTTGCACGGTCGCCTCGACGAGGTGACCTGCCTGGACTGCGGCAACCTGACCTCCCGGGAGGAGTTGGACCGGCGGCTGCGCGAGGCCAACCCGGACTTCGTGGCCCGCGTCGCCGCGGTCAACCCGGACGGTGATGTTGATCTCCCCGACGAGCAGGTGGCGGCGTTCCGGCCGGTGGACTGCGGGATCTGCGGCACCGGGATGGTGAAACCGGACGTGGTGTTCTTCGGTGAGACGGTGCCGCCGCAGCGGGTGGCGCGGTGTTTCGCTGCCGTGGAGCAGGCCCGTTCGTTGCTGGTGCTCGGGTCGTCGTTGACGGTGATGTCGGGGCGCCGTTTCGTGATCCGGGCCGCGAAACGGGGCATCCCGGTCGCGATCGTCAACCAGGGGCCGACCCGTGGTGACGGCCACGCCACCGTGTGCGTCGACGCGCCGTTGGGTGCGGTGTTGCCGCAACTGGCCGCGCGGGTCGGCGCCGGGGCGCCGCTGAACGTGTGACGGCGCGGCCCCCGGGTGGGGTGCCGCTCGGGTGTGACCGCAGCCCCCGGGGGTAGGACATCAGCCGGAAACACCAACGCTGGTAGCGTTGACCACGCCGGTAACACCCACGTGGGAGAGACCGCCCGACAGCACGCAGGGCGGCGCCGAAGGGGCAAATCCTCCCCGGAACCTCTCAGGCAAAAGGACCTCGTGGGCAGGCACTGTGGAGTGCCCCTGTGGGCGCGACAGAGGGGGAGGCCGACACGTCGACCTCGCCCCGGGAGTGCCCCCTATGACCGTAGAGCAGTTCGCCACCCGTCACATCGGTCCCGGCCCCGACGACGAGCGTCGGATGCTGGATGTCGTCGGGCACGAGTCGATCGACGAGCTGATGGACGCCGCGATCCCCGAGGTGATCCGCTGGCACGGCACCCTCGACCTGCCCGACCCGGCCACCGAGGCCGAGACGATCGCCGAGCTGCGGGCGATCGCGGCGCGTAACACCGTCGCCGTCTCCATGATCGGGTTGGGGTACCACGGCACGCACACGCCGGCGGTGATCCGCCGCAACGTGCTGGAGGACCCGGCCTGGTACACGGCGTACACGCCGTACCAGCCGGAGATCAGCCAGGGCCGCCTGGAGGCGCTGCTGAACTTCCAGACCATGGTCACCGACCTGACCGGGTTGGCCACCGCGAACGCCTCCATGCTCGACGAGGGCACCGCGGCGGCGGAGGCGATGACCCTGGCGCGGCGGGCCTCCAAGAGCAAGAGCGGCGTGTACGTCGTCGACGCCGACGCGTTGCCGCAGACCATCGCGGTGATCACCAGCCGGGCCGAGCCGCTCGGCATCGATGTGCGGGTCCTCGACGTGCGGCGCGACGAGTTGCCGGCGGAGTTCTTCGGCCTGCACCTGCAGTACCCGGGGGCGTCCGGTGCGGTGCGCGACCACGCGAGCCTCGTGGAGGCGGCGCACGCCGTCGGCGCCCTGGTCACCGTCGCGGCGGACCTGCTGGCGTTGACGCTGCTGCGCGCACCGGGGGAGATCGGCGCGGACATCGCCGCCGGCACCACCCAGCGTTTCGGCGTACCGATGGGCTTCGGTGGGCCGCACGCCGGTTACCTGGCGGTGCGCTCGGGCCTGGAGCGGATGCTGCCCGGGCGTCTGGTCGGGGTGTCGCGCGACGCGGACGGCAACCCGGCGTACCGGTTGGCGTTGCAGACCCGTGAGCAGCACATCCGGCGGGAGAAGGCGACGAGCAACATCTGCACCGCGCAGGTGCTGCTCGCGGTGATGGCCGGCATGTACGCCGTCTACCACGGCCCGGACGGGCTGCGGGACATCGCGACGCGTACCCATCGGATGGCGGCGCGGCTCGCGGCCGGGTTGCGCGCCGGTGGGGTGGACGTCGCGGACGTCGCGTTCTTCGACACCGTCACCGCGACAGTGCCGGGCGCGGCGGCGCGGGTCGTCGCGGCGGCCGCCCAGCGGGGGGTGAACCTGCGGCTGGTCGACGCCGACCGGGTCGGGGTGTCCTGCGACGAGACGACTACCGACGCGCACCTGGCGCAGGTGTGGGAGGCGTTCGGGGTGCCCGCGTTCGACGGCGACGTGGACGCGGCCCTGCCGGTCGACCTGATGCGCGGCAGCGACTTCCTCACCCACCCGGTGTTCCGCAGCCACCACTCGGAGACGGCGATGCTGCGCTACCTGCGGCGGCTGTCGGACTTCGACTACGCCCTGGACCGGGGCATGATCCCGCTCGGGTCGTGCACGATGAAGCTGAACGCGACCACCGAGATGGAGCCGGTCAGCTGGGCGGAGTTCGCGAACATCCACCCGTTCGCACCGGACACGCAGACCGCCGGGTACCGGGAGCTGATCGGTCAGCTGGAGTCGTGGCTGGCCGAGGTGACCGGCTACGACGCGGTGAGCGTGCAGCCCAACGCCGGTTCGCAGGGTGAGCTGGCCGGGCTGCTGGCGATCCGCTCGTACCACGCGTCGCGGGGTGAGACGCACCGCGACGTGTGCCTGATCCCGTCGTCGGCGCACGGCACGAACGCGGCGTCGGCGGTGATGGCCGGCATGCGAGTCGTGGTGGTGGCCTGCGACGACGACGGCAACGTCGACCTCGTCGACCTGGACGCGAAGATCGAGAAGCACCGGGACGCCCTCGCCGCGATCATGGTGACGTACCCGTCGACGCACGGCGTGTACGAGACGGGCATCGCGTCGCTGTGCGCGAAGGTCCACGACGCCGGCGGGCAGGTGTACGTCGACGGGGCGAACCTCAACGCCCTGGTCGGGTTCGCGAAGCCCGGCAAGTTCGGCGCTGACGTGTCGCACCTGAACCTGCACAAGACGTTCTGCATCCCGCACGGCGGCGGTGGCCCCGGTGTGGGCCCGGTGGCGGTCCGCGCGCACCTGGCGCCGTTCCTGCCCGGTGACCCGCTGGGCGCGCACGTGGACGCCACGCCGGCGATCTCGGCGGCGAAGTACGGGTCGACGGGCATCCTGCCGATCCCGTGGGCGTACCTGCGGATGATGGGCGCCGAGGGGCTGACCCGGGCGACCGGCGTGGCGGTCCTCGCGGCGAACTACGTGGCCGCGCGGCTGCGCGGGCACTTCCCGGTGCTGTACGCCGGCAACAAGGGCCTGGTGGCGCACGAGTGCATCCTCGACCTGCGGCCGTTGACGAAGGCGACCGGGGTGAGCGTCGACGACGTGGCGAAGCGGCTGATCGACTACGGCTTCCACGCGCCCACGATGTCGTTCCCGGTGGCGGGGACGCTGATGGTGGAGCCGACCGAGAGCGAGGACCTGGCCGAGCTGGACCGGTTCTGCGACGCGATGATCGCGATCCGCGCGGAGATCGAGCAGGTGGGTTCCGGGGCCTGGGCGGCGGGGGACAACCCCCTGGCGAACGCGCCGCACACCGCGGCGATGGTCAGCGGTGACGAGTGGTCGCACGCGTACCCGCGGTCGGTGGGCGCGTACCCGGCCGGGGTGGACCGGGCCGGGAAGTACTGGCCGCCGGTGCGGCGCATCGACGGCGCGTACGGCGACCGGAACCTGGTCTGCTCGTGCCCGTCGCCGGAGGCGTTCGAGGACTGACAACGCCGGAGGCGTTCGAGGACTGACGGCGGCGCGCCGGGGCGGGCGGTACGGCCTGCCCCGGCAGCCGCTGCGACCTGGGCGGAGACGTCCCTTACCGGGGGGACTAGCCTGGGTCGACGGCGGCTATTCGGTGACTCTGAGTGGTCGGTTAGGCCACGAGGGCGTGGCGGGCGGGGCCGCGGTGCGGTGCGATGCTGCTGCCGTCGGGAAGCAACTCGCCGGTGTCCTCGAAAACGATGACGCCGTTGCAGAGCAGGCTCCAGCCCTGCTCACGGAAGCAGGCGAGGACCCGTGCGGCTTCCCGGTCGGTGGCTTCAGCGGAGGGGCAGGTCGGTTGGTGCTGGCACATCGGGTTCTCCGGACTGTGGGGGCACTGTGTCATGGTTCACATGACCAGTGACGCACAGTACCAAGCGAAAGTGTCCAGCATCGAGCAGGTGCACGCCTGGTGCCCGGGAAATCCACTGAACGGATGAGGAAGGTTGGACCGTACGGCGTGGAAACGCTCCCACAGGTCCGTGCCACGGACCGCAGCCAAGTCGCGTTGGTCGATGTGCCCGCCGCGCCGGCCGCGTGCCGGGGCGCGCTCGTCGAACGCGCCCGCCTGCACTGGTCCCGCGGCGACGGCGGCGACCCCGCGGCCCTCGCCGAGGAGTTCCTCGCCGCGCACGGCCTGCCCCTGCACGACCTGACCCGACCCGCCCCCGCCCAGCACGGCGCCGGGGTCTGCGGCGCGGCCCTGTACCTGTCCGCCGCCGCCGGGGCGCTGCTCGCCGGCGCCCCCACCGGGGCTCCCGAACCCGCGCCGAACCTGCCCGACCTCGCCGTCGTCGTCTACGGCCACTGCCCCACCCGGGCCACCCGGCCCGGCGCAGGACCACCGTGGTGGCTCGGCGAGTGGACCGAGAGCTGGACCCCCCACCAGCACGCCGCCGCCGTCGACGCGGTCCGCGCCGCCATCGGCCGCGGCGACGTCTACCAGAGCAACATCGTCGGCCACGCCCGCGCCCCCTACACCGGCGACCCGTTGCCCGCCCTGAGCCGCCTCGGCGCGCTCCCCGGCGCCCGCTACGGCGGCGTCCTCACCGGCGACGGCTGGGCCATCGGCTGCGCGTCCCCGGAAACCCTCGTCGAGGTCACCGACGGGCAGGTGATCACCCGACCGATCAAGGGCACCCGCCCGGCCACCGCCGCCGGCCGCGCCGAACTGCTCGCCAGCGCGAAGGAACGCGCCGAACACATCATGATCGTCGACCTGGAACGCAACGACCTCGCCCGCGTCGCCCGCACCGGCACCGTCACCGTCGACGACCTGTTCGCCGTGCGCCGCTGGTGCGACCTGTGGCAGGCCGAGTCGACAGTCCGCGCCACCGCCGCCGACGGTCTCGGCCTCGCCGACCTGCTGCGCGCCACCTGCCCCGGCGGCTCCGTCACCGGCGCCCCGAAACTCGCCGCCCTCACCCAGATCAGCGCCCTCGAACCCGTCGGGCGGGGCGCCAGCATGGGCGCGTTGGGTTGGGTCGCCCCGGGTCACGTCGACCTTGGCCTGACCATCCGCACCGCCGCCGCAGACGGCGAACGGCTGCACACCTGGGCCGGCGGCGGCATCACCTGGGACAGCGACCCGAGCGCCGAGGTCGCCGAGGCCGCCGCGAAGACCACCCCGATCCGCGCCACCCTGGCCGGGCGCTGACCCCCGCACCGGACGGCGATACGCTGACCCGCATGACCATGCGGCCCATCCGGATCATCGGCGACCCAGTCCTGCGCACCGGATGCGAACCGGTCACCACCTTCGACGCCGAGCTGCGCGCCCTCGTCACCGACCTGATGGACACCCTGCTCGGCGCCCCCGGGCGCGCCGGCGTCGCCGCACCGCAGATCGGCGTCAGCGCCCAGGTGTTCGCCTACGACGCCGACGGGCACCGCGGCCACCTCATCAACCCCACCCTCAAGCTGTCCGACGAGCTCCAGGACGACGAGGAGGGCTGCCTGTCCATCCCCGGGCTGTACTTCCCGACCGTGCGGGCCCTGCACGCCACCGCGCGCGGTGTCGACCAGCACGGCGAACCGCTGACCATCGCCGGCAGCGGGTTCCTGGCCCGCGCCCTGCAACACGAAACCGACCACCTGGGCGGCCGGCTCTACGTCGACACCCTGCGCAGCGACACCCGCCGCCGGGCCCTGCGCGAGATCCGCGCCGGGCGTTTCGACTCACCCAGCCGCCGCAGCTAACCCACCCACTGGTCGTAGCCCAGCTTCGCGACCAACGCCACCACCACCACCAGCAACACCACCCGCACGAACCCGGAGCCGCGGCGCAACGCCATCCGCGCCCCCAGCACCGCACCGGCGATGTTGCACACCGCCATGCCCGCGCCCAACAGCCACCACACGTGCCCGGTCACCCCGAACACCACGAGCGCACCCAGGTTCGTCCCCGCGTTCACGACCTTCGCCATCGCCGAGCCGTGCACGAAGTCCGCGCCCACGAGAGCGGTGAACGCCAACACCAGGAACGTGCCGGTGCCCGGACCGATCAACCCGTCGTACAGGGCGATCCCCACCCCGGCCACCGCGATCACCGCCGCCACCCGCACCGGAGTGCGCCTCGCCGGCACCGCCACCACCCCCAGCCGGGGGCGCAGCAGCACGAACACCGCCACCGCCACCAACACCACCAACACCACCGGCCGGTACGCCGCCGCCGGCACCGCCCCGGCGAGCGCCGCGCCCACGCCCGCGCTGAACACCGCCAACCCCGCCGCCGGCCCCGCCACCCGCCAGTCGACAGTCGTCCTGCGGGCGTACGTCGTCGCCGCCGTGGCCGTACCGAAGATCGCGGCCAACTTGTTCGTGCCCAGCGCGGTGGCCACCGGCAACCCCGGTGCGGCCACCAGCAACGCCGGCAGCAGCAACAACCCGCCACCACCGACCACGGCATCCACCCACCCGGCCATCGCGGCGGCGGCCAGCAGGGTACTCAGCGATACGGCGTCCACGGGCGGCAATTCTCCCCACCCACCGCGCATCCGACGTGCCGCGGCGGCACCCGAGTGGCCAGCCTCACCCGCTCACCGACCTCGCGTACGCCGCAACCACACCCCCAACGCCCCGACCGCCACGAACACCAGCACTGAACACAGCAACACCTTGACCACCCGGCAACCATGCCATGGGCACGTAAGGTGCAGGAGTGCGCCTGGCCACCTTCAACCTGCTGCACGGACGATCCCTCACCGACGGGCTCGTCGACCCCGACCGACTCGCTGCCGCCATCGGCGCCCTCGACGCCGACGTGCTCGCCCTGCAGGAGGTCGACCGCGACCAACGCCGCAGCGGCAACCTCGACCTCACCGCCATCGCCGCCCGCGCCCTCGACGCGCCCCACCACCGCTTCGCCGCCGCCGTCGTCGGCACCCCCGGCGAACGGTTCCGCCCGCTGCGCCACGACGACGACGGCCACGGCGAACCCTGCTACGGCATCGGGCTGATCAGCCGACACCCCGTACGCAGCTGGCAGGTCACCCGACTCAAACCAGCACCCGTGCGCTCACCGGTCTACGTGCCCGGCCCCCGCGGCGGCCTCATCCTGCTGCACGACGAACCCCGCGTGGTCCTCGCCGCCGTCCTGGACACCCCCCACGGCCCCCTCACCGTCGCCGCGACCCACCTGTCCTTCGTGCCCGGCTGGAACGCCCGCCAACTGCGTCAGACCGTGCGCGCCCTGCGCGCGCTACCGGGCCCCCGCGTCCTGCTCGGCGACCTCAACCTGCCCGCCGGCGCGGCCCGGCTCATCTCCGGCTGGCACCCCCTGGGCCGACACCCCACCTACCCGTCCGGGCAGCCCCGCGTCCAACTCGACCACATCCTCGCCGACCGGCACGCCCTCGCCGACCTCCCACCGGTACGCGCCGTCACCGCGCCACCGTCCACCATCTCCGACCACCGCCCGCTGCTGGTCGACCTCGGCTGATACCGCACCCCGCCATCGCCACCCCGACACCACAGGGAGCTGACCATGAGCGACAACACACCGGACACGATCGTCCTCATCCACGGTTTCTGGGTCACCCCCCGCAGCTGGGAACACTGGGTCACCCACTACCAGGACAAGGGCTTCCGAGTGCTCACCCCCACCTACCCCGGGCTGGAGGGCGAGGTCGAGGCGGTCAACACGGACCCCAGCCCCCTGGAGACGCTGACCGCGCCGCAGGTCATCGCGCACCTCACCGACGTGGTCGCCGCGCTACCCAAGCCGCCGATCATCATGGGCCACTCCGCCGGCGGGGCGTTCACCCAGGTGCTGCTCGACCGCGGCTACGGCGCCTCGGCGGTCGTCCTCAACTCGGCACCCACCGAAGGCGTCAAGGTGACTCCCTTCTCGCAGCTGCGCTCCACCTTCCCGGTGCTGCGCAACCCCGCCAACCGGCACCGCGCCGTCGGGTTCACCTTCGAACAGTGGAACTACGCGTTCACCAACACCTTCGACGAGCAGACCGCCCGCGCCCTGTACGAGCGCTACGCCATCCCCGCCGCCGGCGGCATCCTCTGGGACAGCGTCCTGGCCAACCTGCTGCCCGGCCCCCAGGACATCGCCGTCAACTACCACAACGACCAGCGCGCGCCGCTGCTGTTCATCTCCGGCTCGGAAGACCACATCATGCCGCCCAGCGTGCAACGCGCCAACGCCGCGCACTACAAGGGCGACACCATCACCGAGGTCGAGCTCTTCGACGGGTACGCGCACCTGCTGCCCGCCCAGCAGGGCTGGCAGCGCATCGCCGACGTCGCCCTCGACTGGGCCCTACGGCACGCCCGGTGAGCACCGCACACCAGCTGCGGATCACCCACGTCGGCGGCCCCACCACGCTGATCGAAATCGGCGGGTGGCGACTGCTCACCGACCCCACCTTCGACCCACCCGGACGGCGCTACACCTTCGGCTGGGGCACCTCGTCGCGCAAGGTCACAGGCCCGGCGATCCCCGCCCCCGACCTCGGGCCGATCCACGCGGTCCTGCTCAGCCACGACCACCACGGCGACAACCTCGACGACACCGGCCGTGCGCTCCTGAGCTTGGCGGGCACGGTCCTCACCACCGTGCCCGCCGCACGCCGGCTCGGCCCCGAGACCCGCGGCCTGCGCGCCGGGCAGAGCACCCGGCTCACGCACCCCGGACGACCGACCATCGAGGTGACCGCCACGCCATGCCGGCACGGCCCGCCGCTCAGCGGCCCGATCGTCGGCGCCGTCATCGGCTTCGCCCTGCGCTGGGCCGGGCAACAACACGGCGCGCTCTGGATAACCGGCGACACCGTGCTGACCCGCCGGGTACGCCAGGTCGCCACCCGCCTCCGGGTCGGCACGGTACTGCTGCACCTGGGCGGAGTGCGATTTCCCATCACCGGGCCGCTGCGCTACTCGATGACGGCCCGGCGAGCCGCGCAACTGTGTGCCGCCCTGCGACCCCACACCGCGATCCCGGTGCACTACGAGGGCTGGCAACACTTCCAGGAACCCCGCGAGGTCATCGAGCGGGCGTTCACCGCTGCACCGCCTCCCGCGCGCGACAGCATCCGCTGGCTCCCACCGGGCGAACCCACCACCATCGACGCCTGACAAGGGCGGGGGAGCGGACCACCGAGTCGCAAGATTCCCTCAAGATCATTGCATCGACGAACTCCGACGATCATGCTGATCGATACGCGCCACGATCAACTCGTCGGAGGCCACATGAGACGCCAGCGACCCACCCTCATCGCCGTGTCAACCGTCATCGCCGTCACCCTCACCACCGCAGCCACCCCCGCCAACGCCCAACGCGCCGCACCACCCGACCAGGTCACCGCCCTCACCGCCCACCAGGCAGACGGATACACCACCCTCGCCTGGCAACCCGTGAACGGCGCCACCGACTACCAGATCGAACGAACCCCCGTCGACGCCGACAACACCCCCACCGGCGCACCCACCATCGTCGGCATCTGGCGACCCAACCGCCAGATCAACCAACAGGCACCCACCTTCGCCGACGCCGGCTACCACCCCGGCGACACCTTCCAATGGCGCGTACGCGCCCGCACCGGCACCACCGAACAGCCCTACTCCGAGCCGGTCACCGCCACCACCACCACACCCTGGGGCAACCCCGACACCCCCGGCCAGAACCTGCGCACCCAATGGGAAACCACCCACGCCGCGCAATACACCAGCGACACCGACGAGTACGCCTACACCACCGCCATCGACACCCTCAGCGACCGCGTACGCGTCGTCGAACTCGGCCGCACCGTCCAGAACCGACCCATCAACATGCTCGTCATCGGATACCCCACCCCGGCAACCACCCCGGAAGCCGTCGCCGCCACCGCACCCGTGGCCATCAACTGCAACGTGCACGGCAACGAACCCGGCGACCGCGAAGCCTGCCTCATCATGGCCCGCCAACTCGCCTTCAGCACCGACCCCCGCATCACCGACCTGCTCAGCCACACCACAGTCCTGATCGTCCCCACCATCAACGGCGACGGCCGCGCCAACAACACCCGCGGCAACTCCACCGGCCAGGACCTCAACCGCGACTACTCGCTGATCCGCCAGCCGGAGACCACCGCGTACATCAGGATGGTCCGCGACTACCGACCCGTCGCCGGCTACGACGGCCACGAATTCGGCAACTCCCGCGCCGGCGACCTGCCGATGCTGCCACCCCGACACCAGAACGTCGCCCAATCCATCTTCGACCAGTCCCAGGACATGATCGAAGGCCACATGTACGCCAAGGGCGCCGAAGCCGGCTGGTGGGCCTGCCCCTACGGCTGCGAAGGCGGCGGCAACGTCGGCCTCAGCGAGGAAACCATCCTGCGCAACACCCTCGGCCTCAAGAACGTCACCAACTCCCTGCTGGAACTACGCAGCTCCGGCGGCCAGACCCGCCCCGACGAGGGCAACACCGCCAACAACCGGCGCCGCAAGACCTACTCCGCCCTGTGGACGTTCCACCAGTTCCTCGACTACCACCGCACCGACCGCGCCGACATCCTGACAGCCCGCACCGAGGCCATCGAATCCCAGGCCGCCAACACCGGCCGGCTGGTCTTCCGCGGATCCCGCCCCATCCCCGCCCACCCGGCACCACACCCCGGCGACAGCCCACCACCACTCGACGCGCCACCCGCCGACCTGATCCTCGACAACGCGCCCTGCGCCTACAAACTCACCGACGCGCAGTACAACGGCCCCCGCACCGACGGACCCGGTGGCGTCGGCACCACCGTGGCGCAGCGCATCGCCGCACACGGCTGGAAGGTCATCAAGACCGGCGACGGCTACTACGTACCCCTCAACCAGCCCGAACGCGGCCTGATCCCGCTGCTGCTCGACACCAAGGGCGTGGAGAAGCTGACCGACGGCGAACGCGTCTACCCGACCCTCACCGGCCGGCGCAACGGACCGCTGGTCGTATCCGGCTTCACCTGCGCCGACGACGCCACCATCAACGGCCCGGTCACCGTCCAGACGGGCGCCGCACTCGTCGCGACCGGAACGACAATCAGCGGACCAGTCAGCGCCACCCGTGCCGCCGGCGTCCTCCTCGCCGACACCACAGTCAACGGGCCGCTGCAGATCACCAACACCACCGACGCGATCTCCATCATCGACGTCACGATCGCCGGCCCGGTCAACCTGTCCGGCAACACCACCGGCACCGACGCACCCCTGCTGGCCGGCAACACCATCCGCGGCCCGCTCACCTGCACCGCCAACAGCACCGCCCCGACCAACCTCGGCATCGCCAACACCGTCCACGGCCCCCGCACCACCCAGTGCGCGGCACTGTGACCGACAACTGCGGCACCGTGACCGACAACTAGCGAGCCGCCGTGCCGGCGGCGGCGGGCCCGACCCCCCCGCCGCCGTCGGCACCGCACCACCCACCAACCCCCGTGGAGGCCACCGTGTCGCACCCCGCCACCGCACCGCGACACCCCCGACGATCCCGCGGACCGCACGACGCTCGGCGCGTCCGACGGACGCTCGGCCTGCTCCTACCGACCCTGCTGCTCGCCGCCTGCACGGGCAGCCCCACAGCTCCCCGCGCGGATGCCGCGCCGACCGCCACCGCACCCCAGGTCACCGGGCCACTCTGCACCGCCCTGCCCACCGGCACCGACCCCGGCAACCCGAGCTTCCTCGCCGGTCAACCCGTCGACCAGGCGCTGCGCTGGATCCCCACCCTCACCACCTTCGAGGCGGCCCTACGCGCCAGCGGCGTCCTCACCGACCTGCCCTCCGACGCCGGCGTCACCGTCCTGGCGCCCTCCGACGACGCCTTCGCCGCCACGTTCTCCGAGGACAACTGGGACGACCTCATGACCCACCACACCGACCAACTGCGCACCCTGCTGAAAGCCCACCTCATCACCGGAACCCACCCGATCGCCGACCTCACCACCGCCGGCACCGCCACCACCCTCGACGGCGTCACCGTCACCGTCACCCGCACCGGACCCACCGCCCGCCTCGGCGACCGCGCCGACACGGTCTGCGCCGACTACCAGGCCACCAACGCCCGCATCCACATCATCAACGCCGTCCTCGGCCCGCTGCCCGTCACCGCCGACGGCACCGGACACCGCGCACACTGACCCACTCACCCCCGCGGCACCAGACCCGCCAGCGCCCGGTTGGTCCGGTTGGCGCGGACCGCGTCGCGCTGCTGCCCGGCGGTCACCTCGATGTACGTCTGCGACGACGCCAACGACGCGTGCCCCAACAACCGCATGATCTCCGCCGCGCTCGCACCGTCCTCCGCCAACCGGGTCGCGAAGGTGTGCCGCAGCGCGTGCAGCCGCGCGCCCCGCGGCACCCGGTCACCGATGCCCGCCCGCCGGTAACACGACTCGACGAGATACTGAAGGCCACCACGGCGCAACGGCTCGCCACGCCGGTCCACCAGAAACGCCGAGTCGGGGCGTACCGACCGCGAACCGAAGCGCCGCACCCGACTGTCCAGGTAGTCCAACAGCACCCGGTCCAGGTCCGCCTCGATCGGCACCACCCGAGGCCGCCCACCCTTGCCCGCCACCTCGACCCGCCGCTCACCGGGCCGACCGCCGAGCGAGTCGACGCGCAACGCCAACAACTCCGACAGGCGCAGCCCGGCGCACAGCGCCACCGCCAACACCGCGACGTCCCGCTCCGGCCACGGGTCGCGTTGCCGACCGTCGTCGCGCGCGGCGGACGCGAGCAGCACCTCGGGGGTGTCCGCGCCGCGTAGCGGCTTCGGCTGGGGGAGTAGCGCCCGAGGTCGCCCGACCGCCGGCATCGGGTTACCCGCCACGAACCCGTCCGCGACCAGGAACGTGAAGAAGCTGTTCCAGGTGGACCAGGCCCGATGCACCGACGCGGGCGACCGGGGAGCGGCGAACCGGGCGAAGGCCGCCCGCATCACCCGGGGGGAGAGGTCGGTGATCGACAACGAGTCCAAGGGGAGGGGAGGGGTTTCCGCGACCAGAGCCGCGACCGCGTGCAGATCCCTGCGGTACGCGGCCAGGGTGTGCGGGGAGGGCTTGCGGGTGGCCCGCGCGGTCAGGAACTCCTCGATCAGCACCGCGAGCGATTCGTCCTGTTTGTCATGCATAAGGGATATTATGCAGCATTTTCAGGTTCTCGGGAAGAGGGCCGAGGGAGGGGGAGGAGATGCCAAAACCCCAGCGGTACGTCCTCACGGGAGCGCCCGGCGCCGGCAAGACAACGTTGATCGAGGCACTGCACCACACGCTGACCGCCGAGCTGGACCGGATCATGCGCGAGCGCACCTACCAACGCCTGGTGTTCCTGAGCAGCCCGCTGGGCTTCATCCGACACACCGCAGCGCGCCAGATCAGCTACGCCGACGCGCTGGCGTTCGCGCGCGTGCACCAGGAGGTGTACGAGGAGCACGGGTACCAGCTGGTCGACGTGCCTGCCGGACCGGTGCGAAAACGGGTGGCCCTGATCGAGGAACACGTATGGTGCGCGACATGACGTCGCCCGTCGCCACCTGCCCCGAGTGTGGTCAACGCGGCACACCCACGGTGTACCGAGATCCGGACGATCCCATGAACTGGATCTGTCCCGAGGGGCACCGGTGGCCGGCGGCCGACCGACCCGGGTGGTCTCCATGTGCATCGCCCACCGCCGTCGCCGCACCCCACGACGCCGGTGACACCACAACCCGGACCGGCCGCGTCCAGGTCGACAAGGACGGGCGGCAGTGGCGAATCGGCACGGCCAGCGACGTCGCCTGGCTCGCCGGCCGCACCACACAGGGTTTATCGGTCACCACCGCGATCCCGCCGGTGTTCGACGCGTACGGCACGTTCCATCCGCCCGCCGGCGTCGGTTTCGACGCCCACGAGCGCGCGGTGATCGACGAGCTGGCCTCGTGCACACCGGATCAGCCCTGGTGGCTGGGCTTTCTCGACACCGGCGCCCACGACGTCGTCTTTCCGCAGGCCCCGAAAGTGTCCCTCTACTGGGGCTGGTCCTACGTGTTGGTCGAGGCCGGCCCGGAGCAGGCCCTCACCTGGCGGACCGGTCACATGCGCGGCGACGGGGCGTTGCCCGACCTGTTCTTTCCGGCGGATCGCTCCTGGCTCGTCTCGGCCCTCTGGGACGACACCTGGACCGACATCGGCGCCAGCGTCGCCGTGCTCACGGCACTGCGGCACAACCCGCTGGTCAACGCACGCCTCGTCGGACCGGACGAGGACGCGTGTCCGCCCGGCCTGACGCGCGACTGACCCCTGCCGATCGACGGTGAGGGGACCACCAGAACACCTAGCTTTACATAATGTACATTATCGAATCGCGGATACCAGTCCGTGGCGCTGTGCCACGAATGCGGTTGCAGCTCCGCATAGGATTCGGATCATGAGTTGCTTCGCTGCTTGGCGTACCCGCCACTGAACACACTCACATGCGTATCCGCTCGTTTCTTCAGCATGACCTGGATCGGCTCACCGAACTGACCATCGAGACGTTCGGACCGTTCTACGAAGAATCCTTCCGCCCTCTCGTGGGCGAGATCGTTTTTGCCAACCAGCACGGAAAGTGGCGTGACGACTACGTGGAGCAGGTTGCCGTGCTCCACGACCCCGCCGAGCACCGGTACGTCGCGGTCGCTGAGATCGACGGTGCCATCGCCGGTTACGTGGCCTGGGCCGTAGAACCCGAGCGCCGAAGTGCCAGCGTCACGATCCTCGCCCTGTCCGCGGAGCACCGCCGGCTCGGCGCCGGAACCGTGCTGTCCGAGCATGCGTTCGCCGCGATGCGGGACCTCGGCGCCGAGGTCGTCACGATCGGCACGGGTGGGGACGGATTCCATGTGCCCGCCCGAGCCCTGTACGAAGCACTGGGTTGCACGCCGCTGCCGGTCGCCGTCTACTACCGGGAACTCTGATTTGACCTGATCCGGGCGGGGCACGTGACCGCGTCCCGCCCCGGATCACAGCAGGGCCGCGCCTGAGCCAACCGTTCGCGGTGATCGTGAAGCTGTCCAGGTGACGGTGGCGTTCGCCAAGCGGTCCACTCCCCCAGCTCGTGCCGTCAGATGTGCGTACGGCGCAGCCAGTCCTGGGTGAGCGCGCGCAGCAGGGTGGGTTGTTCGTACGGCAGGTAGTGCCCGGCGGCGTCGGTCACGGTGTAGGTGCCGCGCGGGTAGTGGCGCATGGCGCGGAACTGGTCGGCGTACCCGACGATGTGGTCCTGTCGGCCGGTGATGACGGTGACCGGGCCGTCGAAGGTGGCGTCGGCGGTCTCGTCGGGTAGCGCGTAGCCGGGGCCGCTCTGCAGCTCCTGTTGGAATGTCGCGTCGCCGGGGCCGCCGGAGTTCAGTGCCGCGAGCACCGTCGCGACGACGGCTGGGGTGCGGTGGCCCAGGGCGGCGTCGAGGTGCGCGTGCAGGGCGGTGGGGGCGGCGTCGAGCCAGCCGGTGGGCGCTTCGAGCGGTGGTTCGTCGGGCAGGTTCCGGCTGTGACGGGCGATGGTGACGCCGGGGCAGACGAGGAGCAGCCCGCGGACGAGGTCGGGTCGTTGGCGGGCGATGCCGGCGGCCAGGTACGCGCCGTAGGAGCCGCCGGCGAGCAGGGCTGGCGTGTCGAGGTGGTGGTCGAGCCAGGCGCAGACGGTGTCCAGCACCGCCTGGGAGGTGGGTGGGCAGTGTGCGGGGGTGTCTCCGTGGCCGGGCAGGTCCAGGTAGATCTCTCGTAGGCCCGAGCCTGCCAGGGCGGGGCTGTAGGCGGTGGCCGTGGCGGTGCGGCTCATGCTGAACATGGGTAGGCACACCACCGCTGGTCCGGTGTCCGGTGATTGGTCGTACGCCAGGTGCATGGAGGAGTCCTCGCTGGAGTTGGCTGTGTGCTCCAACGTCTCATGGCAGGCGGGTGAAAGCCGTGTGCGGCGTCGTCGTCGGGTGTCTACAGTGGTGCGCTCTGGTCACTGCGCGTTCATCGCGAACGGTGGGGCCGCATCACCACGGGGGAACACCTTGACGAGTAAGCCTGTCCGTATTGTCGTTGGCCTGGTCGCGACCGTTGGGCTCGTTGTCGGCTGCCAGCCTGCCGAGAAGGAGAGCGCGGGGACCGCCGCGCCGACGGCGACCGCGGCGCCCAGCCCGACCGTCGACGTGGCGGCGAACAGCAAGGAGGTCTGCGACGCCAGTCTCGATTTTGTCAAGAAGCACTACGTCGCGATGGCCGACGACGCGATCGCCGCGATTGACAAGCCGGTCAGCGCCAAGGAGGCGGGCGCGAAGGTCCGGGGCCACTACACCGCGCTGTTGCAGGACCTCCGGACGGCGGCGCCGACCGCTGTCGATCCGCAGGTGCGCACCGCGTTGGAGACCTTGGCCGCGGGGGTCGAGAAGCACCTGGCCAGTCCGAAGGCCACCGAGGTCGAGGCGCCGGATCTCGACCCGCCGCTGAAGGCGTTGGACACCGTCTGCGGTCGCTGATCGTCGCGTGGGCACCGGCCGGGTCGGCCGGTGCCCACTGTCAACGGGTACGGCTCAGGTCCAGGGCACCTGCGGGGACGGGTAGAAGTCGACCTGTTGCAGACGCCAGCGGGGTGCCTGCTCCCCCAGTCGGGTCCGGAACGATTCCCAGTCGTGGCTGGCGGAGGTGGACCAGCCGAGTTCGGCGATGGCGGGCAGGCGGGGGAAGGCCATGTATTCGATGTCGTCGAGGGTGCGCAGCGTCTCGGACCACAGTGGGGCCTCGACGCCGAGGATGGCGTTCTCGCCGACGCCGGTGACCCGGGTGGCGGGGTCCCAGCCGTACGCGTCGGACACCTCGATCAGGCCGGCCCAGCGCAGGCCGAGGCGGGTGTTGGCGTCGTACTTCATGTCCAGGTAGGCCTTGTTCGCCGGGGACATGATGACTTTGTTGCCGCGGGCGGCGGCCGCGGCGAGGCTGGCGTTGGTGGTGCCGGTGCCCCAGAACTGGGCGACGACGTCGGTGGACGTGTCGGCCTGGGTGATCTCGTTCCATCCGGAGGCGCGCTTGCCGTACTTCGCGACCAGGGGCAGGACGCGGTTCATGAAGGTGCGGTAGTCCTCGTCGGTGGTCGCGTGGGCTTCGTCGCCGCCGATGTGCAGGAACGGTCCGGGGGTGATGGCGGCGAGTTCGCGGATGACGTCCTCGACGAATCGGTAGGTGAGTTCGTCGTCGTTGATGCAGAGGGAGCTTTGACGCCCTCTCCGCCCTGAAGGGTGGAGATTCCGGTCTGCTGCACCCCCGAAGGGGCACGCTCCCGGCGGGTTACCGCTTCGCTGCGCGGTGCCGGCACGGGTGCCGGTCTTACCTGCGCTCCACGGTCGTTGAGGTCCGCCCGTCCGGCGGCCCTGATGTTTCTGGCGGCGTTCACGTCTCGGTCGTGCAGGCTGCCGCACGGGCAGCCCCACGTCCGGACGTTGAGCGCCATCTTGTCGTTGATCCGGCCGCAGTCCGAGCACATGCGGGTCGACGGGAAGAACCGATCTACCCGGGCGAAGGTGCGCCCGTACCGGGCGGCCTTGTACTCCAGCATGGCGGCGAACTGCGACCACCCGGCGTCGTGCACCGACTTCGCCAGCCGTGTCCGGGCGAGACCGGTCACGCACAGGTCCTCGACGAACACCGCTTGGTTGTCACGGATGATCTGCGTCGAAAGCTTGTGCTGCCAGTCCCGCCGGGTGTCGGCCACCTTCGCGTGCGCGCGGGCGACCTTCCGGACGGCCTTCCTACGGTTGTTGCTGCCCCGCTGCTTACGGGACAAGCCCTGCTGCAACCGGCGCAGCTTACGGGCTGCACGGCGCAGGAACTTCGGCGCGCTCACCTTCGTCCCGTCGGACATCACGGCGAAGTGCGTCAACCCCAGATCGATACCGACCTCCGAGTCCAGCTCGGGCAACGGCTGATCGGCGGTCTGCACTACGAACGAGGCGAAGTACCGACCGGCGGCGTCTCGGACCACCGTCACCGACGTCGGCGCAGCCGGCAGCCCCCGCGACCAACGGACCTCCACGTCGCCGATCTTCGGAAGCCGCAGCCGACCGTTGTCGAGGACCTTGAACCGGGCGTTGGCGGTGAACCGGACCGCCTGCCGGCTGTCCTTGCGCGACCGGAACCGGGGAAGAGCGACCTTGCGACCCATGCGCTTGCCCGACAACGAGGCGAAAAAGGCGCGGTAGGCGGTGTTCAGGTCCGCGAGGGCCTGCTGCAACACCACCGACGACACCTCACCCAACCACGCACGCTCCGGGGTGAGTTTCGCCGCCGTGACCTGCCTGGACAGTTCCGCGTCCGTCAGATACGGCAGACCAGCCTCCCGCGCCTGCTGACGCGCGCGCAGCCCGTCGTTGAACACCACCCGCGCGCACCCGAACGCCTTCGCCAGCGCCTCACGCTGGGCGGCATCCGGGTAGAGCCGGTAGTTGTACCGAAGCCGCACGCGTCGAGTCTATTCGACACCGAGTTGGTCGAGTTCAACGGCGAGGACAACCAATTCACCTACTGGTGAACTTCCCGCCCAAGATCGCCCTGGCGAAACTGCTCAACTGTCTCAAGGGCGTGACCAGCCGACGACTGCGCCAAGAGTTCCCTGACCTCGTCCACCATTACCACCGCACCAACCGCCTGTGGTCGGCGTCGTACTTCGCCGGCTCCGTCGGCTGGGCACCCCTGAGCCTCCTGCGGCAGTACATCGAACAACAAAACCATCCAGCCTAGAGCACGCTCAGGCATTGACGGCCCTCCTACATGGGCTCTCACCACCGCCCTGAAGGGCGGTGCACTAGCCCGCATTTCGGTAGCGCGAGTGCGGCTATGGCCAGCAGCCGTGTGGTGGTGTTTCGGCGACGCACGGTACCTCCAGGCCTCGTCATGATCGACGTTGGTCGATTAGAGTCGCAGGCTACCGGTGCCCCGCCTGTACTGTAAACCTTCCTTAACATAAGGGCCCGTCGAGACAGTGTTGTCGCCGACCTCACGTACGCCCCACGCTGGGGAATTCCTGGAGTGGGTCGTGCCGTTGTCCGTTCGGAAGATCAGGTTCGGATGATCGAATGGGAAGTGCCATGCACGTGCGCTCAGACGCGGTAGTGCTGTTCGGCGTCACGGGGGACCTCGTCTCGAAGAAGCTGTTCCCGGCCCTGTACGAGCTGACCCGGCGTGACCGGCTCGACGTCCCGGTGATCGGCGTGGCCCGCTCCCCCTGGGATGATCAGCAGTTGGTCACCACGGCCCGCAAGTCGGTCACCGAGGTCACCGACGAGATCGACGACGAGACCTTCGATCGGCTGGCGGACAACCTTTCGATGATCTCCGGCAACTACGCGGACCCGACGACGTACCAGCGGCTGGCTGAGCGGCTGCGCGACGCCGAGCGTCCCGTCTTCTACCTGGCGATCCCTCCGGCGGTGTTCGGCTCCGTCGTCGAGGGCCTGGCGGCCGTGGGTCTGGCCGACCGGGGTCGGGTGATCGTGGAGAAGCCGTTCGGGCGTGACCTGGAGTCCTCCCGCGAGTTGGAACGCACGTTGGCCTCGGCCTTCGCGTCGGAGCGCGTGTTCCGCATCGACCACTACCTCGGCAAGGAGGCCGTCGAGGGTCTCTACGCCTTCCGGTTCGCCAACCGGCTGTTCGAGCCGCTGTGGAACAACGAGCACATCGACAACATCCAGGTGACCCTCGCCGAGGGTTTCGGCACCCAGGGCCGGGCCGGGTTCTACGACACGGTGGGCGCGACCCGGGACGTGCTGCAGAACCACATCCTGCAGGTCGTCGCGCTCATCGCGATGGAGGCGCCGGCCAGCGAGGACACCGCGGCGTTCCGGGAGGCGGAGGCCGCGGTGCTGCGGCAGGTCGCGCCGCTGTCGCCGGAGTCCACGGTCCGTGGGCAGTACGCCGGCTACCGCGACGAGCCGGGCGTGGCGGCGGACTCGAACACGGAGACGTTCGTGTCGACCCGGTTGACTGTCGACTCTCCCCGCTGGGCGGGTGTGCCCTTCTACCTGCGCACCGGCAAGTCGCTGCCGGGGACGGCGACGGAGGTCGTGGTCGAGTTCAAGCAGCCGCAGCGCCCGCTGATCCCGGCCGAGCGGGGCACGGTGGGGCTCGCGAACCTGCTGCGTTTCCGCCTCGGGCGTGGTGACGGCATCACGATGTCGATCCAGGCGAAGAGCCCGGGCGCCGAGGTGGCGAGCCGTCCGGTGGACCTGTCCGTCGACTTCGGCGCGGCTTTCGGGCGCCGACAGGAGGCGTACGAGCGGCTGCTCGACGACGCGATGGACGGGCAGCACCTGCGCTTCGCGCGTGCCGAGACGATCGAGCAGGAGTGGCGCATCGTCGAGCCGATCCTGGATCTGTCGACGGCGGTGCAGTCGTACGAGAGGGGCAGTTGGGGTCCGGCGGACGCCGACGCGTTGGCCGGCGGCTGGCACACCCCGGACCTGCGGTAGCGACGCGCGCGGACGCTGACTGACCGCTCAGCTCAGCGGAACGACCGTCCGGCGACGGTGAGGTTTGCCGCTTACGAGTGGTGTGGGCAC
Source organism: Micromonospora sp. D93 (assembly GCF_018070365.1). Taxonomy (NCBI): domain Bacteria; kingdom Bacillati; phylum Actinomycetota; class Actinomycetes; order Micromonosporales; family Micromonosporaceae; genus Micromonospora; species Micromonospora sp. D93. The sequence continues at coordinate 66,938 of NZ_JAGPXW010000023.1, read as the reverse complement.
GTTGGGTGCGACGTTTCTCGTCCTCGTCGGAGAGGAAGCAGCGCATGCTTTCCGCACTCGATCGTCGGCACACCGTCGCGCCGCCCGGCTACAGCCGTTGGCTCATCCCCCCGGCGGCGTTGGCCATTCACCTCTGCATCGGTCAGGTCTACGCCACAAGCGTCTACAAGAACTCCCTGATCGCCCACTTCGACACCGGTCAGACGGCGATCGGGGTGATCTTCAGCATCGCGATCGTGATGCTCGGGTTGTCCGCCGCGGTCGCCGGGACCTGGGTGGAGGCGAACGGGCCGCGTAAGGCCATGTTCGTCTCGGCCTGTTTCTGGGCGACGGGTTTCCTGGTGGGCTCGCTGGGTATCGCCACGAAGCAGCTGTGGCTGCTGTATCTGGGCTACGGGCTGCTCGGCGGCATCGGGCTGGGCATCGGCTACATCTCCCCCGTCTCCACCCTGATCAAGTGGTTCCCGGACCGGCCGGGGCTGGCCACCGGGTTGGCGATCATGGGGTTCGGTGGTGGGGCGATGGTTGCCTCTCCCCTGTCGCGGCAACTGTTGTCGTTCTACGACTCCGGCTACGACCCGGCCAACGCGGGGTCGACGGCGTCGGGCAGCGCCCTGGTGTGGCTGTTCGTGACGCTCGGCCTGGGCTACTTCGTGATCATGATGTTCGGGGTGGCGAACGTGCGGGTGCCGGCGCCGGACTGGCGGCCGGCCGGCTTCGACCCGGCTGCCGTGGCGGCGAAGCCGTTGGTCACCACGGCGAACGTGTCGGCGGCGAACGCGGTGAGGACCCGCTCGTTCTGGCTGCTGTGGGTGGTGCTGTTCTGCAACGTGACCGCCGGCATCGGCATCCTGGAGCAGGCCAGCCCGATGATCCAGGACTTCTTCCGCGACAACGGCACCTCGGCGGTGACCGTCGCGGCGGCCGGCGGGTTCGTGGGTCTGCTGTCGCTGTTCAACATGGCCGGCCGGTTCGTCTGGTCGTCCACCTCGGACGTCATCGGCCGCAAACCGATCTACCTGGTGTACCTGGGTGTCGGCATGGTGTTGTACGCGCTGCTGGCGCTGGTCGGGCAGACCTCGACGGCCCTGTTCGTGCTGTTGGCCTGCGTGATCCTGTCGTTCTACGGTGGTGGGTTCGCGACCGTGCCGGCGTACCTGCGGGACCTGTTCGGCACCTTCCAGGTCGGTGCGATCCACGGTCGGCTGCTGACCGCGTGGTCGGCGGCGGGGATCGCCGGTCCGCTGATCGTCAACGGGTTCCTCGACGCGCAGGGCGAGCCGGGCTCGCTGACGGCCGCGGCGTACCGGCCGGCGCTGTTCACGATGGTGGCTGTGCTGGCTGTGGGCTTCGTGGCGAACCTGCTGGTGCGGCCGGTGCCGCAGCGCTACCACGAACCGGCGGCGGAGCAGAACACGCAACGGGACGCCGATGGGAAGGCGGATCGGGACGTGGACGAGGACACGACGGCGCAGAGGAGTGGTACGCGATGAGTGAGGACAGCCGACCCGGGCAGCAGGCCCGGTTGTGGATCTCGTGGTTGGTGGTGGCGGCGCTGCTCGGCTACGGGGTCGCGCAGACCGTCGTGACCGCGGCGAAGCTGTTCACCCACTGAACCGGATCCGGCGGTCTCCGACCGCGTGAACGCCCGGCGGTCTCCGACCGGGTGGAGGCGTGGTCAGAGACCGCCGGAGACGCGCAGCACGGTCCCGGTGGTGTACGAGGCGTCCGGGCCGAGCAGCCAGGCGATGGCGGCGGCGATCTCGTCGGGTTCGCCGGCGCGGCCCAGCGGGATGCGCCCGACGGCGGAGTCGGCGCGGTCGGGCACCCCGGAGTCGGCGTGGATGTCGGTGCGCACGATGCCGGGGGCGACGGCGTTGACCCGGATGCCCTTCGGGGCGAGTTCCTTGGCCAGGCCGACGGTGAGGGTGTCGGTGGCGGCCTTCACGGCGGCGTAGTGCACGTACTCCCCCGGGCTGCCGAGGGTCGCGGCCGCCGAGGAGACGTTGACGATCGCCCCGCCGTCGGTGAGCCGCCGGGCGGCCTGCTGGGCGCAGAGGACGTAGCCGACGAGGTTCACGTCGACGACCCGGCGCAGGTCGTCGACGCGCAGCTCGGTGAAGGGCCCGATGGGGCTGGTGACGCCGGCATTGTTGACCAGGCCGGTGAGCGGGCCGAGCTGAGTGGCCGCGTCGAACAGGGCGCGCACCTGCTCGGGGTCGGTGGTGTCGGCGCGTACCGCGACGGCCTGTGCGCCGGCGGCCCGCAGGTCGGCCAGGACGGCGGTGGCGGCGGCCTCGTCGCGGCGGTAGCACAGGGCGACGTGGTGACCGGCGGTGGCGAGCCGGCGGGCGGTGGCCGCGCCGATGCCCCGGCCGCCGCCGGTGATGACGGTGACGGGTGCCACGGTGCCTCCCGGGAGTCTGACGGCTGCGCGTTGGTCGTGCCGACGCTACCGTGACCGGCGCCGGTGGGGCGTGTGCAGGTCACCGATACGGATCTGGTTGCGCTCTGGGAGTGATCGCTTACGCTCACCGCGCGGTCGATCGGACGATGGAGGTGCGCGGTGGCGGGTGTGGGTGTCGGCGACGTGGTGCAGGATTTCGAGCTGCCGGATGAGACGGGCACGCCACGGCGGCTGTCGGAGTTCCTGGCGGGCGGGCCGGTGGTGCTGTTCTTCTACCCGGGCGCGATGACCCGGGGGTGCACGGCGGAGAGCTGCCACTTCCGCGACCTCGCGGCGGAGTTCACGGCGCTGGGCGCGTCGCGGGTGGGCATCAGCCGCGACACGGTGGCGAAGCAGGCCGAGTTCTCGAAGCTGCACGGCTTCGACTATCCGCTGCTGTCGGACGTCGACGGTGCGGTGGCGCAGCAGTTCGGGGTCAAGCGGCGGGTGCCGTTGGGGCCGTTGAGCATGAAGCGGATGACGTTCGTGATCGGCGCCGACCGGCGGATCATCGAGGTGATCCACAGTGAGGTCAGCATGAACGACCACGCGGATCGGGCGCTGCGGGCGTTGGGCGGCTGAGCGGGCGACAGCCCCGTGCGGCGGGTGTCGCAGTCGGCTGGTATCAAGACAGCAATCAAACAGGTGTACGGAAGAGGGTTGTGATGGATGCCGGCCAGGGTTTGTCCACTAGCGAGGTGCAGAGCATCCGGGAGGCGTTGGCGGCCGGGCGCAAACCGCGGGTGGTGTTCACCGCGGCGGCGGGGCAGATCGCCGGTCAGGTCGGTCAGGTGATCGAGCTGACCGACCCCGAGGTGTCCGACGAGTTCGTGGTGGTGCGCTTCGGTCGCGACGAGTTGCCGTTCTCCCCCGCCGATCTGGCCGTGGCGCCCAAGGGCGTTACTCGTCGGGTGGTGGAGCCGAAGCCGGAGCCGGAGCCCGAGCCGCCCGCGGTGGCCGCGCCGGAGTTCGTGTTGGACACGCCGCGGGTGCCCGCGCAGCGACAGGAGGAGCCGAAGGTGGAGCAGACGGAGAAGCCGCCGGCGCGGCGGGCGGTCAAGGCCGTCAAGCCGAAGGGCCCCGCGGGCCTCACCGTGACCCTGGCGTACGCCGACGGTGAGTGGACCGTCGCGGCGCAGCAGGGCAGCAAGGCCCTCGCGAAGCCGTACGTGGTGAAGCCGGCGGAGGCGTTGAAGATGGTGGCCCTGGTCGACGTGCCGGGAGTGCAGGAGGCGGTGGAGCAGATCCTCGGCACCGAGCGGGCCGAGGCGGAGCAGCAGGCCGAGAAGCTGCGCGCCGAGTTGGCCGAGATCGAGGCCCGGCTGGCGGAGCTGCGCGAGGCCCGCTGAGGCGGGTCAGTGTCGGCTGTGGTGCTGTAGCAGTCGGGTGAGCAGCCGCGTCAGCTGCGCGCGCTCGGTGGCGGACAGCGGGGCGAGCAGGTCGGCTTGGACGCGTTCGACGGTCGCGCCCATCCGGCGGGCCTCGTCGGCGCCGGCGTCGGTGACGCTGATGACGTTGCGGCGGCGATCGGCCGGGTCGGGGGCGCGTACCACGAGCCCTCGGCCGGCCAGGTCGTTGATGGCGGCCACCACGTCGCTGCGGTCGATGCCGCAGCGACGGCCGAGGTCGGCCTGGCTGGCCGCGCCGTCCTCGGCCAGGGTGGCGAGCAGCCGGTAGTGGTAGCCGCGCAGGTCGTGCGCGGCGAAGCCCTCGCTGAGCAGGCGGGCGGCGTGGCTGGCGGTCTGGTTGAGCAGCCAACTCGGGGTGGTGCTGAGCCCGGCGGGTGACTGCGGGGCCGCGTGATCCATGGGCGCAGCCTACCAGGAATCGTTGGCGCGACCCACGATTGGATGTTACGTTGTTGCGGCCAACGTTGGCTCGGCCAACGTATTGAAGGAGGCGTCATGTCCACCGTCCCCACCCTCAACGGCCAGGTCATCGGCCACGCCCACTACGCCACCAGGGCCCTGCTCGAACGGGTCGTCGCTCCCCTCGGCGTCGAGTTCAACCAGTTGCTCGCCCTCAACGTCCTCGCCAACGGCCCGGTCGAACGCGCACAACTGACGCAGCGGATCACCAGCACGCTCAAGGTCGACGAGCAGGAGGTGCAGCGGGTGCTCGCCACCCTCGTCGACGCGAACCTCGCCCAGGCCGACCACCACGCCGACGCGCCACGGCTGCGGCTCACCGACACCGGCCACGCCGTGCAGGCCCGCATCGCCGACGCCGTCGCGGGCATCAGCGCCCGCCTCTACGCGGACATCCCGACCGACGAGGCGAGCGCCGCCGCCCGGGCCCTCACCGTGGTCACCCAGCGCGCCAACGCCGAACTGGCAGCGACCCCAACCTGACCGGCACCGGCCCGTCGACCCCGACCCGACTCGGCGCCGGCCCGTCGGGCGCGACACCCACCGGGGGGCGCGGGGTCGTCCTGCCGGTGTGCCTGCCCCGTGTGCCCCGACTGGGCGCGCAGACCAGTGGCGGTCGCGACCTGTCCAGCGGGTTGCGGAACAGCTCGGTGAGGAAATCCGGCGCGTGGCTCGGTCGTACCGGCGCGTCTGCGGTCCGCGTGTCGGGCCCGTTCGGTCAGAAGTAGTCGAGCAGCTGCGCCGGACCACCGGCGCCCAGCAGGTCGAGGGCGGCCGGGTCGCCGGCGCCGTGCAGCAGGCCGGCCTGCGCGACCGACCGGGCCCGTGCCGCCCCGGCGTACAGCAGCGCGAAACCACGGACGTCCAGCCGCAGATCCGCCTCGCCGTCGACGCGGGTCAGCTCGGCGGCGCCGTCGGCGACTGCCAACCGCCAGGTGCCGGTGTTCCACTCGGCGAGCGGGTCGGTGAGGCCGAAGTCGACGACGCCCCGGGTGTGGGCGGGCCACCCCCGTGCGCTGACCGCCAGGGCGACGTCGACCGGCCGGTGCATCCACAGGTCCCGCTCGTGCTCGCGGGCCGACTCCAGTGGCAACTGGATGCTGACGGCGTCCCCGTCGAGCGGGCACAGTCGTAGGGTCGGCGCGACGCTTGCCCAACTGCCCAGCACACCGACGAGTTCCCCGGCGGCTTCGGCCGTGACGGCCAGGGCCTCGTCGATGGTGAGCACGGAGTCGGCCCCGTAGCCCCGACCCCGCTGCCAGGTGGCGTAGCCGACCAGCTCGCCGTCGGCCTCGACCAGGGTGACCCCGTCGCCCGGCAGGCCGCGGTCGGCGGCGTCGAAAAGCCCGCCCCGGCGGGTCAGCATGCCGTTGCGGTGCCGGGCGACCGTCTCGTACAGGGCGCCGACGGCCGCCAGATCGGCGGTCGTACCGGCCCGGACGGTGAGGTGCGACGCGGGTCGGTGTCGGGGCAACGCGGCGGTGGTCAGGTCGACGGTTCGCAGCACCCCGGCGGACTCCCACCCGCAGGCCCGGTAGGGGGCGGCGACGGTCGGGTACAGCACGCTGATCGCCGCCCCACGCTCGTGGGCGCCGCGCAGCAGCCCGGCGAGCAGGGCGCGAGCCACGCCACGACCCCGGGCCTCGGGGGCGACCGCCACCCCGGCCACGTCAGCGGCCGGCACCGCCCGCCCGGACCACCACTGGTCGTGGTGCAGGTCGACGGCCTTGCCGACGAGCCGACCGGTGTCGTCGAACGCGCCGTAACGGGTCAGGCCGGGCACCGGGGCGGACGCGGGCGCCGGGCGCTGCGGGTCGGAGCCGAACGCGAACCGACCCAGTTCCCAGGCGGCGTCGAGGTCGTCCGCGGTGAGTTCGCGTACGTGCACAGTGGCGGGCATCGGCAAACCGTAGCCGCACGACCCCTCGCCGACCGCCCATTTATCGCCAGCACCCCTCCCCCGCCGACCGGCACGCGATCTTGCACTTTCTGTCGCGACAGAAGAGGGCATTACGTGGATATCGGCAACCGAAAGTGCAAGATCGGCGTAGGAGGAGCACCCGTCGGTCAGTGCTGGGGGATGTTGGCCACGCCGATGCGCTTGCGGAACACCCAGTACGTCCAGCCCTGGTAGGCCAGCACCACCGGGGTGAAGATCACCGCCACCCAGGTCATGATCTTCAGGGTGTACGGGGTGGACGCCGCGTTGGTGGCTGTCAGCGTGCCGGTCGCGTCCAGGGTGGAGGGCAGCACGTTCGGGAACAGCGCCGCGAACAGGGTCGCCACGGCCAGGCCGATCGCCACGGCGGTGCCGGTGAACGCCCAGCCCTCCCGGCGTACCCGGGCGGCGGCCAGCGCGCCGAGCAGGGCGAGGGCCGCGCCGACGGCGAACACGACGGCGGCCGCGCTGGATCGGATGGTCAGCGTCCAGGTCAGGAACCCGACCGCGAGCACGGCAGCGCCCACACCCAGGCGCACGGCGAGCGCGCCCGCGCGCTCGCGGATGTCGCCGGTGGTCTTCAGGGCGAGGAACACCGCGCCGTGGGTGAGGAATAGCGCGAGGGTGGTCGCGCCACCCAGCAGGGCGTACGGGTTGAGCAGATCCAGCAGTCCGCCGACGTACTCGTGGTCGGCGTCCAGCGGCACGCCGCGCAGGATGTTGGCGAAGGCGACGCCCCACAGGATCGCCGGCAGCAGCGAGCCGACCACGATCGCCGTGTCCCAGCGGCGTTTCCAGGACGCCTCGGGGCGCTTGTGCCGGTACTCGAAGGCGACTCCTCGGGCGATCAGGGCCAGCAGGATCAGCAGCAGCGGCAGGTAGAACCCGGAGAAGAGGGTGGCGTACCACTCGGGGAACGCGGCGAACATGGCGCCACCGGCGGTGATCAGCCAGACCTCGTTGCCGTCCCAGACCGGACCGATGGTGTTGATCAGGACGCGGCGTTCCCGGTCGTCGCGGCCGAGCACGGGCAGCAGCATGCCGACGCCGAAGTCGAAGCCCTCCAGGATGAAGTACCCGGTGAACAGCACGGCGACGAGGAGAAACCAGATGGTGGTCAGTTCCACGATGGGCTCCGGGATCAGTAGGCGAAGGCGAGCGGGCGCTCGGCGTCGTCGGTGTCGTCGGTGGGGGGTTGCTCGCTGACGTCCGGCACGCCGGCCTTGGCGTAGCGCAGCAGCAGCTTGACCTCGATCACGGCGAGGGTGGCGTAGATCAGCGTGAACGCGGTGAACGAGGTGAGCACCTCGGCCAGCGAGACGCTGCGGGACACCCCGTTGCGGGTGAGCATCTCGCCGAACACGATCCACGGCTGGCGGCCCATCTCGGTGAAGATCCAGCCGAAGGAGTTGGCCAGCAACGGCAGCACCGGCATGGCCAGCCCGGCGCGCAGCAGCCACCTGCTGCTCGGGGTGCGGCCCTTGCGCTGGCTCCAGAGCACCAGCAGGGCGATCGCGCCGGCCGCCATCCCGAAGGCGATCATGAAGCGGAAGCTCCAGTAGGTGACCGGGATGATCGGGGTGTAGCTGCCCGCCCCGTACTGGGTGGCGTACTGGGCCTGCAGGTCGTTGATGCCGTGCACGGTGCCGTGCGGGTCGCCGGTGCCCAGGTACGACAGCAGGTACGGGATCTTGAGGGCGAACACCTCGCGGCTGCCGTCGAGGCTGCCGATGGTGAGCACGGAGAACGAGGCGGGGCTCTCGGTGGTGTAGAGGCCCTCGGCGGCGGCCATCTTCATCGGCTGCACATCCGTCATGATCTTGCCCTGGATGTCGCCGGTGAACAGCACGGCGGCGGAGGCGACCAGGACCACCCAGGAACCGAACTTGGTGGCGAAGCGGTACGCGCCGGTGTCGGCGGAGTCGCGGTTGCGGATGACGTGCCACAGGCCGACGGCGACGATCAGCGACCCGGCGACCAGGAACGAGCCGGCCAGGGTGTGCGGGAAGGTGATCAGGGCGACCTTGTTGGTCAGCACGGCCGGGAAGTCGGTCAGTTCGGCGCGTCCGCTGTCGGGGTTGATCCGGTAGCCGACCGGGTTCTGCATGAACGAGTTCGCCGCGAGGATGAAGTACGCGCTGAGGTTGGTGCCGATCGCGGCGGCCCAGATGCTGGCCAGGTGCGCCCGCTTGGGCAGCCGGTCCCAGCCGAAGATCCACAGGCCGATGAATGTGGATTCGAGGAAGAACGCGACGAGCGCCTCGATGGCCAGGGGCGCGCCGAAGACGTCGCCGACGAAGCGGGAGTAGTCGCTCCAGTTCATGCCGAACTGGAACTCCTGCACGATGCCGGTGACCACGCCCATCGCAAAGTTGATCAGGAACAGCTTGCCGTAGAACTTGGTGAGCTTGAGGTAGCGCTCGTTGCCGGTGCGGTGCCACATCGTCTGCAGGATGGCCACCAGCACGGAGAGGCCGATGGTCAACGGCACGAAGAGAAAGTGGTAGACGGTGGTGACACCGAACTGCCAGCGGGCAACGTCCAACGCGTCCACCTGAAAACCCCCAACCATCCGTACTACGAGACGTAGTAAATACTACTGCTCGTCGTAGAAGGTGGGGCGGCCGGCGCCGCCCCGGGATCAATGACCCTGATCACCCGACCCGCCCTCGCGACCCCGTGACCGCGTGCGACGATGGCGCGCTGATGGACACCGCACACACCACCTGGCAGCCGCCGCTGATCTGGCGCGCAGCCCTTCTGCTGACCCGGGGCCTGGTCGGCCTGCTCGCCCGACTCGAGGTCACCGGCGACGTTCCGGCGCACCTGCGTCGCGGCCCGCTGGTGCTGGCCGCGAACCACATCAGCCCGTTCGACCCGGTGGTCATGGCCGCCGCCTGCCAGACCCGCGGCATCGCCCCGCGGATCATGGCGACCGCCGGGCTGTTCCGCGTCCCAGTGTTCGGCGCCGGCATGCGCCACGCCGGGCACATCCGGGTCGACCGGGGCAACAGCGCCGTACACCGGGCCCTCGACGACGCCGCCACGGCTGTCGCCCGCGGCTCGGTGATCCTCATCTACCCCGAGGGACGCATCGGCCTGGATCCCGGCCTGTGGCCCGAACGCGGCAAGACCGGCGCCGCCCGACTCGCCCTGGCCTGCGGCGCCCCGGTCGTCCCGGTCGCCCAGTGGGGCGCGCACGAGGTGTTGCCCTACCAGACGCCGCGCGGAATGCTGCGCGGCATCGCCCGCTCGCTGTGGCGCCGACCCGTGATCCGGGTGCACTTCGGCACGCCCGTCGACCTGGCCGAGACGGCGGCCGTCAACCCCGGCGCGGCCCGCCGGGCCACCGACCGGATCATCGACGCGCTCACCGACACCCTCGCCCCGCTGCGCCCCGACGAGCCGGACCTGCCCCGCCACGTCGACCCCGGCCGCCCCAGCGACCTCAGCCGGGCGCACCGTCGCCGTTCGGCCTGAGGTCGGCGCCGAGATCGTCCAGCCTGGGCAGTAACGCCACGAAAGAGGAGATCATGAGCGAGCAGACGGTGCTGATCACCGGCACGTCCACCGGCATCGGCCTGGAGATCGCGCTGGGCTGTGCGCGGGCCGGCTGGCGAACCGTCGCCACCATGCGCGATGTCGGCCGCTCCGGCCGGCTACGCGCCGCCGCCGATGCCGCCGGGGTCGCCGACCTGATCGACGTACGCCCCCTCGACGTCACCGACCCCGACTCGGTGACCGCCTGTGTCGAGGAGGTGGTCGACACGTACGGCCGGCTCGACGCGGTGGTCAACAACGCCGGTGCCGGGCATGTCGGCACCCTGGAACAGGACAGCGTCGACGACGTGCGGGCCGTCATGGAGGTCAACTTCTTCGGCGTGCTGCACGTCAGCCGGGCCGCCCTGCCGCACCTGCGAGCCCGCCGGGGCCGCCTCGTCACCGTCTCCAGCGTCGGCGGGATCGTCGGTCAGCCGTTCAACGAGGCGTACTGCGCCGCGAAGTTCGCCGTCGAGGGGTACATGGAGTCCCTCGCCCCGCTCGCCGCCACCACCGGCGTGCGGGTGACCCTCGTCGAGCCGGGCGCGGTGGCCAGCGAGTTCGTCGCCAACATCGGTATCGACGCCGACGCCACCAGCGCCGACGCCCGGGTGTACGCACCGGCGCTGCGCGCGTACCTCGCCCGCACCGGGCAGGCGTTCGCCGCTGCGCAGTCCCCCTCCGAGGCGGCGGCGGTGGTGGTCGCCGCGCTGGCCGACCCGACGCCGCCGGTGCGGGTGCAGACCTCCGACGGTGCCCGGCAGTTCGTCGGAGTCAAGCTCGCCGACCTCGACGGCTCCGCCGTGGCGCGGATGACCGGGGGCTGGCTGGCCTGAACCCCTGAGGTCTGCACGACGCCGGGTCGGCGGTGCCGCTGGGCGACGGGGACAATGATCACGTGTCGCGCCGTAGTCTCGTCCTCGCCGCATTGGTGCTCGTCGTCGTCGGCGGGATCGGCTACGCCGGTCTGCGGATCGAGCACCACCACGCGAAGGATCAGCGGGACCTCGCCGACCTGACGCGACCGTCACCGTGGCCTCGGGATCAGCTGCTGATCCCCGACGATGTGACCCGGCCCGGCACCGTCGGCTGGCTCGATCGCGGCGGCCTCGACATCGCCTACCCGCTGCGTACCGCCGACGGCCGGGCCGTGCCCGTGCTCTGGCGGTTGCGCGTGCCGCAACCCGCGACCGGGCTACCCGATGGCGTCGACTGCGGCTCGCCGCGGCTGCGCACCTGCACCGACCTGGGCGGCGGAAGCACGCTGGTCGTGACTCACGACACCGACAACAGCGACCCGTCCATCGCCCTCTACCGCACCGATGGCGCCAAGGTCCGCGCGATCGAGGTGCAGGGGCCGGACCCGGTCGAAGTCGACGAGTTGACCGCCGCGCTCACCCGCGCCCACCGCCCCAGCGACGCCGATCTGCTGGACCTGTTGCGCCACGACGGCTACCAGACCGACTGGAGCTGAGGCCGCGCCCGGCCCACCCTCTCGCGGTCTTGCACCTGCCGTCCCGACATAAAGAACGTTCCACGCGTATCCACGACCGAAACTGCAAGATCGGCGCGGTGGGCGTGGCACCCGGTGCCACGGGCCTGATTTTCGCCGGCGGGCCATCCGCGCTCCACCAGCGGCGGGCATACTGCGTCGCGTGTTGACCCGACTGGGCTACCTCGACGCGCCCGCGCCACTGGCGTTCGCCCACCGTGGCGGCGCGGCCGAGGGCGACGAGAACACCACCGAGGCGTTCGCCCGGGCCATCGGGATGGGCTACCGGTACGTGGAGACCGACGTGCACGCCACCGCGGACGGCGTGGCGGTGATCTTCCACGATCCGACGCTGCGCCGGGTCACCGGTGAGGCGGGGCGCATCGCCGAGATGAGCTGGGCCGATCTCGCCTCGGTACGCGTCGGCGGCGCTGCCGTCGTACCCCGGCTCGACGAGGTGTTGGGCGCGTGGCCGCAGGTCCGCTTCAACATCGACGTGAAGGCCGACGGCGGCGTCGAGCCGACGGTCGCGACCGTGACCCGGGCCGGCGCCGGCGGTCGGGTGCTGCTCGCCTCGTTCAGCGACGCCCGGCTGACCCGGCTGCGGGCGCTCACCGAGGGGCGGGTCGCCACCAGCCTGGGCATGCGCGGCGTCGCCCGGCTGCGGCTCGCCTCCCTGCACGGGCGTCCGCTGCGGCTGCCGCCGTCGGTGGTCGCCGCGCAGGTGCCGCCAAGCTACCGGCGGGTGCCGGTGGTGGACCGCCGTTTCCTCGACTACTGCCACCGCATCGGCCTGCAGGTGCACGTCTGGACGATCGACGAACCGGCCCAGATGCACGAGTTACTGGATCGTGGCGTGGATGGCATCATGACCGATCACGTCGGCGTGCTGCGCGACGTCTACCGCAGCCGCGGCCACTGGGCCGCCTGAGCGTCGAAGGACCCCCGATGGCCGAAACCGCGACCCCCGCGGTGTATGACACCCCGCCTCCGGCGAGCACTCGCCGGGAGCGGCGCGGCTGGTACATGTACGACTGGGCCAACTCCGCGTTCCAGAGCACCGTCATCACTGTGTTCCTCGGTCCGTTCATCACCACCGTCGCGGAGTTGGCCTCGGGTTGCGAGTTGGGCGCGGACACCTGCGACGGGTACGTGTACCCGCTGGGAATCCGGGTGGCGGCGGGGTCGTACTACCCGTACCTGATCTCGCTGTCGGTGTTCCTCACCGTGTTCGTGCTGCCGGTGATCGGGGCGATCGCCGACCGGTCGGCGCACAAGAAGCGGCTGCTGGGCGGCGCCGCGTTCACCGGCGCCGGCGCGACCATCGGAATGATCTTCGTCACCGGCGACCGCTACCTGCTCGGCGGGGCGCTGTTCCTGATCGCCAACATCTCCTTCGGTGCGGCCCTCGTGGTCTACAACTCGTTCCTGCCGCAACTCGGTGGCCCGGACGAACGCGACGGCATCTCCAGCCGCGGCTGGGCGCTGGGCTACCTGGGCGGTGGCCTTCTCCTGGCGTTCAACCTGGTCGCGGTCACCCTGTTCAGCGAGGACGACAACCCGCAACGCACCCTGGACCTGGCCCGCTGGTCGATCGTCTCCGCCGGGGTGTGGTGGGCCGTGTTCACCCTCGTGCCGCTGCGCTGGCTGCGGGAACGCCCCAGCGCGGCGGCGGCGCTGGCCCGGCAGGGCAACGTGCTCACCGACGGGTTCCGGCAGCTGGGCCGCACCCTGCGGGAGATCAAGGCGTACCCGTTGACGCTGTTCTTCCTGTTGGCGTTCCTGGTCTACAACGACGGCATTCAGACCGTCATCACCCTGGCCAGCCAGTACGGCACCGAGGAACTGCGGCTGGGGCAGAGCACCCTGATCACCACCATCCTGCTGGTGCAGTTCCTCGCCTTCGGGGGCGCGTTGGGTCTCGGCGCGTTGGCCCGGCGCATCGGCGCCCGCAAGACCGTGCTGATCAGCCTGGTCCTCTGGACCGGTGTGATCATCGGCGTGTTTCGGCTGCCGGCCGAGGCGCCGGTGCCGTTCATGGTCCTCGGCGCGGCCATCGGCCTGGTCCTCGGCGGCAGCCAGGCGCTGAGCCGGTCGCTGTTCAGCCAGCTCATCCCGGCCGGGAAGGAAGGCGAGTACTTCGGTTTCTACGAGATCAGCGACAAGGGCACCAGCTGGCTCGGCCCGCTCGCCTTCGGCCTGGTGTTCCAACTCACCGCCTCGTACCGGGTGGGCCTGGTCTCACTGCTGGTCTTCTTCGTGGTCGGGTTCCTGCTCCTCGCCGCCGTGCCGATCCGCCGTGCCATCGTGGCCGCGGGCAACACCCCACCCCGGGTGCTCTGAGCACCGGTCCCGCGCCCGACCGAATCGGGCCGATCAATGGGCTAGGCTGCCCGACCGTGACCGACGACGCCGCCACCGCCCCTACCTGCCTGGCCCACCCGTTCCCCGGCCAGCCACACGCCCCGGCCGGGTGCGCGGCCGCGCGCGGGCTCGACGGGCGTCCGGTGCACGCGGCGGCGTTGAAGTTCTTCTGGGGGCCGATGGACTGCGGCAAGTCCACGATGGCGTTGCAGATGAACTACAACCACGCCCGGCAGGGCCGGCGCGGGCTGGTCACCACCCGCATCGACAGGTCGCTGGGCCCGCAGGTCACCACCCGCATCGGCCTGGCCCACGAGGCCATCGAGGTCACCGATGACCTGGACCTGCGGGCCCTGGTGCGCGGCCGGTGGGCCGACGGGGTACGCGTCGACTACCTCATCTGCGACGAGGCGTGCTTCTACACGGTCGAGCATGTCGAGCAGATGGCCGAGCTGGTCGACAGCTACGACGTCGACGTGTTCGCCTTCGGCCTGGCCACCGACTTCCGGTCGAGCATGTTCCCCGCCGCACAACGCCTGTTCGAGCTGGCCGACGAGGTGGCCCGCATCCAGGTCGAGGTGCTCTGCTGGTGCGGCCGCGAAGGGCTGCTCAACGCCCGTGTCGTCGACGGGCGGGTCGTCCGCGAGGGCGCCCAGGTCGTCATCGGTGACACCGTCGACACCGCCGAGGTGCGCTACCAGGTGCTCTGCCGCCGGCACTACCGCAGCGGCGACCTCGGCCCCCGCGACTGAGCCGCCGACGCGGTTGCCGGCCGCCCCCTGCGTGGGGACGGCCGGCCCTGGTGCGGGTGGATTCAGCCGACGCAGACCTGCTGCGCCCTGACGTTCCACCCCGCGGCGTACGCGACGATCTCCCGTCCGGTCGACTCCGCGCTGTCCAGCGCCGCCCTGGGCAGCAGGGTCGCCACCGAACCGGCCCCGGTGAGCCCGGTCAAGACCGCACCGACCCCCGCGGTCTGCGACCCCGCCGCGCAGACCGGCGTGGTCACCGACTTTGGCGCGTTCGCGTTGAACGCGCTCGTCGCCTCGGTCAACGCCATCGCCGGCAGCGGGGTGCCGCAGAACGCCTGGGTCTGCAGGGTGAAGTTGCCAGGCGCGCCGAACACGTACGCGGTGCTCGAGACCGAGCCGAGCGCCGAGGTAAACGCCAACTCGTCGATCGCCACGGCGGCGTTGGCGTTGTCGATCCGGTACCCGCCGCCGAAGGTCTTCTTGCCCGCCGGGCAGACGGCGGTGATGCCCACCTTGTCGAGGGCGTTGTTGACCGACGTGGTGGTCACCAGTTGCAGGCCGGCCACCGCCCCGGCCGGTGCGCAGACCGCGAACGCGTCGACCGACCAGGGCACGTTCGTGGCGTTGGCCTCCACGCCCAGCACGGTCACCGTGTGCAGGGTGGCGTCGGCGTACACGCGGGTCATCAGGACGTCACCCTGACCGTCGTTGATGCGCCCGCCGGCGCCGACGACCTGATCGGCCCCGTTGCACGAGATGGGCATCGTCTTGGCGTTCGTCGCGTCCAGGACGCTTGTGGCGGCGACCCGGTACAGGCCGACCGACGCCTGCGCCGGGGTCGCCGGTACGAGCAACGTCGTGGCCGCCGCCATGCCGGTCAGCACTGCCAGACCAGCCAGTTTCCGCTTCATTGGATTTCCCTCCGCACTGCCTCGTCGACTGTCGACGACGGCTGTGGGATCAGACTCCGCACGGTCGTCAGGAGGGCGTCAGCAGCGCGTCGTACTGACGCCACGATGACGTGCGGCTGCGACCCTGCGCCTGACGTCATCGTGGCGTCGCCGGGCTCCGGACGGAGCCCACGAACAGGAGGTTCCATCATGCGTACCCGAGCGTCGGCGGCGGCGGTAATGGCCGCCCTACTGCTCAGCGCCGGTCTGGTCGGCGGCGGCGCGGCGCACGCCGACCCGAACGCGAACCCGTGCGCCAGCACCGACGGCGACCCGATCATGGGCACCGAGGGCGACGACATCATCTACGGCGGTGGCGGACCCGACGAGATCTACGGGCTCGGTGGCGACGACATCATCTACGGCGGCGGTGGCGTCGACACGATCCACGGCGGCTGGGGTGACGACACCATCTACGGTGAGGGCTGCGGGGACTTCATCGCCGGCGGCGGCGGCGCCGACCTGCTCGCCGGCCTGGAGGGCAACGACGTCCTCTCCGGCTCCCACGGCGCCGACCTGCTGATCGGGGTGGCCGGCGACACCGTCACGGGTGGCACCGGCGGCGACACCCTCGACGGTGGGCCCGGGGAGGACACCTGCGCGGAGGACGACGAGGTCGACCTCGGCGCGATCTTCTACTCGTACGTGCAGACCGACGCGGGCAGCGTGAACTTCTACAGCTGCTGACCGGCCCGGCCGCGCAGCACACCCGGATCCGGGGGCGGTGCGTCGATCACGCGCATCGCCCCGGACCACCTGTCGAACGCCCGGCGGGCCTCACCGTGCCGGCCGGCGCCGACGAGCGTCCCGACCAGCGCGCGGTGCGCCCACTCGTCATAGGAGTCGGCGTCGAGCAGCCGGACCAGGGTGGTGGCGGCCCGGTCGGCGTCACCGTCGCGCCGGTACAGGCGGGCGAGTTCGCGCAGGGCCCGCAACCACACCGAGCGGGTCTGTTCCCGCAGCCCGTCGGCCCAGTCCTCGTACGGCTCGTCGGCGAAGGCGTCCCCCCGGTAGGCGGCGTCGACCTCGGCGAGCAGCTCACGGGCCCGCGCCGGGTCACCGTCGCGGGCGACGCGCTCGGCCCGGGGGACGTCGGCGAGGAGGCTCTCCGCGTCGACGACCACCCGGGTCAGGTCGACGCGTACGCCGGTCAGGTCGGCGCGGACGTACCGGTCGGCGGGCCACCGGCGGGGCGGGTCGAGCACGGCACGCACGGCGGACAGCAGCACCGACAGGCGGTGCGCGGTGCGCCTCGGTTCGTCGTCGGGCCACAACAGCTCACACAGTTCCGCCCGCCCCATGGCACGGCCACGCCGGGCGACGAGGATCTTCAGCAGCGTACGGGCCTGCCGGGACCGCCACGCCGGCAGCGGGACCTCCTGCCCGCCGACGACGACCTCGAACCGGCCGAGCACCCGCACCTCGACGGCATCGCTGCCGGCGGAGGTCTCGGACAACTGGCGCCCGTCGACCGTCTCGACACCGAGCGCCACCAACCGGTCCGCGGCCACCTGCGCCGCCGACCGCTGCGCGCCGTCGGCACCCGGGACGCGGCCGAGCAGGACGGTGATCTGCTCGGCGGCCGGACCCGCGCCCGCCGCCTGCCAGATCTCTGCGGCCTCCAGCAACGCGGTGCGACTCGCCTCCGGCTCGGCGGCGACCGCGGCGGTGAGTTCCAGGGCCTCCGCCAACGCGTCGGACTGACGCCCGGCCCGGGCCGCGCCGACCGCTTCGGCCGCCCGCCGCCGGGCCACCCCCAGATCACCCCCGGCGTACGCCACCCAGCCCGTCGCGACGAGCGCGGATGAGAGCAGGTACGCCGGCGCGAGACGGTGCGCCTCGTCGGCGGCGGCGCGGGCGGCCGTGAGGTCGGCGTCCACGCCCTCGCATTGCAGCCGAGCCAGGCCGACGAGCGCCGGAATGAGCACCTGCAGGTCTCCCACGTCGCGGGCCAGCTCCGCCGCCTCGGTGAAGGCCGCCAACGCCTCCTCCCGTCGGCCGAGACGGCGAGCGACCTCGGCGATCCCGTAGACACCGGCCGCCGCCCGGCGCAGTCCCAACCGTTGCGAGACCGAGGTGGACCGGCTGAAGTGCAGCGTCGCCTCGTCGTAGCGCCCCAGCCGCAGCAGCGCCTCACCGGCGTTGTGCAGGGCGGTCACCAGCACACCCGGCGGGCCGGCGAGTTCCGCCGCGCGGACGGCCCGCACGGCGGTGGCCAGCGCCGACGGGTAACGGGCCTCCCGCAGCAGGCAGTGCGCCTGGTTGACCAGGACCCGCGCCTGCTGGACCAGGTCGCCCGCGCGTTCCGCCGCCGCCAGGGCCTCGGCGAGGTGCCCGTCGCGGCGGGTGCCGGACGAGGTCAGTGCCGCCGCGATGTGCGCCGCCGCCAGCGGGGCGTCCTCGGTGAGTTGCTGCGCCACGGCGAGCGCCCGGGTCCCGGTGGTGATGGCGTCCTCGACCTGGCCGAGCTGAGCGAGGGTGCTGGCGCGCCAGGCCAGCACCAGCACGTCGTCGGGGCCGGGCGGGGTGGCCGGCGCCTGTGTACCGACCAGGTCGAGCACGGCCAGGGCGCCGGCATAGTCGGCACGCAGGTACGGCACCATCGCCGCCCGCCAGAGCAACCGTGCCGGCCAGCGACGGTCGCGGTCCGCCTGCGCCAGCAGTGGGGCGAAGGCCCGTGCCGCCTGGGTCACCGAGCCGGACATTCGCAGCGCCTCACCGTGGATCAGCCGGATGTCGGGGCTCTGGTCGGCCTGCGGTAACGCGTTTACCAGGTCGGTGACGTCCGGCGCCCCGCCGGCGGCGAGCATTTCCCCGCCGTGGCGTGCGATCAGGTCGGCACACCGGGCGGTGTCCCCCGCGTCGTGCAGGGCTCGGGCCGCCGCCAGCGGGTACGCGTTGGCGAGGTACCAGTCGGCGGCGGCGTTCCGCCCACGGCGTTCTGCGGCTTCGGGCCGGCCCGGTTGCTGCGCCAACACCTCGGCGAGCACCCGGACCAGGTGAAACGTTGGCGGCGTGCGACCGGGCCGCCGGCGGGGGTGGACGACCAGCAGTCCGGTACGGGTCGCCCAGCGCAGCGCCTCCGCGGTGCCCTCGGCGGCGGCGTGACCGTCGACGGCCGCACACAGCGGCGCGCTGATCGGGTCGAGGTCGTGGACGCGACCGAGCAGGCGCGCCACCGGTGCGGGCAGGTCGGCGAGGACCTCGTCGCGGGCGAAGTGCCCACCCGCGGTGCCGGGCTCGGTCAGGGCGGCGAGCAGTTCCCGCCGGCCGACGCCCTGTCGGCCGAGGGCGTCGCCGGCGAGGTGCACCCACGCTGGCCAGCCGGCGGTCAGTTCGTACACCAGGTAGGCCAGGTCGCTGTCGGGCACCGCGTGCTCGTCGCGCAGGATCCGGGCGACTGCGTCCCGGCTGAGGGCGAGCGTTTCCGGCCCACGCTCGACGACGGGTACGGCGCAGGCGCTCAACGCCGCGGCGGTGAGCGGTTGCCGGGCGGCCAGTGTCACCGCCGGCTGACCCGGCAGCGCGGTCAACAGGCGAACCAGGGCGAGTTGGTCGTCGGCGGTGAGCGCCGACACCTCGTCCACCGCGACCCGTTCCAGGGGCTGCGGGCTGGCGTGTGACGCCGCCCCGATCAGGTCGGTCGCCCGGTGGCAGGTTGTCGGTCCGTCGCCGCCGATGGTCTCCAGGGCGGTGGTCTTGCCGTAGCCGGCGGCGGCGACAAGCATCAACCATCGCTGTGGCCAGGTCTGTTGCGCGGTCGTCATCGGGTCGCCTCCGCTCGTCCGAGCACTGCGGAAGGTCACCCGGAGGGCCGGTGACCCACGCTAACCATCCGCCGGCCCGCCGACTGTGCCGTTGTCCTAGAACCGACCCGACGCGGCCGGACGGTCAGGACGGCTGCCGGGCGGCGGCCCGCACCCGGAACCGGTCGGTCAGGATCACGGCGACCGTCACCGCCAACGCCACCGCGGCGCACACCGCGACGGGCACCTTTAGCCACACACCGACCGGCATCAACGCCAACAGGACCACCACCGCAGTGACCCGGCTGGTCGGCAGGGTCCGCCACAGCAGCGCCTTGTAGGCGGCGTGCCCGGCCAGGAAGAGGGCGGGACCACCGAGGGTGAGCAGCACGTCGACAGTGGTGGCCGGTGAGCCGGGCTCCCGCAGCAACCGCTCGTCGGCCGCCGACGTGACGACGACCCCGGCGACGATCACCGGGTGCAGGAAGTTGAAAGCGACTCTGCTCAACGCGCCGGTGCGCTCTCCGGCGTGGGCGAAGACCTCCGTGGCGGCCGGGGCCGATCGGGCGAAGTAGACCCACCACAGCGCCACCGAACCGCCGAACGCCAGCAGGAACGCCCCAGTCGTCACCAGGTCCACGTGCGACGTGAGGGTGCTGCCGGTGACCAGGATCGACTCCCCCAGCGCGATCAGGACGAACGCCGCGCACCGTTCGGCCAGGTGACCGCCCTCCACCATCCACCGCTCGGGTCGGCTGCGTCCCCGCCCCGGCAGCGGATAGCCGATCGACAGGCCGATCACCTCGATCACGATCACCGCCGCCCACACCGCGTCCCGGGCGGCCCCGCCGACCAGGCCACCGAGGACCACGAGCACCGACGTCCCGGCGATCCACGGCAGCGACTGCTGAAATCCGGCCACCAGCCACGGGCTGCCCTGCACCGCCCACAACGCGAACAGGGTGCGGCCCACCTGCACGACCACGTAGACCAGCGCGAAGAGCAGGCCGGTCGAGCCGAACGCCTCCGGAATCGCCGCCGACAACAGCAGGCTGCCCAGCCCCACCCCGATCAGCATCGTCCGTACCGGCCCCTGGTCCGGTTGCAGCCAGTTGGTCAGCCAGGTGGTGTAGACCCAGACGAGCCACACCAGCGCCAGCAACAGGCCGGTACGCCCCGCACCCCGCCAGTCCAGGTGCGCCAGCAGGTAGTGCGACAACTGGGTGATGCTGAAGATGAAGACGAGGTCGAAGAAGAGCTCCGTGGAGGTGGTCGGCTGCACCCCCTCACGTGGTCGCAGCAACTGTGGGCGTGTCGGAGCGGCGACCGGGGGCCTAGAAGGGGTCACCGCACACCCGCCAGTTCCCGTCCTCGCGGACCACCGGCAGGCGACGTTCCTCGCTGATCCCGCCGTCGCGGGTCACCTTCACGGTCACCGTGCCGTGCGGTCGTCCGCTGCGGGTGGCGACCGACACGTCGGTGATCTCGTAGTCGGTGACCATCGGCGGCGTCCGCACCCAACTGGTGAAGCCGATCGCGCTCCACCGGCTGCGGGCGTCCTCGCAGAGCCGCTCGTACGCCCGGTCGCTGTCGCCGAGGGCCACCTCGCTGAGGAAACCGTCGGCGGTCTCCCGGATCGGGCCGGCGGCCTGCCGGACGGTCTGCAGGTTCCAGGCGCCCAACCCGGCCACCCCGACGCAGCACAGCGCCACGCCGAACCCGGCGAACGCCAACCCGGTGCGCATCGGGCGGTGACGCCGGGACGGTCTGCTCCACGGCTGGCCCGCACCCACGACTACCGACCGTAGAGAACCTGCTCACGCCGACGGGCGACAAGCCGGAAACTGGGTGTGCCCGACGGGCGGGTGTGCCCTGTTCGCGGCGGCTCCGCATCGTCTACCGTCGGCGCACATCCCCGAGCAGTGCCAGGAGCCGATCGATGAGCCGCTTCGTGCAGCCGGTACCACCCCCCGTCGACCCGTACGCCGGCGATGGAATGCTGCGGTCCTGGCTGGAGCGTCACCTCGGCCCGGGCGGGCACGCCGCCGCGAAGGGCCGCCTCGCCGACCTGGCCGCCGACGTCACCGGGCCGCTGCGCGCGGCGCACGCCGACGCGGAGGCGCACCCGCCGACGCTGGTCCGCTACGACGCGTGGGGCGCCCGGATCGATCGCATCGACACCTCCGCGGGTTGGCAGGCGCAGCGTGCCGCCGCCGCCCGACACGCCGTGGTGGCGCTGCCCTACCTGCCGGGCGCCCGGGGCACCTGGGGTGCCGCCGCGCGGGTGGTGCAACACGCCCTGCTGCACCTGTACGGGCCGGAGTCGGCGACCTTCTCCTGCCCGGTGGCGATGGCCGACGGGGCGGCGGCGCTGCTCAGCATGCCCGACGTCGACGCCACGGTCCGCGACGCGTGGCTGCCCCGGCTGATCTCCACGGAGCCGGCCACGGCGATCACCAGCGGGCAGTGGATGACCGAAGCGCAGGGCGGCTCCGACCTGGGCCGCTCCAGCACGATCGGTCGACCCGCGGCGGACGGTTCGTGGCGGCTGACCGGGGAGAAGTGGTTCTGCTCCGCCGCCGACGCGGCGATGGCGGTGGCGTTGGCCCGGCCGGAGGGCGCCGGGCGGGGCAGCCGGGTGCTCGCCCCGTTCCTCGTTCCCCGGTACGCGGTCGACTCACCGCTGACCGACGGCCCAGCGCCGGGCGCACCCGCACCTGGTGTCACAGTGCACCGCCTCAAGGACAAACTCGGCACCCGGGCGCTGCCCACCGCCGAGATCGGCCTGCGTGACGCGTACGCCCTGCCGCTGGGTGACCCGACGGTGCCCGGTCTGGTCCGGGCGATGACCCTGGTCGTGGTGACCCGGGTGCACAACGCGGCGGCGGCGGCCGGCGGGATGCGACGGGGTCTCGCCTACGCCCGCGCGTACGCCGACGTGCGGCACGTCGCCGGCGGCCCGCTGGCGTCCTCGCCCCTGCACCGGGCCACCCTGGGCACCCTCGCGGTCGACGCGGCGGGCGCGTTCGCCCTGGCCGGTCACGCCTTCGCCCTGCTCGGTCGGGTCGAGGTCGGCGCCGACCCGGAGGCGGCGGCGGAGCTACGCATCGTGGCGCCGTTGGCGAAGCTGGCCACCGGCCGGCTCGCCGTCAGTTCCGCCAGCGAGTACGTGGAGAGCTTCGGCGGGGCCGGCTACGTGGAGGACACCGGCGTGCCCCGCCTGCTGCGCGACGCCCAGGTGCTGCCGATCTGGGAGGGCACCACGAACGTGCTGGCCCTGGACGTGCTGCGCGCGCTGGCCCGGGAGGACGCCGGGGCGCCGCTGCTGAGCCGGCTCGCCGCCGCCGTCGACCTGGCTCGGCCGCTGTCGCCGGTGCTGGCCGACACACTGGCCACCGCCGCGGCGCGGTTGGAGGAGACCATTACGGCGGTGACCGTCGACCCGGGTGCGTCGGCGGTGCTCGCGGGCGCCCGTGGTCTGGCGTTGCGTCTGGCGTACGCCCTGACCACCGCGTTGCTCGTCGAGCACGCCGCGTGGGGTGACGAGCAGGCGGAGTTGGCCGCCCGGCTGTGGGCGCGCCGCTGGCTGCGGCACGAGGAGATCGCCGAGGACGCCCACCACCACCTGGAACTGCTCTGCTGAAACGGCCGGCGCGAGCGGACGGGTGGCGCGGATGTCGGTGCTGATCGAGCTGGGTGACGACCGGGGCGCGCCCCTGGACGAGCACCGACCACCGCTGCGGCTGTCCCGCCGGTGGCGGGTGGCGGTGCTGGTGGCGGTCTGTGCGCTGCTCGGCGGTGCCGCCCCGGCCGCGCGGCTGACGCCCGAGGTCGCGCTGGCGGTGCCCGCCCGGGCAACCGTGCTCGGCGCGGGGCCGCTGCTGCTGGTCGTCGACCCGGACTCGAACCCGCCGACGTTGAGCGCCTACGACGCGGCCGCGCCAGGCGGCCCGCCGCGGTGGCGGGTCACCGTGCCACCCGCCGCCGGATGGTTCGCCGAGGTCGCCGGTGACCTGCTGCTGCTTGTCGAACGCGACCAGGCGCGCGGGGCACGGGTGACCACCGCGCGGTCGATGCGTACCGGCCAGCCGCTGTGGCGGCGACCCGAGCGGGTGTACGCGGTCGGGGACGCGGCGGTCGCGGTGAGCGAGGTGCGCAGCGCCTCCGAACCGGGACGGCGGGTCGAGGGCAGCGTGCACTTTGTCGAGCCGGCGACGGGCGCGACCCGATGGTCGGTCCCGGTGCCTTCCACGGCGGTGCTGCTGGCGCTGCCGGGGCAGTTGCTGCTGGTGCAGGACAACGGACTGGCCCGGCTGCTCGACGCCCGTGACGGCACTGAGAGCGGGCGGGGACGGCTTCCGCCGGCGAACTATGGCCCGGACAATCCGCAGGTCGTCGGCGATCACCTGGTGCTGCGCCATCCGAGCGGCGGCGCGGTGGCGCTGACCGGGTACGACCTACCGGGGCTGGCACCGCGGTGGCAGGCGCCGGCGGACCCGGGTGAGCTGACCCTGCGGCCCTGCCAGGGCCTGATCTGCGGGCAGGACGAGCAGGGACGCTGGGCGATCGACGCGGCCAACGGGGCGCGGGTGTGGACGTGGCCGGCCGGGGCGCGCTGGCGCACGGTGGCGGGCCCCCGGGTGCCGGCGGAGCCCCTGGTGGTGCTGGGGATGGCGGCGGACGGCAGGCGCTCCCTGGTCGCCACGCTGGGACGCGACGGTCGTCGGGTGTCCACGGTGCTTCCGGCGGGTCTGACCGACTGCCGACGGGTCGGCACCGGCCTGA
Organism: Micromonospora sp. D93; assembly: GCF_018070365.1. NCBI lineage: Bacteria > Bacillati > Actinomycetota > Actinomycetes > Micromonosporales > Micromonosporaceae > Micromonospora > Micromonospora sp. D93. Next base: position 43,056 of record NZ_JAGPXW010000023.1, on the reverse strand, counting down.
TCTGCCGCGACGGCACGGCCCGCATGACCTTCTGGCCCCTCGACGCCCCCTGAACCCCTCTCCTTGCCGGTGTCGCGGGCCGGAGTTGTCGGGCCCCGGCGGCATACTGCCGGCGTGACAGCTTCTGCAGACCTCGCGATGGTCAACCTCGACAGTTCCGATCCCGCCGGCCACGCCGCGTTCTACCACGAGGCGCTGGGCTGGGAGGTCACCCACAGCCAACCGGAGTACGCGATGATCAGCTCCGGTGGCGTCTCCATCGGCTTCGGGCTGGTCGAGGGCTACCGACCGCCCTCCTGGCCGGACCCGGCTGGCGACCAGCGCTACCACCTCGATCTCTACGTCGACGACCTGGCGGCGGCGGAGGAGAAGTTCGTCGCCGCGGGCGCGTCGAAGCCGGCCTTCCAGCCCGGCGGTGAGCGCTGGGTGGTGCTTCTCGACCCGATCGGGCAGCCGTTCTGCATCTGCCCCCGCCCGCAGGGCTGACGCCGCAGGCGCCGCTCAGCCGCGGCAGCGCAAAAGGCGATGCTCAGCCGTGACGCCGCGACCGCGCCGCCCATACCGCGTAGGCCGGGTCGCGGTCGAGGTTGTGCCGGTCCCGGTCGTAGCGGCGGGTGGTGCGCGGGTCGGCGTGCCCCATGGCGTCCTGCACGTCCTCCAACGGCACGCCCTCCGAGCGGGCGGTGGTGGCGAAGGCGTGCCGTAGCGAGTGCGGGGACAGCTTCGCCCAGGCGGGGATGCCGGCGGCGCGGGCGAGCCGCCGGACCATCCGGAATACCGAGTGCCGGTCCAGCCGGGCACCGCTGGCGGTGACCAGCAGCGGGCCGGTGAGCTGCGGCACCGGCACGCCGGTGGTGGCGGCCCGTTGGGCCAGGTAGGCGTCCAGGGCGTGCCCGGTGCCGGGGGTGAGGGCGCGGCGGCGTTGTTTGCCGCCCTTGCCGATGAAACGCACGCTGCGGTGGCCGCGTTCGGTGCCGAGGTCGGTCAGGTCCAGCGAGATCAGCTCGCCGACCCGCAGACCCAGGTCGGCGAGGAGCGCGAGCGCCGCCCGGTTGCGTACGGCGGTCGCGCTGGTGTCCGCGTCGGCGGCGGCGAGTAGGGCGTCCACCTCCTCAGGGGTGAGCCCGACGGTGGCGGAGTGGTCCCGGTCGACGCGGGGGCGGTCAGCGCCCGAGACCGGGTTGGCCGGCACGGCGCCCAGTTTGACCAGGAAGTCGTACCAACTGGACAGCGCCGAGAGTCGACGCGCGACGGTCGCCGGGGTCAGTGGGCGGCCGCTGCGGGCGCCGACGCTGCTCTCCAGGGCACGGGCGTACTCGTTGACGTGCAGGAACGTGGCCCGCAGCGGGTCCAGGTCGCGGTCGGCGCACCAGCGCACCCAGCCGGTGACGTCCCGCCGGTAGGCGTCGCGGGTGTGCTCGGACAGGCGCCGGTTGCGCAGCCACGCCTCGGTGACCTCGACCGGCCCGCTCGGCAGCGCCGGTGGCGCGGGCGGACGGGCGAGCACCGGAGCGTCGGGTAACACCATGTGAAAAAGGCTCTCAGCCTCGGGTGGGATCGGCGTGCAGGCGCGCCGATCCCACCCGTCGCGGTCGGCGTACGAACCTCACAGTCAGGACAGCCGCTTTTCAAACCAGTGTTCGGCGTAGGGGCCCTGCGAGTACGCCGGGATCTCGGCGTAGCCGTGCCGGGCGTACAGGGCGCGGGCCTCGACCAGGTCGTGCCGGGTGTCGAGCCGGATCCGGTCCGCCCCGGCCGCGCGGGCGTACTCCTCGACGGCGGCCAGCAGCGCCGCGCCCCCACCGGCGCCGCGATGCTCGGAGCGGATGAACACCCGGGTCAGCTCGGCCCAGCCCGGTTGCCAGCGCAGCCCTGCGCAGCCGGCCAGGTCGGTGCCGTGGTGCGCGAGCAGGAGAAGCCCGCTCGGCGCGGCCAGATCGTCGCTGGGCAACTCGGCCAGGGCCGCGTCGACCTCGCCGGGCAGGGCCGGGCGACGGTGATAGCGAACCACCATCTCGGTCATGTACTCGCGCAGCAGCAGCACCGCGTCGGGGTGATCGGGCCAACTGGCGCTGGTCGTCCAGGTTGGTCGGGCGGTGATGGTCACCTGTTGATCATCACTGCCCGGTCAACGGCATTACCTCGACGGCTCGCCGACGCGCAGGCGCGGCCGGTCGGCCAGGTCCCGCAGCAGTTGCCGGTCGTGGGCGACGACGACGGCGGCACTCGTGCCGCGGATGGCCGCAGTCAACTCCTCGGCCAAACTCGACGACAGGTGGTTGGTCGCTTCGTCATCAGTCATGCACGAAGGCACTACTCAAGGTCTGACCGGGCCAAACGCCCGCCGACGGGGAGACCTCCCGCGTCACCTGTGGAGCTGATGTCGCAAACGATTCAGCTCCAAAGGACCTGACCACGATCTCCCACTCACCCACGCCTGTCGCTCTGCGTGCAACACCGTTGCTGACAGCTTCGGGCGATCGTCTTCGTGGGCGCGACACGAGGTGCCCGCGGGTAATTCCAGAGTGCGGTTGGTTACCGGCGAGGGCGGGGCAGCAGGGTGATCAAGGCGACCGCCACGGCCATGTGCGTCGCGCCGAGGACAAGCTTGGCGCCACCGGTGGCCTCGACGCTGAGCAGCGGGAAGAAGGACAGCACCGTCACGACGATGGCGACCGAGATCCAGACCGGTCGTGCGACCCGGGTGGCGAACCGCTCCAGGAGCGCCAGCGCCGCCCAGCCGAGCAGGGCGGCCCCCAGGGCGACAGTGACTATCGCGCCGGCACCGATGACCGTGGCGGGCTGGCCGGGGCTCTCGACGGTGTAGTCGACTCCGGCCAGCGCGCCGATCGCCCAGATGACCAGGCAGGCCACGACGGCGGCGGCGACACCGAGGGCGCGACGGCGCAGTGGGGAGGGGGCGGGGGTCGTGACGGTGGCAGCGCTCATGACGGCTCCTCGTTCAGGGGAAGCGAACGAGTACGACCGTAACAGATAGTCTTGTCCGGAACTATCTTTCTCGGTACTAACAGCCGGAGCGGGCCCCCGGCGCGTACGGGGAGGTGTTGGCCAGTGGTCCGCTCACCAGCGCCAGGAGCGCCCGCAGGAACACCTCCCGGTCCTGCTCGGGCAGGGTCGCGAGCAGGTCGCCCTGGATGCGCCGAACCACCTGTTGCGCTTGCCGCAACACCTGCTCCCCCGCCGGAGTCACAGCGACCAGCCGGGCACGTCGGTCCGTCGGCACCGGACGGCGCTCGGCCAGCCCGGCCCGCTCCAACTGGTCGAGCGTCACGACCATCGTGGTCTTGTCCACACCGCACCGCTCACCGATCTCCCGCTGGGTCAGATCACCGGTGCGGGCCTGCGCCAGCACGTAGTGCGCCCGCGGCGAGATGCCCAGCTCGGCCAGCCCTGCGGCGTGCTCGGTCTGCAACGCGTGGCTCGCCCAGGAGAGCAGGAACAACAGGTCCGGCGGGCCGTCGGAGGGCGTGCAGGAGGTCATGCGCCGAGGCTAGCAAGATCCTCCGCGACGGGACGATTCGCGCGGCGAACGATCAGAGCCGCTGGTAGACGCCGTGCTCACGGGTGAGCAACTGCTCGTCGATCAGGTACCGGCGCAGCGTCGCGTGATCCGACCCTCCCGCGGCGCACCACGGCTTGAGCGCGTCGTCGACGGCCCGCTCCGGATAGCGGGTGCCCGGCTCGAACGACTGCTCGGCGATGTGCGCCAGCAGGACCCGCCGTCGCCCCCGCTGCGCCGGCAGGCCCACCAGGACGTCGCCCCGCAGGAAGGTCCGCAGCACCGGGTCGGCGCCGGGGTCGGCGTCGTCGGCCGGGCGGCTGTCGCGCGCGGTCGCCCGCAGCGACGCGTCGTCGGCCGAGAGCGCCCCGTCCGCGCCGGTCACGAGGCCCGCGTCGGTGAGTCGGCGGACCCCGGTGAGCACCACCCGCGCCGGCAGGCCGGCCTGCGCGGCGACCTCGCTCGCGCTTGTCGCACCCAGCACGATCGCCGCGAAGATCCGTCGCCGTCTGTCGTCGGCCAGGGCTCCGGCCAGCGCATGCGCAGTCACGCCGGTCACCCTTCCATCGGCGGTACGCGGGCCGCCAGGCGTTTTTCGGCGTGCTCAGTCGGTCTTCGGCGCGCCCGGCGGCTGTTCGGCGACGAGCAGCACCCGGCGCAGCAGGTCGGAGAGGTGTCGCCGTTCGGTCGCGGTGAGCACGCCGAGCAGGCGGTGCTCCTCGGCACCCTGGACCTCCAACGCCCCACGCCACGCGGCCTGACCCGCCTCGGTGAGCTCCACGTCGACTCGACGACGGTCGACTGTCGACGGAATGCGGCGCACGAAGCCCCGCCGGAGCAGCGCGTCCACCCGCGCGGTGATCGAGGCGGGGGCCATCGTGAGGTCCGCGGCGAGGTCCGAGGGTGCCGCCCGGCCCCGGCGGCCGGCCAGGGCGTGCAGGGTGTCGTACTCGTGGGCCGGCAGGTCGAGGTCGACCAGAACCTACGTCCAACTCGGCTACGACACGTTGGCGTTGGTGACCTGGACGGCGGTCGCGGCGGCGATGAACCTCGGCGTGCTCGGTGCCTGCACCGCCGCCCTGCTGCGGTTGCGCCGACCGACCGGAACGACTCCGGTGCCCGAAGGCCGGCCCAAATCGTCTCCGGATAGTCCCGGCGACCCTCGACGAGAAGCGGCGGGCGGGGTGGTTTCGTCAACCACCGGCCTGCCGTGGGCGGTGGTCGTGCCAGGCCCACGCGAAGGCCCCCGGCCAGCGCCGGGAGCCTTTCGGACGAGGTGGTCGGTCAGCCGGCGTTGCGTGCCATCGCGACGAAGCCCCGCCACGACTGGAGGTTGAACGTCAGCGTGCCGCCGTCGCGGTCCTTCGTGTCGCGAACCAGGACCACGCCCGGAAGGTTGTCGGCAACCTCGACACAGTTGCCACCGTTGCCGCCGCTCTTCGTGCTCTTCCGCCACCGCGCACCGGTCATGTCCATGATGCTGCCGCTTCTCTGAGAAGTTCCACCGAACGCCCTCGGGGCAGGGCCTCGCCGCGAATACGCTCCCACCGTCGTTCCAGGCTAACAAGATCCGACGTTTGATCGAGGATCTGCGCCCGTGCCGCGCTGTCGACGTGCGCGACCCGCGACCCGTCCGGCATGTCGGCGATGGTGAACGGGCCGTCGAGCCCGGGGTAGCTGGGCGCGTCCGCCGGGACGATGTGCAGCTGCACAGTGTCCGCCTCGGCGTGGCCGTGCTCGACGTCGAAGCTGCGCCTGCTCGGTCAGTACCGCGAGGATCGGCCCGGTCTGTTGAACCACCTGGCGAAGGCGCAGGAGACCGCCGAGGCTGACCTCGCCAAGCTCAACCCAGGCGTCGCGCTGCCCGATCTGACCCCGCGCTTCGTCGGCTGGGCGGAGACCCGCTGAGGCGGTCGTCGGCAACGCCCGAGTGGGCACGGACGGGCTTATCCGGAGCAGCGCAATGCGAGAGACTGACGGCGTGACGATCCGCCTCGGGTTGCGGCCGGCCGGATGAGCCGACCACTCAGGATATTCGTCGCTGTGCTCTCGATGGCGGGTCCCATCGTCCTGTACCTGGTGGTAACCGCCAAGGTGCGCGCCTTCACGGGGCCGTTCACCGTCACGCGGACCGCCGCTGACTTCCCAACGCTCGTCGCGAAGGGCGTGGTTTTCTTCGCCCCCCTCGACCCCTTGGCCGCTCCCATGATGGATGCGGTGACGCCGCTGATCCGTTGGGTCGTGATCCTGCTGATCGGGGTGTCGACGTACCTGGCCTGCGGTCTCGTCACCCGGCGGACGCACCCGTTCATCGCGGCGATGACCGGCGCGGCGGCCGCGCTCACGGCTGCGGCGATCGGGGATCTGCTCTGGTGGGCCACCTTGGTGGTGCGTGTCCACTCCGCCCCCGCCGGCTGGTACGCCAACGAGGCACTTGACCACTCAACGCTCCTCGCCAGCGCGAATCTGGCGCTGGAGGGCTGGTCATCCGATGCCCTTTTTTTCGGCTGCGTGGCGGCAGCAGCGAACGCGAGCCTGGTAGGTAGCGCCCGCCTCGCGATGTTGCTGGTGGACTGGCTGAACGATGACGCCGACGATGGTGAAGGCGACGACGAAGAGGAGATCGAGAACCAAGCGGAGGACGAGGACCAGGACGCGGCTGACGACACGGACGAGGACACCGAGCCGGCAACCCGCGTTCCGCTGATCGGCGACCGACGAGGACGCAGCGCGAACCTTGCCCTGGCCGGGGTCCTTCCGGTGCTGGTGCTCACGCTGATCAACGGCACCCAGGCGGTCTGGGACAGCAATTCGGGGAGGGGTTTCCTGGGAATGCTCAGGGAATTCCTGTACCGCCCTGCCCTGTCGCCGCCGCCACGCGCCCGCGATGATGTGGGGTACCGGCTGACTCACGAGATCGAGCCGAATCCCCTGTCGATGGACGTGTGGGTGCACAGGTCGGTGCTCGCCCTCGCACTGCTGTTGGTGCTGTGGCTCCTGCTGTGGGCGCTGCTCGCCGGCCTGCCCAGTGGCGGGCATCGCCTCGGGCTCGTCGTCGTCTGTTGGGGTGCCACGATCGCGGCGTCCGCGCTGACCGCGACGTCCGCTGTCCTCGTCGACTGCACGGTCTCGGACTCCCCGACCGGCTGCGCTCCCTGGGAGTCCCTGGGCCTGCAATTGACCTCCTCGCTGCGCTTCGGCGCGGCCTGGGGTTGGCTCGTTGCGCTGCCCGTGCTGCTGGCCCGTCGGCTCCTCAACACCGACACGTCCATCGATATGCAGGAGACGCCGGTCCATGAGTCCACGTAACAAGCGCCCGCGTCGCCGTAGGGCCTCCGCGCCGGCCCCGGTGTCGTCGCCCGCGTCGGCAACCGTCGCCTGGTGGAAACGTCCCGTCACCTGGCTGCTGACGATTGTGGTCGGTGCCGTCGCCACCTGGCTCGGCGCCGTCGTTCTCGGCATGATCAACCAGTGGAAGCCGGCGAACGAACTGGCCGAGCAGTTGGCCGGTCGGGGGCCTGTCGTCGTCCTGGACCTGAAGCACGTCCCCTACCCGCAGGAGGGGGCGCTCGACTACGTCTACCCCGCCGGCTTCGACCTGACTCGGCTGGATGCCAAACGCCCGGACGATCCGACCGTCGAGGCCGGCGCGGTCGACATCGAACGGAGCACCTGGGAGATCACCCTCGTCGGCACCCGGGACGAGGCCGCCGAGGCCGTCGACCTCCGGCCCGTCCTCGTCGAGCCCTGCCGCCCCCCGCTCACCGGGATCCGTGAGCCCAACCCCTCCCAGGGTGACTCCAAGAAGGTCGTCCTCGTGACACACGTGGATCGACCGAATCCCCGGATGCTCGTCGAGGACCCGGATGGCGAGGACGCCGGTGCCCCGTTCTTCGCCACCCACAAGATCACCCTGCCCAAGGGTGAGAAGAACGTCATTCAGGTACGAGCGCTCAGCGCGAAGCAGCACTGCCGATGGCGCCTGGAATTGGATTACCTGGCCGAGGGACGACGCCAGACGATGGTGATCTCGGCACCCGGCGACAAGCCGTTCGAGGTGACCGGGCGCGCGGACGACTCGGCCTACGCCTGGTTCTACCTCAGCCCGTTCGACGATTGTCGGGCCAAGGACGGCACCAAGACCGACAGGTTGCGCATCACCGGCGCCGAGTACGCGCAGATGGTGCGCGACAAGCGCAACTGCCCCTACTGAAAGCAGTAGTTCTGGCCCCGGTAAACCTCGCGAGCCGATGTGGTGTCTTGCTGGTTGACGAGTGTTCCGAGACGGTGCGGCGCTACTGCCCGCGACCACCACCGTCGTCCCGGTCGGCTCCTGACTCCACCGAGGTCGCCAGCCGGGCGTGCCGGTGCATGTCGTGCCAGCCGTCGGCGTGACGCACCGACTCGCGGGCCACGCCCTCCTCCGTGAAACCGGCCCGCGCGGCCACCTGGCAGGACGCCGCGTTGCCGGTCGAGTGCTCCAGCGCCAGCCGGTGCAACCCGCCCCGGGCGAAGCTCCACCGGGCCAGGGTGAGCAGCGCCCCGGTGGCGATCCCTCGACCGCGCGCGGCGGGCACCACCCAGTACGACACCTGCGCCGACGCCTCGGTCAGCAGCACGTCGCGCAACCCCACCTGTCCGACGGGCCGGTCGTCGGCCTCGACGACCGCCCAACTGGCGGCGCTCTCATCGCGCCAACGGCCGGCCCACTGCGCCGTCCACGACCGTGCCTCGTCGTCGCTGTCGAGGCGACGCACGTGCCATCGCTGGATCACCGGACAGTCGAAGGCAGCCCGGACGACCGGGGCGTCGTCGTCACGCCACGGCCGCAGCGCCAGCCCGGGGCGTACCGGAAGGTGGGGTTGCTCCCGCGCGGCGAAACTCCCGGCGGGCAGGGCGGGTGCGACGAGCAGCGGCATTGGCCCATTATCGAGCCGCCGGCGTCGAAGACGCTCGGGTTACAGATGCCCGACGGTCTCACTCTCCGGTCGGGCCGCCGGCGAGTTCGGCGACCACGTCGAGGTGACCGAGGTGGCGGGCGTACTCCTGCACCAGGTGGAACAGCACCCGCTCCAGCGACGCCGGGTCCGCGCCGTTCCAGCGCGGGCCCGGCGCGCCGATCTCGGCCAGGTCGTGTGCCGTCACCACGGCAGTGGTGTGCGCGCCCTGCGCCCGCAACGCCGCCACCAGCTCCGCGCGGGTCTCGTCGGGGCCGACGTACCAGCGGTCGTCGCGGCGGTCGCCCCACGGGTCGGCGACGTCGCGGCCCTGGAAACCCCACTCGATCCAGCGCAGCTCGACGTGGCGCAGGTGGGTGAGCAGCTCCAGTGGGGTCCACCCGGACGGCAGCCGGCTGCGCCGCAGCTCCGGCTCAGCCAGCGCCGACACCTTGGCCACCACGGACTCCCGGAAGTAGTCCAGGTAGCGCAGGAAGACCTCGGTGCGGCTGCCGGCCGGGTTGGTGGGCTCGGGGAACGACGTCATGACCCGGTCGGTAGGTCGCGGGCGCGTTGGCGCACACCCGCGCCGCCGTACGGGTAGTCGCCCACCAGCGGGGCGCTCACCTCGTCCAGCAGCCGCATCTGCTCGGCGTCGAGGACCAGGTCGGCGGCGGTCAGATTGTCGTCGAGCTGCTCGGTGGTACGCGCGCCGAGGATCACCGAGGTGACCGCCGGTCGGGCCGCCAGCCAGGACAGCGCCACCGCCGACATGGACACGCCTTGTTCCCCGGCGATCTGGCGGACCGCGTCGAGCACCCGCCAGGTGCGCTCCTCGGCGTTGCGACCCGCGTACGCCTCGACGCCGCGCTGCGGGTTCTCGCCGAGCCGCGTCGCCCCGGTGGGCGTGCTGTCGCGTTGGTACTTGCCGGTCAGCCACCCGCCGCCGAGCGGTGACCACGGCAGGATGCCGATGCCCTCGTTCTCGCAGACCGGCACCAACTCGAACTCGATCTCCCGGGCCAGCAGGTTGTACTGCGGTTGCAGGGTCACGATCGGGGTGAGGTTGAGGTGCTGGGTGAGCAGGGCGGCCTTCTGCAACTGCCAGCCTGTGAAGTTGCTGACCCCCGCGTATCGGATCTTGCCGGCGCTGACCGCGTCGTCGAAGAACCGCAGCGTCTCCGGCAGCGGGGTCAGCGGGTCCCAGGCGTGCGCCTGGTACAGGTCGACGGCCTCGACGCCGAGCCGCCGCAGGCTGGCGTCCAGGGCGCGGGTGAGGTGAACCCGGGACAGGCCGGCGTCGTTCGCCCCCGGGCCCATCGGGAACCGCCCCTTGGTGGCGATCACCAGGCGGTCACGCAGGTCGGGTCGGCTGCGCAGCCATCGCCCGACGATGTCCTCGGAGACACCGGCGGAGTAGACGTCAGCGGTGTCGACGAACGTGCCGCCGGCCTCGACGAACCGGTCCAGTTGGGCGAAGCTGCCAGCCTCGTCGGTCTCCGCGCCGAAGGTCATCGTGCCCAGACACAGGGTGGACACCACGGTGCCGGTGTTGCCCAGAGTGCGATAGCGCATATCGTCCTTTCGGTCCGAGTGACAAAGCTGATCTTCGCACCCGGTCCGACCACCCGCACGCGGCGGACCGCCGCGGCGCTCAACGCGCCACGGCGGTCCGGCTCCGTACGGTCACGCCGAGCGACCCGTGGTCCCGGCTACCACCGGGTGCACCTCCAGATCGCTGCAACTGTCGGTGTCCCAGCCCAGCCGTACCGACCGGACGTCGTCCGGCGGCGTGACCAACAGGCTCACGTACGGTTTGCACGCGGTGCCGTCGGCGCGGAAACCCGACGCCTCGACCAACGCCGACGCGGACTCGCCCGGACGCAGCGTCACCGTCGGGGGCCGCCCGGTCCCCGCCGGACCACCCATGTAGCCACGCCGTGTGCGCTCGGCATGCGCCAGGGTCTTGCCGTCGCCGCCCAGCGCGTCGACCCCCGGGTAGCCGGTCAGTCGGCAGGTGGCGTCTCCGCTGTTGCGGAACACCACTGCCACGCTGCGGTGTCCGCTCGCGGCGTCCTCGGATCCGAGCGTGACCGTCAACTGCGCCGTCGTGCACTGACTCGGCGTCGAGTCGGGCGCGCCCGGCGGCCGGGCGCCGCCGGTGCCGGCCGACGAACTGGGCGCCTCGGGAGAACCGGTCGTCGGCGACTGAACGGTGGGCGACGGCGTGGTCGGTGCCGGGGTGTTCGGCGGGCTCACCGGCGAGGGCGGTACCGCCGGCGGTACCGCGTCGTCGGGGGACGAACGCCACGCGCCCCCGAGCGCGATGACGCCCAGTACCGCCACCGCCAGGACCCCGGTGCCAAGACGTCGGCGCACCGTCCGGTGCCCGGCACGACGTCGGACGGCCGCCGGGGACTCGGGTCGCGCCACGGCCGCCGCACTCCCGGCCAGGTTGGCCAGCCTCTCCTCGAACGGGGCCGGCCCGCCGGGCGCCCGATGCAGGTCAGACATCTTCCGAGATCCTTCCGTCAGCGCTGTCCGTCAACTCCGTGAAGTGCTGGGCCAGCGCCTGCCTGCCCCGGGCAAGCCGGGACTTCACCGTCCCCAGTGGCGATCCCGTCTCGTGGCAGATGTCGGCCAGTGGCAGGCCGACGAGGTGGTGGAGCACCACCACCCGCCGCTGCTCGTACGGCAGTCCCGCCAGGGCGCCGATGAGTTCCAGATGACCGGAGCCGGTCGCGTGGACAGGATCCTGCGGGCCGTGCCGCCGGTGTGCGGCCAGCCGGTTCCTCGCTCGCCGCCAACTGCTCACCGCGATGCGGTAGGCGACGGTGCGGACCCACGCCTCGGGACTGTCGTACTCGTTCAGCTTCGTCCGTCGCTGCCACGCACGGCAGTACGCCTCCTGTACCGCGTCCTCCGCCTCGTTGAGGTCCCCCAGCATCGCGTACAGCTGCCCGACCACGCGTCGATACGTGCTGGTGTAGAACTCGTCGAACTCGTCGGCATGCAACATCCCTTCGCCCCCGCCCTCCCGGCGTCCCATCGACGTCCACCACACTCACGCCTCGACTGCCGCCGAGGTTCCACCGAGCAGGATTCCTGTTTTTGTCCGGACGGCGACAGCACGCACCAGGGGCACCACGCGGCGACGCGGAAGGCGATGATGAGCGGGTGAGCGAACACGCCATCGACACCGACCGTCCTCGTCGGCCGGCCGCGGTCTGCTCACCGGGCGAACCGGGAGTACAAGGTCCGCCGGCGCTCGGCCCCTGGCTGGTGGCCGCCGCGACCACCGTGACGCTCCTGCTGCTCGCGGGCCGTTACGGGTATCACCGCGACGAGCTGTACTTCCTGCTCGCCGGTCGGCATCTCGACTGGGGCTACGTCGATCAGGGGCCACTGGTCCCGGCGCTGGCCCGGCTGCTCGACACGATCGCGCCGGGCAACCTGGTGGTGCTGCGTACCCCGTCGGCGCTGCTGGCCGGCGGCGCGGTGCTGCTGGTCGGCGCCATCGCCCGCGAGTTGGGTGCCGGCCGGGGCGGGCAGCTCTTCGCGGCGGTGCTCGCCGCGCTCTCCGGCATCGTGCTCGCCAGTGGTCACCTGCTCAGCACCACCACCGTGGACCTGCTGGTCTGGTTGGTCGCGGCGTGGTGCGCGGTGCGGTTGCTGCGCACCGGTGACAGCCGCTGGGCGCTGGGGATCGGGCTGGCGCTCGGTGTGGGCATGCTCAGCAAGCTGCTGCCGGCGCTGCTGGCCGTGGGGCTGGTCGCCGGGGTGCTCATCGCCGGGCCGCGTCGGCTGCTGCGCGACCGTTGGGTGCTCGCCGCCGCCGGAATCGCCCTGTTGCTGGCCGCACCGAACCTGATCTGGCAGGCGACCAACGGCTTTCCGCAGCTCGGCGTGGCCGCGTCCATCTCCGAGGGCGACAGCTCCTACAGTGGTCGGCTCGACGCGTTCACCCTCCAGTTCGTCATCATCAGCCCGTACGCCGTACCGATCTGGATCGCCGGCCTCGTCGCGCTGCTGCGCCGGCCGGCGTGGCGGGCCTACCGGGCGGTGGGGTGGGCGTGGCTTGTGGTTTTCGGCATCGTGCTGATCGCCGGCGGCAAGGGTTACTACGACGCGCCGCTGTTGCTGGTCCTCACCGCCGCCGGGGCTCTGGTCACCGTGGCGTGGACGGCACGCGGGTCGGCCTGGTGGCGTCGAGGGTTGCTCGCGCTGGGCGTGGTGCCGTTTCTGCTGCCCAACGTCGTGCTGCTACTGCCGGTGCTGCCGGCCGACCGGTTGCCCGGTTTCGTGGTCGACGTCAACTACGACGCCGGCGAGACGATCGGTTGGCCGGAGTTCGCCGACTCCCTCACCGTCGTCCATCGCGGACTGCCACCGCAGGAGCGTTCGCGGGCGGTCGTCCTGACCGGCAACTACGGCGAGGCCGGCGCGGTGGCCCGGTACGGTCCGGCCCGTGGTCTGCCCCGGGCGTACTCCGGGCACAACAGCATGGTCGACTTCGGTCGGCCGCCCGCCGACGCGGACGTGGTCATCGCCGTCGGCTGGGAGCGCCCCGACCAGCTGAACTCCTGGTTCGAGCAGTGCACGCTCGCCGGGCGGGTGGACCAGCGGGTCGAGGTGGAGAACGACGAGAACGGCGGCCCGATCCACGTGTGCCGGGGGCTGCGGCGTCCGTGGGCGCAGATCTGGGACACCGAGGTACGCCACACCGGCTGACCGTGCCCGGGGTCAGCCGGCTCCGCCGGTCAGCCAGGCCTGGATGCCGACCAGGGCTTCGGGGCCGGAGTTGGCGTCCACGTCACGGGCGAGATCGGCGATCGTGACCGCGGCGAGCGCCTGGTGCCACGCGTCCTCGGCCGCCCACATGGCGCGGGACACCGGACACGGCGTGGTGCAGGCGTCGGCCGGGGTCGCGAAGGGGCCGCGCTGGCGGATCTCCGTGCAGACGAAGGACGGGCCGGGCCCGTCGATGGCCCGGACCACGTCGAGCAGGGTGATGCTCTCCGGCGCGCGGGTCAGCACGTAGCCGCCCGACTTGCCCTGCACGGAGTGGATCAGGCCGGCGCGGGCCAGCGCCTGGAGCTGCTTGGCGAGGTAGCTGCTGGAGACGTCGTGCAGTTCCGCCAGCTTGGCCGCCGGAACGGGCGTGTTGCTGGCCGTGAGCACCACGCAGCAGTGCAGCGCCCACTCGACCCCGCCGGACATCTTCATGACGTCACCCTAGCCACCCTGTTACTCGGACCTCTCATGTCCGAGTATAGTTCTCGGACATGAGAGGTCCGAGTATCGGCGGGCGTTTCGGCAGCCGGACAAACGACCACACAGTCACAGGAAGGTGTATGGGCATGAAGATCGCCGTACTGGGCGGGACCGGCCTCATCGGGTCACAGGTCGTCAAGATCTTGCAGGCCGCGGGCCACGAGGCGGTGCCACTCTCGCCGTCCACCGGGGTGGACCTGCTCACCGGGCAGGGCCTGTCCGACGGGCTCGTCGGCGCCGAGGTCGTCGTCAACCTGACGAACTCGCCGACCTTCGACGAGGCATCGCCCGCCTTCTTCCAGACGACCATGGACAACCTGCTGGCCGCCACCGCTCGCGCGGGCGTCGGCCACGCGGTGATCCTCTCCATCGTCGGCGTCGACCAGGTGCCCGACCTGGACTACTACCGGGCCAAGGTCCTCCAGGAGGACATCCTCAAGGCCGGTCCCGTCCCGTACTCGATCGTCCGCGCCACCCAGTTCTTCGAGTTCGTCGAGGCGATCCTGTCCTGGACGGCCGACGACACCACCGTCCGCCTGCCCAGCACGCCGGTGCAGCCGATGGCCGCCGCCGACGTGGCGCAGGCCGTCGCCGAGGTGACCATGGGCGCGCCGCTGCAGGGCGTCCGCAACGTCGCCGGGCCCGACGTCTTCGCCCTCGACGAACTGGGGCGGATCACTCTCGCCGCCCGCGGTGACCAGCGCACCGTCACCACCGACAACGGCGCCGGCATGTTCGCCGCCATGTCCGGCGATGTCCTCATCGCCGGCGACGACGCCGTCATCGCGCCCACCTCCTACCGGGAGTGGCTCGGCCGCCAGGTCTGAGGAACAACCCGGCCCGCACGTCGCCGTCGTGCACGATCACGACAGTGGCGTGCGGGTCCGCCACTCCAACTCCACGATCCCGATCACCCCGGCGTCGGTGACCACGGCCACCGTCAGGCAGTCACCCTCCGCGCGCCACGCGTCCTCACCCGCCATGGCGAGCACCGAAACCCGCGACTGCTCACGGGTACGCGGCTCCGCGCCGAGCATCCAGCGCACGACGTCGGGTCGGCGCTGAAACGCGTACACGTGGTCGAGGTCGTCGATCGTGACCGGGCGCAGGGCGAGCCGTGCGGTCCGGATCGGGTAGCTCGGCTGGATCATCACGCGATCGTAGAGACGCGAGCGGGGTGCTCCGGTGCCGGTCGGTCGGCGTCCGGGCGCCGGGGCAGCAGTAGCGGGCTCGCGAGGATCACCACCCCCGCGACCGCGATCGCCGTGCGAGGGCTGGTGACTTCCGCGAGCAGCCCACCGAGCGCGCTGAGGATGGCGATGGTCGCGCTGCTGCCGATCGACCAGGCCGAGAGGGTACGGACGACGCGATCCTTCGGAGTCTGTTCCAGGCGGTAGGTGGCGAGCACCGGGTTGTACAGGCTCATGCTGATGATGATCGCGAATTCGACGGCGATCACCGTGGCGAGACCGACCACTCCGGGCTGGACAAGCGCGAGGCCGATCAGCCAGATCGCGCGAAGCGTGCCCACGGTACGAATGATCCGGTGTTGGCCGTGCCGCGCCACCACCCGACGGGCCAGGCGTGACCCGATGAGCCCGCCGACGCAGGGCACGGCGAACGCGAGGCCGTACTGCCAGGGCGGAAAACCCAGCTCGCCGAGCAGGAGCACTGCCAGTAGCGGCTCCGTAGCCATGATCAGCCCAGCGACGAGCAACTGGTTGAGGTAGAGCGCCCGCAGGCCGCGGTGGGTGAGCAGGTGCCGCCAGCCGTCGAGCAGCTCACCGGCCCGGACCCGGCCTGCGCCGGTGCGCCGGGGGCGGTCCTCGTGGCCGCGAATGGCCGTGATGCCCAGCGCCGAGAGCAGGTAGCTGAGCGCATCGGCAACGATGGTGACGACCGGCCCGAACAGGCCGACCGCCGCGCCGCCCAGCGGCGGCCCGAGCGCGATCGCGCTCCAGGTCGTCGACTCGAACCTCGCGTTCGCCACCAACAGGTCATCCGGCCGGACGAGGGCCTTGAGGAAGGCGCCGCTGGCCGCGTTGAAGGCGATCTTGGCGGTGGCGACCACGGTCGAGACGACCAGCAACTGCCCGAAGCTGAGTCGGCCGAGGGCGTACGCGACGGGGATCGTCAGCAGGACCGCGAACCGGGCCAGGTCCATCGCGATCATCACCTGTCGCTTGCGGTGGAACTCCACCCACGGCCCGAGCGGCAACGCGATCAGTGCGCCCACCGCCGGGCCCAGCGCGGCCAACACGGACACCTGGGCGGGGCTGGCCTGCAACACCAGCACGGCGATCAACGGCAGCGCCCCGAATCCCAGCCCGGAGCCGTAGGCGCTGACCGCGTACGACGCCCACAACCAGCCGAACCGCCGTCCCAGGGATCGCCGCACGCTTACTCCCGTTCTGCACAACTCGCTGTTGACCGCTGCGATCAAAGCAATGCCGGCTAACAGGGATCAAACAACCGACTCCGGGGCGAGCCACAACCAGATGTTGTGTCAGTAGGGTTGTCGGGTGAATCTCGACGCCGTCCGCACCTTCGTCGCCGCCGTCGACGCCGGCCAGTTCCAGGACGCCGCCGCCGCGCTGTCGATCACCCAGCAGGCCGTCTCCAAGCGCATCGCCGCCCTGGAGAAAGACCTCGGGGTACGCCTGTTCACCCGCACGGCGCGCGGCACCCACCTCACCGTCGACGGTCAGACCTTCCTGCCGCACGCCCGTGAACTGCTCCGGACCGAGGCGCGCGCCGACGCCTCCGTACGCCCCGGCCGCCGGGCACTGCGCGTTGACGTCCACAGCCGACGGATCGCACCTGCGGTGCTGCTGCAGGACTTCCACCGCGCGCATCCCCGCATCGAGTTGGACGTCGTCACCCTCGACGCCGACGTCCACGCCGCGATGGCCGCCGTCGAGGCGGGAACTGTCGACGCCACCTTCCACGCCGTCACCGTCGCCGCACGCCACCTGCCGGCCGCGATCAGGAGCACGCGCGTGATCGACGAGCACCACGAGTTGCTGGTCGGCCCACGCCACGCGCTCGCCAACGCCCGATTCGTCACGCCCGCGCAACTCGCCGACCACCGCATCTGGATGCCCGGCATGGCCCCCGGCACCGAATGGGCCGACTACTACGACGAACTCGCCGCCGCGTTCGGCCTCACCATCGACCTGGTCGGGCCGGTCTTCGGCAACGAGGCGCTGCTGGCCGAGATCGCCGACTCGGCCGAGTTGGCGACCCTGGCCGGTGAGCGCACCCGGTACCTGTGGCCGGACAGCTACGACCTGCGGCGCGTACCGGTACGCGACCCGGCGCCCATCTACCCCATGTCACTGATCTGGCGCGACGACAACCCGCACCCCGCTCTGGCCGCACTCCGCGACCACCTCGGCGCCCGCCGGGTGCGGGCACCCGGCGCCGAGGTCTGGCTACCGCCCTGGGGTCACTGATCGTCGTGCGCCACGTCGTCCGTTGACACCTGCCGCCCACCCCTGTCAGAATTCCATGACATGGGGCGTCAGAGAAATCTGACACTTCCACCGAGGAGGGAAACCAGGATGAGCGGCACCTCGCCAACCGGTGATGAACTCGTGTCGCTGCTGGCCGCACTGGCCAGCCCGCACCGGCTGCGAATCCTGGCCGCCGTGGCCCGACAGCGGACCTACGTCAGCGAGTTGGCGCGGCAGCTACAGATGAACCGGCCGCTGCTCTACATGCACCTACAGAAATTGGAAGCGGCCGGCCTCGTGACCGGCGAACTGGTGACGGCATCTGACGGCAGCTCGGTGAAGTACGTCCGGGCGGTGCCGTTCACGGTGACCCTGGACCTGGACGCGATCGCGCTGGCGGCCCAGAACCTGACCGGCTCGGGGCCGGGCGCAGAACAGGAGAAGTGAGCAATGACCCATCAGATGGCGTTGGACATCGCGCAGACCACGACCATCGCCACGGCGGTGGTCGTGACAGCGGTGATCGTGGTCGCCGGTCTCGTCGGGACCGGCATCTATCGCGCCCGCCACGCGGGGGCTCGGGAGGAAGGCTACCGACTGCTGGCCGAGCGCAGCGCCAGCAGCGCCGAGGCCATGGCGGACGAGATCAAGGGCGTCCGAGACGAGCTCGGTGAGGTTCGGCAGCGCCTCGCCGCGCTCGAGAAGCTACTGAGTCAGATCGGCTGACGGCCCACCGACGGGGAGGACGCGCCACATGAACACCTGGACTGTCACGCTGACGCAGGCCCGACGGCTCATCGCCGTGGCCGGCTGCCTGATGGTGACGGCTGCGGGGTTGGCCGCTCCGGTCGCGGCCAGTCCCGCAGCCGTTGACGACCTCGCCGCCGGCGAACGCTACCTGCGCACGTACCTGAAGCAGATCAAGGCACCCGGGCTGGCGTACGCGGTCATTCGCGGCGACGAGGTCCTCCAGCGAGGCGCCTGGGGCGTCGACGGTGACGGCCGTCCGATCACCACGCAGACCCCGTTCCTGCTCGGGTCCACAAGCAAGTCGTTCACCGCGCTGGCGGTGGCGCAACTGGTCGAGGCCGGTCGGGTCGACCTCGACACCACCGCGTCCACGTACCTCCCGTGGCTGCGGCTGGGCGGCGCGGACACCGCCCCGACGGTCACCGTCCGGCAACTGCTGACCCACACCAGCGGCCTGCCGCAGGTGTGGAGCACCGACCTGACCGACCGCTACGACAACCGCCCCGGCGCGCTGGCCCGATCCGTACGGGACCTGGCCAGCGTTCGGCACACCGCCGCCGGACAGACCCACCAGTACAGCGACGCCAACTACATGATCCTCGGCGCGCTCGTCGAGAACGTCACCGGCGACACCTTCGGCGGCTACCTCCGCCGTCACGTGCTGGACCCACTGCAGATGACGCACTCCGCGGCCACCGTCGACGAAGCCCGCGCCGTCGGCATCCCGGCCGGGCACCGGTACTACTTCGGCCGGCCGCAGCGCTTCTCCGCACCGTTCGACACCGCCGGAGTGCCCTACGGTTTCCTCGCCGCCAGTCTCGACGACCTGGCCCACTACGCCATCGCGCAGCTCGGCGGCGGCCGCTACGGCGACACCCGGATCCTCGAAGCGCAGAGTATGCGGCAGCTGCAGGCCGGCGCCGTGGCCACCGGCCATGGCACCTACGGGTTCGGTTGGAGGAACAGCACCCTGGACGGCGTTGGCACCCGCATCGTCTGGCACGCCGGCGCCACCCCGGACTTCTTCACCCACATCGTGCTGGCACCCGACTCGAACCTCGCCGTGATCATCATGACCAACGTCTACGGCCCGTACATGGACCCGCTGCTCAGCGCCGGGGCGTTCAATCTCGCCCGCATCCTGCACGGCGGCTCACCCGCGACCGCCAGCGAAGACCCGATGCAGGTCTGGGCCCTGGCCGGCCTGCTCGGGGTCGCCGCAGTGCTGCTCACCCTGCTGGTCTGGTCCTGGGCTCGCGTCCTTCGCAGACGCCGGGGCGCCTGCGTCCCGCCGGTCCGTTCCCGGGGCCGAACGATCGCCGCCACGTGCACCTGGATCGGTGCCTGCGCGCTGGTGGCCGTCGGCGCCGCCTGGCAGGTGCCGGCCTTGTGGGAGGGCGCCGGGCTGGCCAAACTCCAGTTGTGGGCACCGGACGTCGGTCACGGTATTCGCGTCGTGGTCGTCCTGGCAGCCGCACTCGCGCTGACCCGGCTGGGCCTGGGCGCGCACGCCATGTACACCGCCCGCCCGCCGACCTTGCCCGGGGCGCGAGCGCGCGTACGCGACGACTACCCCATCACCACCACCGGACGTCGGACGGGCCTGTCGGACCGGTAACTCCACACCGCGTCACCCACCACATCCGTCTCCGGCGGCGCGGAACGAGGAAGGTGTCGTACTCCGGAACGCCGTACCGGCGTAGCGCCGCAGCTCTCATGGCGGAGTCGGACGACGTCACTGTCGCGCTCCTCAGCCAGGTCGGGGTTTCGGTCGACGCGCTGCGCTCCCCCGCGATGTCTCGGCGTGTTGACACGCGTTCATCCGGCACTACATTTAACGTGTTGGTTAAGTGACTGGAGGCCCTAGTGTCTGGCAGCGATCAACTCAGCGCGGTGTTCTCGGCGCTCGCCGACCCGACTCGACGGGCGATTCTCGCCGAGCTGGCCGACCGCGACGCCACGGTCACCGAGCTCACGGCTCCGCTGCCGATCTCGATGCCGGCGGTGTCGCGGCACCTGAAGGCGCTTGAGCGCGCTGGGCTCATCTCACGCACCCGGTCGGGCAAGTTGCGGATGAGTCGCATCGAAGCGGCCCCGTTGCGCGAAGCGGCCGAGTGGATCGAGCGCTACCGCCGGTTCTGGGACACGTCCCTCACCCGCCTCGACGCCCACCTCGCGGCCGTGCAGGCCGTCGGTCGCCCAACGGACCGAACGGTCCACGACCCGGCAGTCCCCCAACCCCTGAAACAGGCTCAGGAAAAGGAGAATTGATGGACAGCGACAAGCCGCAGATCGTCATCTCACGCGTGGTGGACGCGCCACGGGAGCTGGTCTACCGCGCTTTCACCGACCCGGACCACCTGGCGGCATGGTGGGGGCCGATCGGCAACTCAATACCCCGCGAAGAGATGGACTTCGACGTCCGGCCCGGCGGCTACCAGCGGTGGACCGAAGTCTTCGCGGCCCAACCCGGCCTTCGCGTCGAGGTTCACATCGACCTCACCGACGTCGTCGACCGTGAACTGCTCGATGGCGTCGCACACGTCACCGGGCAGCTGCCGGAGGGCATTGAGCCGCACGAGACAAGGATGCGGGTCGAGTTCCACGACGAGGCCGATGGACGGACGCGCCTCGAGATCCGTCAGTGGCTCCCGGGGCGGGTGGTTGGCCCCGCCGACCAGGGTTGGAACGAGGCCTTCTCCAAACTGGACGCGACACTGCGGAATGCCCACCCCGTCGCAGTCGACGTCGAGGTGTAGCGCCATGGCCAAGCTGATCTACGTGACGAACGTGTCCCTCGACGGTTACATCGAGGACGAACACGGCAGCTTCGACTGGACCCCACCCGACGACGAGTACCTCGCGTTGATCACTGATCTCGTGCGGCCCATGGGCACCTACCTCTACGGCCGACGCCTGTACGAGTCGATGGCCCTCTGGGAGACCGAGCCCGCCCTGGCCGCACAGTCGAAGCTCACGGCCGACTTCGCCGACGTCTGGCAGACGGCGGACAAGGTCGTCTACTCCACCACGCTCGACGCGACCTCGACCGCCAGTACCCGACTCGAAACGAGCTTCGACCCCGCCTCGGTACGCGCCATGAAAGCCTCGGCCACCAAGGACCTCACCATCGGGGGCGCACACCTCGCGGCGCAGGCATTCCGGGCCGGACTGGTCGACGAGTGCCACCTGCTGATCCACCCCATCCTCACCTGCGGAGGCAAGCCTGGGTTGCCCAACGGCACCCGCCTCGGTCTGGAGCTTCTGGACAGTCGCCGACTCGGCAGCGGTGTCGTCCACCTCCACTACCGCGTCCGTACCTGAGAAGCCCGTCGGCGTCACCGACACACGTGCAGGTCGGTGACGCCGATGGGCGCGCGGGTTGCTGCTTCAGGGCGTCATGTGGTGGTGGCGAGTCTGACCAGCGGTCCTCATCGTCGGTAGCGTGCGAGCCGGTGATGGCGGCGGCGACGACAGCGGAGTCGTGCTCCGCCAGGTGCAGCAGCCGCTGCCGGATCAGGTCGCGTTCCTCTACGGAGAACATGACAACCAGGGCCTGCCCGCGGCGAACATTCGTGCGGAGGCGTGTAGCGCGGTGACGACGGCTGCCACTGCCGGCATCTCGGCCGCGCCGCGGCGGTACCCGATCCGGGTGCGTCGTCGAGTCGGCGCGGCGATCAGTCGTACTCCCGTCTCCGGCGCGATCACCGCTAGTTCGGGCACCAACGCGACCCCCTGCCCGGCCCTGACCAGGGCAAGCACTGCGGCGAAGTCATCAATGTGGTGACGTGCACGCGGGGTGAACCCGACTCCCTGGCACACCCGCAGAGCCACGTCATGGCACAGCGTGCCCGAGCTGGCCAGGATCCACGCGGTGTCGTGGGCATCGGCGAGCGTGGTGACCGGCGCGTTCGCCGCTACGGCGAGGTACACGGCCTCGTGCAGCAGCGGGACCGATTCCAACGACGGGTCCGTGACGGCCGGCACGACGTCATAGTCATGCAGCAGGCCAACGTCGAGCCGGCGGTCGCGCAGCGCGCCGGGCACCGTGACCGGGTCGAGTTCGCTGACTGACAGTTCCAGCCCCGGATGATCGCGGCCGAGCGAGACCAACGCCGTCGGCAGCACCGTGCGCACGGCGGTGGGATGGGCACCGATGCGGATCGGCCCGGCAGGTTCGGAGCGTACGGCGGCGACAGCGGCGGTGGCCTCCTCCAGCGCGATGAGCACCGTCGCGGCATGACGTACGAGCACCCGGCCGGCCGCGGTGAACTCCACCCGGCGGCCGCTGCGCCGCAGCAGCGCGACACCCGCTTCGCGTTCCAGCACGGCCAGCTGCTGGGAAACTGCCGACGGTGTGTACGCATGGACGGCGGCGACGGCGGCGATCGTGCCGAGCCGGTCCAGGTCACTGAGCAGCCGCAACCGGCGTCCATCGAGCATCAGCTCACCTTACGCATCAGCGAAGGAATCGGAACTGGATCTTACGGGTGCCGTCAGCCAGGCTGCATTTATGACGTTGAACGGCGTGCACGTTCCCTTGATCACTCCTCTGGACGAGGCCGGGGCGGTGGTCTTCGGCGTACTGGAGGAACTCGCCCACGACGTGCTGACCGCCGGTGCCGCCGGTCTGGTGGCACTGGGTACCACCGCCGAAGCCACCACATTGAGCGCCGCCGAACGTCACCAGGTGCTGGGGGTGCTGACCGGGGTCTGCATGAGGCGAGGTGTCCCGCTACTGGTCGGCGCCAACACCGCCGAGGAATTGCACGCGCTGGCCGCACACCCATCGGTGGTCGCCGCGTTGTGCCTGGTGCCACCGTTCCTGCGCCCCGGCGAGGACGGCGTAGTGGCGCACTTCGACGCCCTCGCGGCGGCCAGCCCGGTGCCGCTCGTGGTCTACCACGTGCCGCACCGCACCGGACAGGACTTGTCGACCGCAGCGGTACGGCGGCTGGCGGCGATCGACGCGGTGATCGGTATCAAGTACGCGCCGGGCGCCATCGACGGCGACGCGGTCGACCTGCTCACCGACCCACCCCAAGGGTTCACTGTCCTGGCCGGCACGGACGAGTTGCTGGCACCGATGCTGGCACTCGGCGCACACGGCGCGATCCTCGCCTCAGCACACGTGGCCACTGCACAATTCCGTGCGCTGGCCGCAGCTTTCAAGGCAGGGCAGGCGGATCAGGCGCGATCACTGGGACACCAGCTCAGGCGACTGTCCGCCGCCCTGTTCGCCGAGCCCAACCCCGCCGTGATCAAGGGAATACTGCACGCGCAAGGCCGCATACCGACCCCGAGAGTGCGGCTGCCGCTGCTGCCAGCGGCTGCGGCCAGCATCGACGCGGCGGTCCGACTCCTCGCGGCGTCTGATCTTCAGTGAATGCGCCATCGTTGTAGAGAGGTGCCACTGTGGCGATTCCTGCTTATCGGAGGTCTGGGCCATGGGCGAGCTGTACCCGCCGATCGAGCCGTACGAGACGGGCATGCTCGATGTCGGCGACGGCAACCTCGTGTACTGGGAGGTGTGTGGTAGCCCGGCCGGCAAGCCTGCGCTGGTCGTCCACGGCGGACCCGGGTCAGGGTGTGGGGCCGGCTGGCGCCGCCACTTCAATCCGGACCGGTACCGGATCGTCCTGTTCGACCAGCGTGGCTGTGGCCGCAGCACGCCGCACGCGAGCGATCCGACGACTGACATGCGGCACAACACCACCTGGCATCTGATCGCCGACATGGAACGGCTGCGCGGGCACCTGGGCATCGACAGGTGGTTGCTGTACGGCGGTTCCTGGGGCTCCACGCTCATCCTGGCCTACGCGCAACAGCAACCCCGACGGGTGTCCGAGATCGTCATCGCGGCCGTCACGATGACCCGGCGGTCCGAGATCGACTGGCTCTACCGGGGCGTCGGCCGGTTCTTCCCCGAGCAGTGGGAGCGGTTCCTCGACGGAGCCCCGGGCACACCACGCGACGGTGACGTCGTCGCGGCCTACGCCGGCCTCATGGAACATCCGGACCCCGGAGTGCGGGAGAAGGCCACGGCCGATTGGTGCGCCTGGGAGGACGCGGTGCTGTCTGGAGAGACCGGCGGCGCAGCAAATCCGTACGGCGACCGCCCTTCCGCGGCGCGGCTGGCCTTCGTGAGAATCTGCGCGCACTACTTCTCTCACGGGGCGTGGCTGGAGGAAGGCGTACTGCTGCACGATGCCGGTCGGCTGGCCGGCGTCCCAGGTGTCCTTATCCATGGTCGGCTCGACCTGGGTGGGCCGCTGCAGACGGCGTGGGAACTGCACCGTGCCTGGCCCGGTGCGGAGTTGATCGTTGTCGAGAACGCGGGGCATCTCGGCACCGCCGAGACGCGTGAGCACGTCCTTCGAGCCCTCGACCGGTTCGCAGTCAACAATTGACGTCTACGGCACCCACTGCGTCGCCGCGGCCCTGCTCAGGGCAGGGCGCCCGCCGGATCGGGTACCAGCAGGTCGAAGGTGTCGGAGCACTGACCTAGCCTGGTGAGATGCTGTCGCAGGTGAAGGGTTTGTCCCGACATTTCACTGAGGAGACCCTGCGGGCGCACCTCATCGATCGTTCGGTTCGTCGAGACGACGGCTGCCTGATCGTCTGCGGCTACGGTAGCCAGCGGGG
The DNA here is from genome assembly GCF_018070365.1 of Micromonospora sp. D93. NCBI lineage: Bacteria > Bacillati > Actinomycetota > Actinomycetes > Micromonosporales > Micromonosporaceae > Micromonospora > Micromonospora sp. D93. The sequence continues at coordinate 18,475 of NZ_JAGPXW010000023.1, read as the reverse complement.
CGTGTACCAGAAGGTCGCCGGGCGGGCTTGGGCCCACATCACGGCCTACGCTGTCTTCGTCGGTGGCTACGACCCGAGTTTGGACGTGCGCCACCTGTGTGGCGTGCCGGACTGCATCGAACCCACTCATCTGCAGCAGGTGCCACACGCCGAAAACTGCCGCAAGCGCACCCAGCAGCCGCGCTGCCGCCAGGGACACGAGCGCGAAATCGATCCCGCGAGTGGCCGCTACCGCAAGGTGTGTCGTGTGTGCAACAGCGAGGCCCAGCGAAGGTGGCGCGTCCGCCAGGCCGCAGAGGTTTCCGCAGCACGGGCGGCTTACGGGCGGCAGGTGGACTGAGTGCGTACGGCGCCGTCCCGGGCGCCGAGTTCGCTCAGCAATACGCGACCTCCAGCAGGATCGCGGCGGTTAATTCCAGTGTGCCACCGCCACCGCCACCGCCTCCGTTCGAAGCGGATGAGAAGGCACGTGAGCTGGCCGCCTGGGTCGCGCGGGGGCGTCAACACAACATCCTGATTCCTTACGCACAAGAACTGTCATTATGATGCACGCACGTTCTGCCCCTTTTGTGGCACGTAATTAACGGATTATCGTTATTGGAAATCCAGTAATGCTGTCAGGTGGGCGCGGGGCATCGGTATGAGCTCTGTCTGGGGCCTTGACGTCAGCTCAGGTTGGGAAGCGACGGCTTCTGGACCACGGACTCCGGTCGGGGCTGGAGCCAACGATCGAACCAGGCGCGGGTGCGGCGCAGGACGTCGATCTGGTGATTGCGTTCCCGGATCGAGTGGCCCTCTCTCGGGTAGATCACGAACTCGTGCTCGACGTCGAAGTTGCGCAGCGCCCGGTGGAGGTACACGGCCTGTCCGAGGGGAACGTTGGTGTCCTCGGCGCCGTGCAGGAGAAGCACCGGAGTGCGGATGTGGCTGGCGAAGGAGATCGGGCTGACCGCGTCGTGTGGGTGTGGCCCGATGCCGGACCAGCCGGTGCTGCCGCCGAGCGCGGCTTCGAACTGGCCGTTCTCCCCGGTCGCGGCGAGCATGCCCCAGTCGATGACGCCAGCGCCGACCAGCGCGGCGCGGAAGCGGTCGGTCTGGCCGATGGCCCAGGCGGACATGAAGCCGCCGTGGCTCCAGCCCGCGATGCCCAGCCGGTCGGGGTCGGCGATGCCCTCGGCGATGAGCAGGTCGATGCCGGTCAGGATGTCGGTCCACTCCTGCTGGCCGACCCGGCCGGCGACGCTGGCGGCGAACTGGTGGCCATGACCCTGGCCGCCGCGCGGGTTGGGCAGCAACACGGCGTAGCCGGCGGCGGCCAGCCACTGCGCGCTGGGGAACCAGAACAACTGGCAACGGTCGGCGTAGCGGTCGTACGGGCCGCCGTGCACGATCGTGACCAGCGGAAACGGGCCTTCCGATGCGGTTTTTCCGATCGGCAGCACCAGCAGGCCGTCCAGGTCGAGGCCGTCGGCGGCGCGGTAGGCCAGCGGTTGTTGCGTGCCGAGTGCGATGCCGTCGAGTTCCGGGCGGGTGTTGGTGATTCTTCGCAGCGGCCCGGTTGGCGGTCCGATGTGAACGTTCGGGGTGTGGTAGCGGGTGCCGGTGAGCACCGCGATCGTCTCGCCGGTAGGGGTGGTGGTGAGGTTGTCGAGGCGTCCGGGGTGATGCGACAGGGTCGCGAGATCGGTGGGGTCGAGCCGGGCCACTGTCGTGTTCAGGCCGTCGGCGAACACGACAAACGGGGCCGCTGCGGTCTGGCAGAGTTCAGTCGGGCACATCGAGAGGCCAGCGGTGCGGTTGCGCAGGACGCGGCTGCCCACGGCCAGGTCGAACACGGCGGTGCCGGCCTGTAGGACCGGTGGGGTGAGCGCGAGGTAACCGAGGTGCCAACCGTCCTCGCCCGGCCACCAGGCCAGAGATTGTGCGTCGGCCCCCACCGGTCCGAGGTTCTGCGCGGTCCCGGTCGTGGGGTCGAACAGGTGCAGTTCGCCGGTGCGCGGGCCGTGGTCGTTGTCGGCGCTGGCCCAGGTCAGCACGGCGAGCGGGCCACCGTCGGGGCGTTGCCGCAGTTCCACGATGTGCCGGTCACCGAACACGTTCGGGGTGGTGACCCGGCCGGTACGCAGGTCGAGCAGGCGCAACCGGGCACGCGGTTCGCGTTCGCCGACGACAATGGTGTCGTCGCGATCCCGGGCGCGGCGCTCATCCTGCTCGGTGGGTTCGTCCTCGGCGAGCAGAGCGACCATTGTGGAGTCGGCGAGCGGGAGGTGGTCGATGACGCCGGCGCGCCAGCTGGTCACCGTGGTCATCGTGCCGTCGGCGAGGGTGAGCCCGTGCAGTTGCGGGGTGCCGCGGTCGGCGCGGTCGGACAGGAAGAACAGCGTCTCCGAGTCGGCCGACCAGCGTGGCCGGGACTCGGTTGCGGTGTCGGCGGTCGCCCGGCGTGCCGCGACGGCGCCATCGATGTGGACGAGCCAGAGTTCGGTGTCGAGGTGGTCACCGGTTCGACTGGTGGGAGTGAGGACGTGGCAGAGCAGACGTCCGTTCGGGGCGAGCGCCGGGGTCCGCGGGTCACGACCATCGACCACGAGGTCGGCGGTCAGACCTGTCATGCGACAAGTCTGCCAGCACCAACGGGCCACCACGCGATTGACCCAGTGCCGGACACGGGCGGCCCGTGATCCGCGCACCGTCGCGGATGTTGCTGTCTCGCATCGCGAGGAGCGGCAGGAACAGCGACGTTGCGCGGATCACGGCGTTGAAGCCCGGTGAGCGCCGGTTGAGCACGGCCGAAAGCGTCACTCGAACCTGTGCGGCGCCGCCCAGGCCGCCGGACCGGTCAGTGGGCGGGCTTGCCGAACCAGCGGGAGAGATGGTCGTCCAGGCCCTGCTGGTCGTCGCCGATCCAGGCGACGTGGCCGTCGGGGCGCAGCAGGACGGATGGAGCGTCCAGTGCCGCAGTGGAATCCGCGAGGTGATCTACCCGGTCTGACCAGCCGTCGACGGTCAGGCGTTCGGTGCGATCCAGCAGCAGGCCGCGGCCGCGGTGCAGCAGATCGTAGAGGTTGCCCTGTTTCACGTCGATGTCGCGCAGGCGGCGGCCGAGCAGGTCGGGACCTGCGCCGAAGTCGTAGCGGATGCCAGTGGCGGTGATCTTCTCCAGCAGATGGAGGTTCACCTCGTCGAAGTCCATCAACTCGGTCAGCAGCCTTCGCACGGCCTGTGCACCCGGTTCGGTGGACAACAGCTCCGTCTGGGCTCGGGTGTTGTCCAGCACCGCCTCCGCGACCGGACGGCGTTCGGTCTGGTAGGTGTCCAGCAGGGTTTCCGGCGCCCAGCCGTGGATCTGCGCGGCGAGTTTCCAGCCGAGGTTGAAGGCGTCCTGAATGCCCAGGTTGAGGCCCTGCCCGCCGATGGGCGGATGGATGTGTGCCGCGTCGCCGGCCAGCAGCACCCGTCCGACCCGGTAGCTGTCGGCGAGCCGGGTGGCGTCCCCGAAGCGGGACAGCCAGCGCGGTGAGTGCACGCCAAAATCGGTCCCGGCGATGGCGCGCAACTGTTGTTTGAAAACCTCGAGAGTGGGCGGTTCGGCCCGGTCGCTGACCCCGGCGGCGGGCACCAGGACGCTGTAGACCCCCACGCCCGCGGGCCGCAGCCAGAATCGCTGATGGGTCTCGCGGATCGCGGCCACCGTGACGGCGACCTCCTCCTGCGGTACGCCCACTTCCATCTCGCCCATCAGGCTCTCGGTCCGGGCAGGCTCGCCGGGGAAGCCGACGCCGAGCAGTTTGCGTACCGTGCTGCGTGCGCCGTCGCAGCCGACGAGATAGCGCGACCGCAGCCGTTCCCCGTCGGCCAGCTCGACGCTCACGCCTTCGTCGTCCTGCTCGAAGCCGGCGACCGCGCAACCGCGCCGCACCTGCGCGCCCTGTTCGACGGCGTGTTCTTCGAGCAGACGTTCGATGACCGGCTGCGGGATGCCCAGCAGATAGGCGTACCGGGAATCCAGGCCCGGCGGCGCGGGTTTGGCGATGGCGGCGAAGTAGGCGCCGGCCGGCCGCTTCCGCCCGTGCGGGAGGATGCGTTCCAGCAGTCCGCGCATCGCCATCAGTTCGAGACTGCGGATGTGCAGGCCGACGATGCGGACGGCCGACGCCGGCTCGGTTTCCTTCTCCAGAACGAGTACCCGTACGTCGTGTAGTCGTAGTTCGGCGGCGAGCATCGCCCCGGTCGGCCCGCAGCCGGCGATGATCACGTCGTACGTGCGGGGCACGCGATCGGTGTTGGAGGCCGACGACGACGGGCGGGCGCTGACGGTGGAGTCGCGCTCTACCGCGTCGGTCGACGATGGTTCGGCGGTGAATCGCATGGGTGTTGCCTCTCGGGAGTGCCGTGTTGGCAAGGCGCTCCCGGCGACACCTACGTCAATCGCCCGACCGTGACGGCAAGGGGGAGCACCCACATCGCTTCAACGTTCATGGGTCTCACCTCCTCGGGCGGTGTCGCGGTCACCTGCAAGCTATATCCCCCAGCGTGATCCCGTCGAGTTGTTTCCTCGCCTGGTGATCACGGCTTCGGGTGGGTCAGCGATCGGTGCAGCCACTCGGCCATCAGCGCGCGCTCGGCGTCGGTGAGCCCCGGGAGGTCGGGCAGCACCGTCGCGAAGGTCACCGCGACCGTGTTCGTGGTCGTGTCGGGTGTCGCCGGAGTTGTCGTCAGGATGCTGGTGAGCACGGCGTCCAGCATGGCCTCGCCCAGGCCGAGGTCGCGCTGGTCGGCGGGCATTCCCAGCAGGGTGAGGATTGTTCCGTTGCCTGCGGAGTGGATCATCAGGAGCGCGCGTTCCTCGTCGACCCGCAGGAGGCCGGCCGCGGCGAGTCGTCGGACGCGGCGACGTAGCACGTCGAGGCCGGCGACCGTCGCCGGCGAGGGTGCGCCGCTCCCCCGGGTGGCGAGTAGCGCGTACAACTCGGGGTTTTTCAGGCCGAACTCCACGTGCGCGCGCCATCCGGCGCGCAGGTCCGTGACCGGGTCGCCCGTCGCGCCGTCCGCTGCGACCGATTTGCCGCTGACGTAGGTGGCCATGACGTGCTCGGCGACGGCGTCGATGAGGCCGTCCTTGTCGCCGAACAGGCGATAGATGGTCGGTGCCTGCACGCCGGCGGCCTGGGCGACCGCGCGCGTCGTCACCGCGTTCGCGCCCTTCTCGCGCAGCAGTTGGGTCGCTGCCGCGACGATACCCGCACGGACGTCGTCGCGGGTGTCCTGCGTCGTCACCATGAACCGATGTTAACAGCGCCTTGTTAGCGGCGAATTATCGGTGCTAACGTCATCGGCGTAACGCCGATAACAAGGAGTGTTCATCATGATCGTCGTCACCGGTGCCAGTGGTCAGCTCGGGTCTCAGATCGTCGACCGGCTGCTCGACCGGCTGCCACCCGACGCCGTGGGCGTGAGCGTGCGCGACGTCGATAGGGCAGCCGGCCTCGCCGAGCGCGGTGTGCGGGTGCGCGCCGGGGACTTCACCGACCCGGCCACGCTGGAGCACGCCTTCGAGGGCGCCGACAAGGTCCTCATCGTGTCCGCCGCCATCCGCGGCCCCGGCGCGCTCGTCGCGAACCGCGCCGCCATCGACGCCGCACACGCTGCGGGCGCCAAACGAATCCTGTACACCAGCCACCAGGCCGCCTCCCGGGACTCGCTCTTCGCCGCCCAGCCCACGCACGCCGCGACCGAGGAACACCTTGCTGGACTGGGGGTTCCCTTCACCGCCCTGCGCAACGGGTTCTACGCGAGCACGCTCAGCTTCTCCATCGGTTCGGCGCTGGAGACCGGGCAACTCGTGGCGCCGGCGGACGGCCCGGTGTCCTGGACAGCGCACGCCGACCTGGCCGAGGCCGCCGCCATCGCGCTAACCGAGGAGGGCCTGCTCGACGGCATCACGCCGGCGCTGACCGCAGCGGAGGCACTCGACCTCGAGGCGGTGGCCGGCATTCTGACCGACATCACGGGCCGCGCCGTCACCCGAGTGGTCGTCGGTGACGAGGATTGGAAGGCCACTGCCGTCGCGCAGGGCATGCCCGCGGCAGCCGCCGACTTCACCCTCGGCCTTTACCACGCCGCGCGACGCGGAGAGTTCGCCGTCACCGACCCGACGTTGTCGACTCTGATCGGCCGCCGCCCGACCTCGGCCCGCTCGGTGCTCGAGGCCATCGTCGCCACCCGATGAGCCGGGCTCATCGTCAGCGCGACGACCTCAGGATTCTCGCCGTCGACCGGAATCCAGGAACCGGCGCAACACGGCCTCGTCCCCGGTGAGGGCGATCGCGCCGGTGGCGCGAGCGGCGGCCAGGGAGGTCGAGCCGTCGAGCAGGGCGTTGAGTGTCGCGGGGTCGCTACGCAGGCCGGCGTGCGAATGGGCTGGTTCGCCAGGTTCGATGTGCACCCGACCGTCCTGGGTGTGGATGGTCCACCCCTGGTCGGCGAGCTCGAACCGGTAGGTGGCCGGCGGCTCCTGTGGACTCGGCCGTAGTGAACCGCGCAGAAACAGCAGCACCGAGGTCACGCTGAGGTGGGCCGGAGCCGACGGCAGGGGTACGCGTAGACCCCAGCCGCCAAGAGCCAGCACGATCGGTTCCAGCTCGCGTCCGTCCTCGGTGAGGTCGTACACCACCGAGGCGGCGGGGGGCGGCAGCCGGCGCTGGCGCACCACGCCGTGGCCTTCCAGTTCGCGCAGCCGGTCGGTGAGCAGGTTGGAGCTGACCCCGGGCAGTGCCCGGCGCAGGTCGGAGAAGCGCTGGGGCCCGAGGAGGAGTTCGCGGACGACGAGCAGCGCCCAGCGTTCCCCGACGACGTCAAGGGCTCGGGCGATCCCGCAGGCGTCACCGTAGGTGCGACTGGTTGGCATGTCGGCGCTCCTTTCCCACTGCTCGCTTACATGTTAATCACTCCCTCGTGGTTGTTTTAAACAACCACGAGGGTTACCGTCTCGGCAGACAGGTTGACGCCGGAGGGAGCACGGTCATGGGAATGCCAGTGGTGCACTTCGAGATCATCGGTACCGACCCGCAGCGGTTGCGCAGCTACTACGGCGACCTCTTCGACTGGCGCTTCGATGTCGCGAGCGACGCCGCCGAGGCGGTTTCCGCGCCGGGGCACTACGGGTTCGTCCAGCCCGACAACGGCGGAATCCCGGGCGGCGTCGGCGGTGGCGCCGACTATCCGCATCGGACGCTGTTCTACGTCGGCGTACCCGACGTGGAGGCGGCGTTGCGGCGGGCCGAGAGCCTCGGCGGCACCCGGGTGTCGGGGCCCCACCCCAACCCCGACGGCACGTTGCTTGTCGGCTTCTTCACCGACCCGGAAGGACACCTCGTCGGGCTTGCCGCTGCCGCACCCGCCACGGCGAGGTGACCCTCCGCCGGGTCGAGGCCCACGCATCGGCGTCGCCGATCCCGGGGCACACTCACCGCGCAATATTTGAGCAGTGGCCCGGAGATTCCCGACGCCTGTTGCATTTGACCCTCGACCGGGTCGAGGCCCGAACATCGGCGACATGACCGACCAACCGACCGTCGACCCGACCATGACCCGCATCATCGAGGCCGTGCAGATCGGCCAGGGCGGTGCGCATGCCCAGGCCCGTGCGCTGCTCACCGCGTTGTGGGACGAGCTCGGCCCCACCGGTGACGCCCTGCACCGCTGCACCCTGGCGCACTACCTCGCCGACCTGCAGGACACCACCGAGGCGGAGCTGAGCTGGGACGAACGTGCCCTGGCCGCTGTGGCCGACCTGACCGACGAACGCGCCCAGCGGTATCTGTTCTCACTCCAGGTCCAGGCGTTCCTGCCGTCGCTGTACCTCAACCTGGCCGACTGCCACCGACGCCTCGGCAACGTCAGGCTGGCCCGGGAGCACCTCGACCGGGCCCGCGAACACCTGGTGCGGCTACCTGACGACCCGTACGGCGAGAGCATCCGCGCCGCTGTCCGTGATTTCGTCGCCGACGATCCGACCGACCGCCGACGGTAGCGGTCGGGTCACCGATCCTGGCGGGTGACGGCCGTCCGGTACTCCTGCGGTGAAAATCCGTAGTGGGCGCGGAAGAGGCGGCTGAAGTGGGCCTTGTCCGAGAAGCCCCAACGGGCGGCGACGGCCTGGATCGGCTGCCGCAGCAGCGGGTTGCCGAGATCACGCCGGCACTGCTCCAGTCGCTTGGCGCGGATGAGTTCGGCAACCGTCGTCGCCTCCGCCTCGAACAGGCGGTGCAGCGACCGCAGCGAGATGTGGTGGGCGGTGGCGACGCTGCGAGGGCTGAGCTCGTCAGTGTCGAGGTGACGGTCGATGAAATCGACGACCCGGGCCCGCAGTGCGGTGTGCCGCGCCTCCGGTGACAGGGTGTCCTCGACGTCGAGGTACTGGGCGAGCGCGGCAGTGAGCAGGTCCACCGCCACACCGCCCAGGATCTCGGCCTGGGCCGGCTCGAACTGCTCCGGGTGCGCGGCGATGCTGCGTAGGTGGTGGGCCAACAGCCCGCCGACGCCGAGGTGCGACGGCAAAGGCGTGGCCAGCAGGCGGCGGAGCCGGTCCGGCGCCAGGGGCAGCGCCGCGTGCGGTATCTGCACGGTGATCGTGGTGGCGAGACCGGCGCCGTCGGCGCGGTGCCGGGCGACGTGCCGCCGCGCGGGGTCCAGGAGCGTGAAGTGCTTGCCGGGTTCCAGCGTGGACTCGGTGCGGTCATGGATCAGGGTGCTGTGACCGGTCAGCGGTAGCGTGAGCTGGTACACGTCCCCTTCGGCGCTGCGAACCAGTTTCGCGGGCCGGATCGCCTCCAGGGACGGGTAGCGCAGCGAGGTCATCCGAATGCGACCGAGATCGATGGCCTGGACGTAGGCGACGAAGTTGTCCAGGTGGCCGCTGCTGATGTGCGCTGGTGCCGTCTCCTGCGCGACCAGGGCATACCAGAACGCGAACCGTTCCGCCGGAGGCAGCACCGTCGTGTCCACCACCTGGTTGGGCAACACTCGGCTCGCCTCCCCTCATATGCGAAGATGGATTCTTGCATGCCTCGACCCTCTTTACCCATGGCGGGATTTTCGCGCCCGGTGCTGCCCGGCGGGTTGGCGAATGTCGGCGGTGACCGGCGCCGACCTGCTGGAGGCGGCCGACGAGATGACCCGGGTGTTGCTGCCGCACGGGGAACGCGACTGGTCGGTGCCGGCCGGCTCGCTGAGCTGGAGCTGCTGGACCACCGCGGCGCACGTCGCGCACGACCTCCTCGCGTACGCGGGCCAGGTCACCGGCCGTCCGGATGACGGCTATCTGCCGTACGACCTGCGGGTCTCCCCCGACGCGAGCCCGGCGCAGGTGCTCACCGTGGTGCGCGCCTGCGCCGGTCTGCTCGCCGCCGCCGTCGACGCCGCCCCGCCGGACACGCGGGCCTGGCACTGGGGTCCGTGCGATCCGGCCGGTTTCGCCGCGATGGGCGTGGCCGAGACCGTGCTGCACACCCACGACGTCACCCTCGGCCTCGCTGTGCCGTGGCAACCGCCGCAGCGACTGAGCGCGCTGGTGCTGCGGCGGCTCTTCCCGGACGCACCGGCCGGGACGGCACCCGAGGTGCTGCTGTGGATGACCGGCCGCGGTGAGCTGCCCGGCCGGGCAAGGCGCACCTCCTGGAGTTGGCGCGCCAGAGTGGACTGACGCCGCCTGGTGGGCAACCGGTGGCCGCTGGGCCTCGCGCAGATCGTCAATCTGAGCGACCGGGGCTTCTGGCGATCAGGATGGTTGGACCTGGTCGAAGAGGGCGAGTGCTTCGGCGGGGTCCGGGCTCACGAGGCGTTCCAGACCGGCCGTCGTGATCTTCGCCCACCGGCCGGCCCGTGCCCACATCCGCTCCTCGAAGGCGCGCACGGCCTCGTCCAGATCTTCCGGGTCGGCGGCGATGGCCTCCGCGAGTTCGGCACCGTCCAGCATCGCGAGGTTCGCGCCCGCCCCCAACGGTGGCATCAGGTGGGCGGCGTCGCCCAGTAGCGTCACCCCGCGGACGTGGGCCCAGGTGTGGGATTCGGGCAGGACATGGATCGGGCGGTGGACGAAGGTGGTGCCGTGGCCGAGCAGGTCGAGGACGGGAGCGGCCCAGCCGTCGAACAGGGCCAGAAGGCCCTTTCGCGCGGCCTCGACGTCGGTCAGGTCCAGGTCCGCGTGCCAGTCCAGCGGCGCGCGGAGCCTGCCGTACACCTTGACGTGACCGCCGCTGTTGCGTTGGGCGACGAGAGATCGGTTCACGCCGTACGCGGCCACCGAACCGTCGCCGACCAACCGGGCGAGGTCAGGGTGGCGGGTGTCGATGTCGTCGAGGGAGGTCTCGACCGATGTGACGCCGGTGTACTGCGGCGTCACCGGCGAGACCGCCGGGCGGACCCGGGACCAGGCGCCGTCCGCGCCCACCACGAGATCGAACGTCTCCTGCCGCCCGTCCGCGAAATGAACACGTACGCCATCCTCGGACCCCGGCACCACCTGCGTCACCTCTCGTCCCCACCGCACGTCGAGAGAGTCGAGCAGCAGGTCACGGAGTTGCCCCCGGTCGATCTCCGGATTGGCCCGCTCATCCGGACCGGGTCGCCAGTCGCGCAGAACGGTCCCGGCAGCGTCCAGGATGCGCATGGCCTGCCCCTCGGGACGAGACAGCGCCCGGAACTCGGCCAGCAGCCCCGCCTTGTCCAGTGCCAGCTGACCCAGCCCCTCGTGCAGGTCCAGCGTGCCGCCCGGAGGGCGGGAGTCGGGCCCGGGATCGCGTTCGAGGACGACGACGGGGTGGCCGTGGCCGTGCAGGACACGGGCAAAGGTCAGGCCCGCCGGGCCGCCCCCGACCACAGCGATACGATGTCTCATGGCGATACACCGTATCGCCCCCCTACAATGCATCGCAACAGCAGGGAGTGACCATGACTGTGTGGGACCGGCCGACGCCGCCGAATCCCCCCGTGCCGCTCGACCGGGAGCAGATCATCGCCGCCGCCCTCGCGCTGGCCGACGAGGGCGGGCTGGAGGCGGTGTCGGTGCGCAAGGTCGCCGCCCGGCTGAACGCCGGCCCGATGCGGCTGTACGGATACATCTCCAGCAAGGACGAGCTGTTCGACCTCATGGTGGACGAGGTCCACGCCGAGATTCTCCCCCCGGAGCAGCCCGGTGACTGGCGGGAGGCGCTGCGCGTCCTCGCCCACCGCACCAGGCAGGCCGCCCTGCGCCACGTTTGGCTGGTCGACCTGCTCGGCGGCCGCCCGACCCTGGGCCCGAACGGCCTCGCCGTGACCGAGGCCACGCTGGCCGCCCTCGACGGCCTCGCCGACATCGACACCGTCCTGCGTGCCGTGGGAACCGTCAGCGCCTACGTCACCGGCGCGATCAGGCACGAGATCGCGAACCTGCGGGCCGAACGCGCCACCGGCCTGTCCAAGCGCGACTGGCAGCGCGCCTCCGGCCCGCACGTGATGAAAATGCTGGCCACGGGTCGCTTCCCGGCGCTGAGCAAGGCCGTGCACGACGGCACGGAGGTGGACGCCGAGGAATCCTTCGCGACCGGCCTGGACTGGGTCCTCGACGCCGTGGCCGCCAAACTCACCCGACCGCCGACGTAACGAAACACGCCTCAGGCGTGCAGGGCGTGCCGGTGACCGTCGAGTGGGAAGGGCGGCCGGGCCGGCAACACCTCCTCAAAAACGAAGCCGCACTTCTGCGCCACCCGGCAGGACGCCACGTTGTCCACCTGGTGCAGCAGGTCGAGACGTGTCAGCCCGGGAAACCTGTCGAACGCCCAGCGGCTCAGCGCGGTGACCGCGCGCGGGGCGACGCCGCGACCACGTGCCCACGACGCCGTCCAGTAGCCCACCTCCGGCGCCGACCGCTCCGGCGTGACCCCCTTGAGCACCACGTTGCCCACCAGCCGAGCGCCGTCGGCCTGCTCGTCGAGGACGGCGAAGGTGTACCGCCGGCCGTCGGCCCAGTCCCGCAGCGCGCCGTCCAGCCACCGCCCGGCCTCGGCGGCGTTGGTCACCGGAACTCTGGTCCAACGGCGCAGAACCGGATCCCGGTACGCGTCCACCAGATCATCCAGGTCGTCGGCGCACCAGGGGCGCAGCGCGACACCCGGCGTCGAGGGCGTGCCGGGTGTCCGCGATTCGATGAGCATCGGCACAGTCTGCCGTGGCCGTGGCCCGCGGGTCAGCCCCGACGGCGACGCCACAGCGGCCACCAGCTGCGGCGGCGACGGCGCGACGGCGCGACGGCGGTCGCCGGTTCGGTGACGGTCGAGGTGACCTTGGGGCGGGCACGTTCGGCGCGCCAACGGCGGACCACGTCCTCGGTGTTCACCGGGCGCACCGCGACCCGGGGGCCGTCGTCGGGGTTGCGCAGCCACGCCACGATCTGCGCGTTCAACTGCCCCACGAAGTCGCGCACGGACTGCTCGGTGGGCAGGTCACGGACCTCGTCGGGGACCTGCTCGACCCGTCGGCGCAGTTGTAGCGAGGTGGGCAGGAGCAGGTCACTGGGGAGCGCCTCGCGCTCCAGGAAGCTCTTGATCCACCACGACTCGTCATACGGCGCCCCACGACCGGGGATCGGCTTGCCCATGCCGGGCAGGTCGTCGAACTCGCCGCGCTGAACGGCTCCCCGGATCTTCGCCTCCACGGACGCTTCCCACGCCTCGGTCACCGTGCGGCACCTCCCTGGCCACCGTAACGCGCCGCCTCCGGCCGGCGACACGCACTTGCCAGGGGTCAGCGCGCCCGCGACGGTGAGCATTCCCGCCGGGCCCCGAACACGAGCGGATCACCCAGGATCGCAGGCCACGGCCCGTCAGGTGGCCCTGGGTCGGGACGTTCATCCCGATTACGGTCGGTGTGGGATCCATCGGACGGGGGAAGCATCGTGGTGAGTACTGGTGCACTGCTGGGCATCGCGTTGGTGGCGTTGGGGCTGGTGCTCACGCCCGGCCCGAACATGGTCTACCTGGTGTCCCGTTCGGTGGCGCAGGGCCGCAGGGCCGGGCTGGTCTCGCTGCTCGGGGTGGCCGCCGGCTTCGGCGTCTACCTGGCGGCGGCGGTCGCCGGCCTGGCAACCGTCTTCGTCCTGGTGCCCACGCTGTACGCGGTGGTGAAGCTGGCCGGCGCCGGCTACCTGCTCTGGCTGGCCTGGCGGACGCTGCGTCCGGGTGGGCACTCGCCGTTCACGCCCGCGCCGCTGCCGCCGGACCCGCCCCGGCGGCTGTTCACCATGGGCCTGGTCACCAACCTGCTGAACCCGAAGATCGCGATCCTCTACGTGTCGCTGCTACCGCAGTTCATCGACCCGACGCGGGGGCACGTGGCGACGCAGAGCCTGCTGCTCGGGCTGACCCAGATCGCCGTCGCGCTGAGCGTGAACGCGTTGATCGTGTTCAGCGCCGGCGCCCTCGCGGGGTTCTTCGCCCGCCGGCCGGTGTGGCTGCGGGTACAGCGGTGGGTGACCGGCACCGCGCTCGCGGCGCTGGCCGTGCGCATCGCCGCCGACCGCTCCCGCGCAGCCGTCGCCACGCCCTGACCCCGGGCGGTCAGCGTCCCCGGTGGCGGCCGAGCATCCCGGCGGCCAGCGGCGCGGCGTCCAGGTCACCGGCGGCGAGCCGGGCGGCGAGGGTACGCCGTACCAGCCGGTCGGCCAGCGCGGGCGCGTGCCGGCCGACGGCCATCTCCAGCCGCCCACGTGCGGTGGTCGCTACGTCGCGGGGCGCCCGCCGGGCGGTGGCGGTCCGCAGGATCGCCGCGACCACCCCTTCGACGGGCTCGGGGCGGGACACCCCCCGCAGGGACAGCCCGGCCTCGGCGGTGCTGTCGTGGATCGGGGAGGCGACCATGCTCGGGTAGACGACGCTCACCCCGACGTGGGTGCCCACCTCGTGGCGCAGCGCGTCGGCGTACGCGACCACTGCCCGTTTGCTCACCCCGTACGCTGCGGCGAGCGGAAGGGGCAGCACCGCCATCCGGCTGGCCACGAAGATCACCCGTCCGCGTGCGGTGAGCAGCGGGGGCAGCGCGGCGGCGGTGGTGCGCCACGCGGCGAGCAGGTTGACCTCCAGTTGCCGGCGGACCACCTCGTCGGGCGGCAACTCGGCCGGCGCGGGGCCTCCGACCCCGGCGTTGTTGATCAGTAGGTCGAGCCCGCCGAGCCGGTCGACGGCGGCCGACACCGCCGCCGGTACGGCGTCCGGGTCGGTCAGGTCGCAGCCGAGCACCGGCACGTCGGCGTCGGGGTGGGCGTGCAGGTCGAGCCCCACCACCCGGGCGCCGCCCGCGCTCAGCGCGGCGCCGAGGTGACGGCCGAACGTCCCGCTCGCCCCGGTGACCAGCACCCGTCGACCGGCCAGGGATCGACCGCTCACCGGGGCGCCCCCACCGAGGAGGCCGCGCCGGAGCGGGCGCGGCGGGTCCCGGCGGTCAACTCCCGGGCCAGCTCGGCCAGGTACACGTCGAAGTCCACACGCATCGCCGGGCGGCGCTGACCCCAGCGGGCGGTCGCGGCCCGCAGTTCGGCCCGGCAGGCGGCGCGCTGCCGCTCCGGGTCCGGCAACGCGTACCGGCCGGCCAGGTGCGCCGCGATCAGCTTGGCCTGCGCCTCGACCAGCGGGAACGCGGACCCGGTGGACTGCATCAACCCGACGAAGCTCAACCCGGGGGCGTCGGGGTGGAACACGTGTCGGTACAACGGCAGGGTGTCGGCGCCCCCGGCGAGCAGCGCCGGGTCGAGGAACGGGACGTCCACCCGGTAACCGGTGCACCAGATGATCAGGTCGACGCTGTCGCTGCGGCCGTCGGTGAACTCCACCCGGTCGCCGTCGAGGGCGGCGACGCCGGGTCGGGCCTCGACGTCGCCGTGGGTCAGTCGCGACAGCAACCCGTCGGAGAGCGTCGGATGGTCCTGGAGGAAGCCGTGCGTCGGCGCGGGCAGCCCGTAGCGGGCGGGGTTGCCGACGGTGGCGCTCAGCATCGTCTGGCTGATGCGTTGGCGCAGACGCCACGGCAGCCGGCGGGCCAGCGCCCCGTTGAGGGTGTCCGAGGGGCGGCCCAGCAGGTACTTCGGCACCACCCAGACGCCCCGGCGCAGCGACAGCAGGGTGCGGGTGGCGGCGTACGACGCGTCGACGGCGATGTCCATCGCGGAGTTGCCGCCGCCGACGACCAGGACCCGCCTGCCGGCCAACTGCTCCGGGCCCCGGTAGTCGTGGCTGTGGATCTGCTCGGCGGTGCAGGCGCCGGGGTAGCCGGGGTCGGGCAGACGGGGCACCCGGTTGTGCCCGTTGGCGACCACCACGGCGTCGACGGTGACCTCGACCGGGCCGGTCGGGCCGCTGGCGGCCACCGACCAGGTGCCGGTGGGATTCTGGGTGACCCGCTCGACGGTGTGGCGCAGTCGGATGGTGTCGGCCAGCCCGAAGCGCGTGGCGTAGTCGGCGAGGTAACCGGCGACGCGACTGTGGTCGGGGTAGTCGGGCCAGTCGGTGGGCATCGGGTGGTCGGCGAACTGGGTGCGGCCACGGCTGGTGTTGAGGTGCAGCGTGCGGTACGCGGGCGAGTCGGGAGCCCCGTACACCCAGAGGCCGCCGACCTGCTCGGCGGCCTCGAAGCCGACAGTCGGCACGTCGGCGTCGCGTAGTGCCTTGACCGCGGCGAGCCCGGCGGCGCCGGCGCCGATCACCGCCACCCGCTGTGGTACGCCCATTGCCGCCCCCATTAATCCAACGTCGGATGGATAATCGTCGCGCGGCGGTGGTCCGTCAAGGGGGCGGTGATCCGTACAGTCCGTCGAGCAGGCGGTGCACGAACGCCCGGAACTCGCGCCGTTCCCGAGCGCCGGGAGCGCCCGCGGCCAGCGCCACCACGTGCCCGTGCGTCGCCCACACCAGACTCCGCACGGTGATGTGCGGAGTCGGCTCGGCTAGGGCGCCGGTCGCCGCGGCGGCGGTGAGCAGCTCCGCGACCAGCCGGTACAACGGGTCGGCGTAGCGCTGGTCGAGCTCGGCGTGCCGCTGCGGTTCCAACCAGCGGCGCAGCCACAGCGCGGTGGTCTCGGGGCGGTCCTCGAGGAAGTCCACGAAGACGTCGACCAGCTCGTGCAGGGCCCGCCGCGCGGCGTCCGGACCCGCGTCGAGAGCGGCGCTGGCCTGCTCGGCGGCCTCGGTCAGCACGTCCCGCTCGGCGGCGAACACCCGGGCGAAGCACGCGTCGTAGAGGGCCGCCTTCGTACCCGTGTGGTGCGCGACCGTGGCGACGTCGACCCCGGCGGCGGCGGCGACCTCCCGCAGCCCGACGGCGTCGAAGCCCCGCTGCGCGAAGAGCGCGGTCGCCGCGGTGAGCACCACCTCGCGGGTCGGCCGGGTCTCGTCGCGGCGGGGCCGACCCGGGCGGCGGCGGGGCATGGTCATGGTCGCCATTCTGCCCCTAGAATCCAGCAACCGTTGGATTGCGGAGAGGATGCGGCGATGACCGGGCTGGACCGGCGGCCCGCGGCCGCCACCGACGCGACGCTGCCGCGCGGCCCCCTTGCCGGCTTCGCCGCCGGCTCGCTCGGCATGGGCATCTGGGTGACGGTGCCCGGGCTGCTGCTGCTCTACTTCCTCACCGACGTGCTGGCCGTCGGGCCGTGGCTGGCCGGCCTGGCGCTGTTGCTGCCGAAGATCGCCGACGTGCTGCTGCACCCGTGGGTGGGGCACCGCGCCGACGTGGAGCAGACCCGACGCGGCGACCGTCGTCGCCTGCTGCTGCTCGGCTGCGCCCTGCCGCTCGCGTTCGCCGCGCTCTTCGCCGTGCCCGGCGGCCTGACCGGCGCGCCGGCCGCGGCATGGGTCGCGGTGTTCTTCATCGCCGGCAACCTGCTCTTCGCCGCCTACCAGGTCCCCTACCTGGCCACCCCCGCCGACCTGCGCATCGGCTACCACGAACGCACCCGGCTGATGGCGTTCCGGATGGTCGTGCTGACAGTGGGCATCCTGATCTCCGGGCTGCTGGCCCCGCTGCTCACCGGCGGCGACGCCGCGACGCGGGGCGGCTACCAGCGCATGGGCGTGGTCCTCGCCGTGGGGATGCTGGTGGCCATGCTCGTCGGTGTCGCCGGCATCGCCCGGCTGCGCGGGTCCGCGCCGACCACCGCCGCGTCCGGGCACGGCGGGTGGCGGGCCCTGCGCACGGCGCTGCGGGACCCGCAGTTCCGGTGGCTGGTCGCCGCGTACCTGGCAATGTCCACCACCACCCACCTGGTGCTCGCCGGGGTGCCCTACTACGCCGAGTACGAGCTGCGCGCGCCCCGGCTGACCACGGTGCTGGTGGCCGCCTTCGTGGCGCCGGCGCTGCTGGTCACCCCGGCCTGGCTGGTGGTGGCCCGACGCGTCGGCAAGCAACGGGCGCTGCTCGGCGCGCAGGGCGCGTTCGCGGCCGGCTCGCTGGTGCTGGCGGTGGGCCGCCCGGCCGGTCTGCCGGTGCTGGTCGCCGCGGTGGCGGTGCTCGGGGTGGCGTTCGCCGGCATGCAGTTGCTGCCGTTCTCGATGCTGCCGGACGTGATCCGCGCCGCCAGCACCACCGACGGGGCACCCACCGGCGCCGGCACCTACACCGGGGTGTGGACGGCCACCGAGGCCACCGGCGCGG
Organism: Micromonospora sp. D93; assembly: GCF_018070365.1. Classification (NCBI taxonomy): domain Bacteria; kingdom Bacillati; phylum Actinomycetota; class Actinomycetes; order Micromonosporales; family Micromonosporaceae; genus Micromonospora; species Micromonospora sp. D93. Next base: position 796 of record NZ_JAGPXW010000023.1, on the reverse strand, counting down.
CGTTGGGCCCGTACGCGTACGCGCTGTGCCTGGCCGTGGGTGGTTTCGTGGCCTCGACGGCAGGTGAGTCGCCGGTGCAGCCGGACGCCGCCCTCGCGGCGGTCCGCTACGGCTTCGGGTTGCTGCCGGCGGTGGCGATGCTCGCGGCGCTGCTGCTGCAACGCCGCTACACCCTGGACGCGACGGCCCGGGCGACGAGCTGACCGCCCGGCACTAGACTTCGCCCTCGATGGACGCCCAGCCCAGCACCACCGAGACCCGCCCCTGCGCCCACTGTGGACGGCCGGTGCCGCAGCGTGTCGGCGCGGGCCGACCGTTTCGCTACTGCCGCGACAACGACGGCGCCTGCCAGCGCGCCTCCCGCAACAGCCGGATGCGGCACCGCAACGCCCCCGGTCTGCCCGGGCAGGTGGCCCGCACCTGGGAGGCGGTGGACCGGCTCGACCAGATCGTCGAGACGTTGACCGAGTCGCTGCACGCCGAGTTGTCCCCGGTGGGTGTGCAGCGGCAGCTCGCCCAGGCCCGCGCGGAGGCCGCCGCCGAGATCGCGGCGGCGCAGACCGAACGCGACGAGGCCCGCGATGACGCCGAGGCGGCGGCGGCCGACGCGGCGCGCTCCCGCGAGCAGACCCGCGACGCCCGCGCCGAGGCCGACGATGCCCGCCAGCGCGCCGAGCAGGCGCAGCGGCAGGCCACCGCCGCCGACGAACGGGCGCAGCACGCCGAGGCCGTCCGCGACCAGGCGCGCCACGACGCCAGCGCCGCCGAGGCGCTGCGCGCCCAGGCCGAGCGCGAC